>NZ_JBSTYK010000002.1:0-444167 GCF_054052485.1 Aeromonas intestinalis
CTTTTTTTTAACAACCCCGCCCCCCGCCGGGCCACGCCCCCCGGGGGGGCGGGGGCCCCCGGCGCCGGCCTGCAGCATGCGCCAGGCCAGCAGCTCCGGCAGGGAGTCCGCCATGGCGCAGCCCACGGAGGCGATGGCAAACATGGAGAGTCCCGCCAGGATCACCGGCTTGCGGCCGAAGCTGTCGGCGAGCGGTCCGTAAAACAGCTGGCCGATGGCAAAGCCGCCAAGGAAGGCACTGATGGTGAGCTGGGCCCCGTCGATGGTGCTGGCCAAGTCCCGGGCGATGCTCGGGATGGCGGGCAGATACATGTCGACCGCGAGCGGCGTGAGACCCGCCAGGGCGCCGAGCAGGATGAAGAGGAAACGGGGTGAAAGGGTCGAGGCTTGAGGCATAGGCTATCCGTGTCGTGGGGAAGGCGGCAAAGGGCAGTGTTGAGTCTATCAGCTTTGGCACCTCGGAACAGACTTAACCTGCGCTGGGGCGGGGCCGTTTGGCTGTTGAATCAGGGCGCCATGACGGCGCCATGACGGCGCCCTGTGGGGAGCCCTGCTAGCCCAGGCCCTGAGGGATTGCCGCCTGGGGCTGACGGCGGGCGGCGCGGGTGGCGAGCACAAGCCAGACAAGCAGTCCCCCCAGGGCGAGGCCGTTGCCGATACGCTCCGGCCAGCGGGCCTCAAGGGTCAGGCTGAGTTGATGGCGGCCCGCCGGCACCCACACCTGCAACAATCCCTGGTGATTGGCGCTGACCGTGAGGGCCAGGGCGTCGTCCAGTCTGGCCTGCCAGCCGGGGTAGTCGTATTGGTGCAGCACCAGCCTAGTGGGGGCGCTGGCGCTCACCGCCAGCACGATCCTGCGGGGTTGCCAGGTCAGTACCTCCCAGCTGGCCCCCGCTTGATCCGTGCTGATCGGGGGCAGGAACTCCTCCTTCCAGGCGAGCAGGCTGGGGGCGAACAGGCCTCCTGGCACCTGCCTGGGTCTGTACTCCCGGGCGCTGCGCTTGCTGTCGAATTCGGCGCCGATGGCGAAGCGATCCGGTGCCTGGGTGAGGGGGGCGTGGCGCACATAAAGGAAGGCGCTGATGAGGGTCAGCAGCAGCAGGCCCCACCATAGCCCTTGCCAATGACGCTGGGCCGGGGTGCCGAGGGCCACCACGGCCACCGTCGCCAGGGTGAGGATGAGGTTCAGCCGCCAGGGAAACTGTACCCGCTGCAAGGGGGGCAACAGCTGCCAGAGGGGTTGACTTGGGGGCAGCATCATCAGGAAGGCGGCCACGCCGATGGCGCCCCAGCAGAGCAGCTCGGGGTGATAGGGCTCGCGGGTGGCGGCCCAGGCCAGCAGCAGCAGGGCCATGGTCAGCACGCTCTGCCAGGCGAGGTGGCCGCGAAAGCGCCAGTCATCCAGCCCCGTGGGCAGGCGATCCAAAAAGTTGCGCCGAAAGTCGAACATGCCGCCACGCATCAGCTCCATGGAGATGGCCCCCTGATCCAGCAGGGCGGGCAGCAGCAGGGCGCCCGCCATGGTGAGCCCGAGCAGGATGGCGCCCAGAGTGAGCCCGCAGGGGACGAGGGAGTGGCCCCGCCAGGAGTGCCAGAGGGCGCGCAGGCTAATGAGCCCCAGCATCAACAGCAGGCTGGGCAGGTGGGAATAGGCCAGCAGCGCCAGGGCCAGCGTCAGCAGGGGCAAACCACCGCGCAGGCGCCGGGTGGCGAGATCCTGCCCAAGCAAGATGAGCGGGGCCCAGACGAAGGCCCAGAATTCGGCCAGCGCGAAGCGGGCGTAGAGATCCATGGCCAGGTGATAGGGCAGGGCCAGGTAGAGCAGGCTGACCGCGAGCGCCCGGCCGGGGGCGGTGAAGCTGCGCAGCCAGAGATAGGCAAAGACGCCGGAGAGCAGCAATGCCACGCTGGCGCTGGCGAGCAGGGGGTAGACCGCCTGATGGGGCAGGGCGGCGGGGCCGGCAAAGAGGGCGCTGACGTAATAGGGGAGCGGCGGGTAGAAGAAGAAGGTGGGGCTGCCGAAGCCGCCGTTCATGGCCATCAGCCAGCGGGGATAGAGCTCCCCCTGCCAGAGCTGCTTGGCAAAGTAGTGGCCGGAGAGCAGGTGGTGGAAGAGATCGTGCCCCTGGGTCCCCCCCTGTTGCCAGAGTGGCAGCAGCAAGAGTGCACAGGCAACCAGCAACACCGGCAGGGCGAGCGCCCACTCCCTTGTTCCCTTCATCGTCAACCACTCCCTTGGCGAATGCGCAGTGAGTTTAGTCGAGTCGAGTGAGGGAGCCTATAGGGTCTACCATCCCCATATGGTGGGAGGGGCTATTCACGGCTTGCGTGGTATGGCGAGCCAGAGGCCGGGTTCGGCGCCAAAGCGGGGGGCAAACCAGCTCGCTTCAAAGGGGTAGGGCAGGGCATCGGCGGCCAGAGGGCGGCGACTCAGGCGACAGGCGCCCAGGTGCTGGGCAAGACGGGCATCCCCGCTGTACCAGCCATCGGTGACGGGCAGCGGAGTGGTCTCGCGCAGCAGGCGCACGCCCCACTGGGTCACCAGGGCCGGGCAGTGCTGCTCGGCGACCAGTGTCGCCCGCGCCATCGCGGGCAGACGAGGCGGCGTCAGGGTGGCGATAAACAGCACGAGGGCCCCCAGCATGGCGGTATTCACGACACGTTTCGCCGCAGGCAGCCAGCCTGAGAGCAGGATCAGCCCGAGGTAGGTGAGAGGGGCCAGATGGCGGGGGTTGTCCGGATTCTGGCCGAGCAGGGTCCAGAGCAGAAGGGCCAGCCAGCCGAGGAACCAGCTTCTGTCGAGCCGTGTTGGCCAGGTCTTGGACCAGAGCGGCCAGATCAGCAGCCCCATCAAGAACGGCCAGAGCGGGCTGAGCTGGTTGTTCAGGGTTTGGCCCCAGCTCAGCAGCCTGGAACCGTGGGCGGCCGCCGTGTTGCCCCAGAGGGTGAAGTGACCGTCGGTAAAGCGCCGCCCCTCGGCAAAATAGGCCCAGCCATCCGCCTGCCAGACGAACAGCAGGCAGGCGAGCCCCACCAGGGCGATGGGCGCGAGGAAGGCTGGCCGCTGCCCCCTGTGTTGCCATCCCAGCCAGAGTGGCAGCAGGGCCAGCACCAAATAAGACGGGCGAAGGGCCAGCAAGAGCCCCACCAATAGACCTGCCAGGGCCAGCTTGCGGTATTGCAGTGCCAGCAGGGCTGCGAGCCAGGCGGCCAGCGCCGGTCCGTCGGAGAGGCCGGAGAGTGCCAGGGTCGGGGTGAGCGGCAGTGCCATGACGCCGAGCCAGAGTGGCGCCAGCAAGGCGGGACGCTGCCAGAGTCGCGCCGCCAGCCAGGCCGACAATGGGGGAATGAGGGCGCTGCCGAGCAGACTGGCCCAGTGCACCGCGCTGGCGGGATCGTCGGCCAGCAGGTTGATCAGCCTGGCCAGCCAGATAAAGGCGGGGTAGCCGGGAAAATGGGGGGAGAACTCCAGCACGCTGAAACGCGCCACCCCGTGGGCGAAGTTCAGGGCATCGTCGGAATCGAGCGCCACCGGGAAGGCAAACAGCCAGCCCATCCAGACCCCTTGCAGCAGGAGCAGCAGCCAGATGGAGGCCGAGTGCGGGGGCTCCCAAGGTCGGGGCGTCTTCCTCATCTCCAACCCTTCTCCCGCCGGGGGAGAAGGGGGCAAATCGGCATCCTTGCTCACTTATCGACGGACGGCGATCAGAGGGGAGCCAGCACGGTCATCAGCGCCTGCTCGGCGGCCTTGAAGGCCTCGGGATCGGCTGTCTTGGCGCCCACCCCGAACACCCCGGGGTTGCCGATGGCCTCCAGCACCTTGGCCAGCGCCCCATCGGCGGCCTTGCGGTCCGTTTCACTCAAGGCCGGGAGGATCAAGTCCAGGAAGCGCTTGCTCTTGACCACCAGCACCTTGGCAGTCTGGTAGTCGCCCAGGTTCTGGCCGGCGCCCTCGAGACGGCGTTCAATCTCGGCCTTGTAGGCGCGGTTGAGCAGGGTCTGGGTGGCCGCCACGTCCTTGGCCTTGATGGCCTCGGCGAGCGGTGCCTGCAGCACCACCTTGTGATGCTGCTCGAGGTAGCCGAGCTCCTCGCTGAGGCCGGCCAGCACGGCGCTGGCATCCTGGCCTTCGCTCGCGGCAGTCAGCAACTGTTCGCGGGCGTCGATCAGAGGCTCCTTGCCCGCCGCCGCATAGGAGTAGGCCTGAGCCTGACCCATGGTGGTCAGCAACAAAAGGGCGACAAGTGTGCTGCGAAAGATCATCCAGTTCTCCTTTATCGAGCGTTGTGTCAGGCCACGCTCCGGGTTTCGATCACGGTGTTTTCGTTGCGGTGGTTGAAGGTGACAAGGCGTCTGTTCGCTTCATCTTCCGCCATGTCAGGCCACGCTCTGGGTCTCGATCACGGTATTTTCGTTGCGGTGGTTGAAGGTGACAAGGCGTCTGTCCTCTTCATTTGCCGCCATGTCAGGCCACGCTCTGGGTCTCGATCACGGTATTTTCGTTGCGATGATTGAAGATGGCGTGCCGTCTGTCCACCCCGTCGATCACCATGTCCGCGGCCATCAACCCCATCTCCATGGCGGTGTCGGTGAAGATGTAGCGGAAGGTCCCCTGGCGGCCGCTCATGATGAGGTTGCCAATCGGCATGAGCTGCTGGATGGCGGCATCCCGCCGCTCCTGATAACCGAGATCCATCAGGGGGTAGGCATATTCGCTGCGGGCCTCAAAGGTCTCATCCCCGAGCCTGGCGGTATCGACGCCGAGGCTCGCCAGATCCTGGCTGACCCGCTCGCGCAGGGTGGCAAGGGGGGCCTGCCAGGTGGCATCCCCCGGATTGCAGGGCACCTCCAGCATGACCGAGGTCTTGCCCGCAGGAGCCATGAAGGGGCTGCGCCGACGCGGCTCCTGCAAGCGGGTGGCGAGGATGTGCGGATCCGAGAGGTATTGCCAGGTGTTGTCTGACAGGTTCTCTTGGTTGAGCGGCATGTTGATAAAGCGCAGGGCGCGGTAGTGCAGGGAGCAGGGCAGGCCGAGGTGCGCACAGGTGAGCGGCAGGGGCAGGGTAGAGATCACCTGCTCAAAGTGCTCCTCATGCTCGCTGCCATCCTGTTGCCAGTGCACCCGCTGGATGCGGCCATCAGCCTCGGCGAGGCGGGTGATGGTGGCCCCCGTCCTGAGCTCGACCCCTTCTGCTATCAGCCGCTCACCCAGGGTGGTGAAGATCTGGCCGAAGCCGTATTTGGGGTAGCGGTACTTGCGGGCATAGGTGCGCACCGAGAGGTTGCCCTTGCGCCTTGGCAGCAGGCGGCGGGCCACGTCTTTCAAATCGATGAGACTGATGCGCTGGCCGGCCCAGTCGGCGGAGAGCCTGTCCGGGTTGATACCCCACAGCTTGGCCGTGTAGCCCTCGAAGAACTGGCGATAGAGGGTGCGGCCGAAATGGCTCTGGATCCACTCGGCAAAGCTCGCCTTGGCAAAATCGGCGGGCTTCCTGGCGAAGGGGAGCAGCAGCAGATCCTTCACCGCCCCCGCCATCAGGGAGAGGGGCGCGGTCTTGAGCAGGTTCGGCAGGTTGAGGGGGTAGTCGTAGGTGCGACCGCCGAAGCGGATGACGCTCTTGCGCTCCGCGTGCAGCAAATCGTCCCCCATCAGCTCGTCGATGAAGGCGAGCAGTTCGGGGTTCTTGGTGATGAAGCGGTGGCCGCCGTAGTCGAAGCGGTAGTCTCCATCCCGGCCCGCGAAGCGTTGGGTGGCGCACATGCCCCCGACCACGACCTCCTGTTCGAACAGGGTGACCGCAAAGCCCGCACTGCGCAGGCGCCAGGCGGCCATCAGACCGGCAGGCCCCGCGCCCAGCACGGCAATCTTCTTACTGCTGTTATCGCCCATCAATCTCTATCCACGGCTCAAGGAGAAAAGGGGGCCCGCAGGCCCCGTGACTGAAAAAGGAATTACCCCTGTTTGATCTGGCTCGGTTTGGGTTGGTAGTTGCGATACCAGATGGTCACGAAGACCGCCAGATAGGCCAGCCAGGTCGCCAGTTGCAGGCCGGCCGGGGAGGCATTGTAGCCGAACAGGGCCCGCAGGAAGGTGCCGAACACGCCCCTGTCGTCGAGAATGTGACTGATGTTGAACACGGGCGTGGTCCAGAGGGTGATGACCCCCGCCGCCTGCAACATGTTGATGGCAGAGGAGAGCAGACCGGCGGCGATGATGATGATGAGCAGGCCGGTCCAGCGGAAGAAGGGGGCCAGGGCCACCTTGCGGGTGGAGCGCAGCAGCCCCCACACCAGCACCATGGAGAGGGCCAGCCCGGCCAGAGCACCGACGAGCCCCTCATGCAGGCTCACCCCTTGCCCCGAGTAGAGCAGGGCCGAGAAGAAGAGCACGGTCTCGAAGCCTTCACGCATCACCGCCAGAAAGGCGAGCAGCACCAGACCAAACAGGTTGCCGCCGTCGATGGCCGCATCGATGCGCGCCGTCATGGCCCCCACGTGGGACTTGCCCTGCTTTTGCATCCAGACCGCCATGTAGGTGAGCACCAGGGTGGCGAAGATAAGGATCCCCGCCATCAATAGATGGTTGTAGCGCTCGCTCTCGAACTGGCTGACCACCACCTGGAACAGGAAGGCCACCCCCAAGGAGGCAATGAGGCCCAATACGACACCCAGATAGATGAGTTTGTTGTAACGGCTCGCCCCCAGCTTGGCGAGGTAGGAGAGGCAGATGCCGACCAGCAGGAAGGCTTCCAGCCCCTCACGCAGGGTAATGAGGAAACTTGCGAACATCAGGGATGTGGCTCCAGGTTGAGGGCATGTAGGGTGGTTCGGGCCTGCGACGACGGGGCTGCCGATGGCAGATCCCGCAGTTGCAGGTGGTTGAGGGTCACGATGGGGGGCTCTGGCAGATCCGGTTCGCCTTTGCGCACTATGTCGTTGACCCATTTGGGATAAGTTCTGAAATTGAGTTTGATGTCGGCGCTAAAGGGCCCCTTGGCATCCGCCGGCAGCGGCCAGGTTTCGTCACGCCAGCCATCGGCCGGAATGCGGGTGTCTTCCAGGAGCTTGGCGTAGCGCCAGAACTTGAGACCCACCGGCTTGCCTTGCGCATCGCCGAACACCTTCCTGAACAGCCGCGCATCTTCAGGGACGGCGCCATTGACCGGCTGGCCGCTTTGCAGCACCACCTGGCCACTGGCATCGGTGAGGGTCAGTTCCAGCCAGAGCTCGCGGAAATCGGCGACGCCGGTGGGCAGGGCGTGACCGGCGCCGGTGTTGGCGACCCGTACCACCAGCGTCGGTTGTCCATGCTGCGCGTCGATACGGGCGGAGAGGGTTGCGCTGGATTTGAGCAGCGCCAGGCTCTCCTGTTCGAGTTCTGAATTGCGCAGTCCCACCAGCTGGTGCTGGGCACCGGTGAAATTGTGGCGATAGAGGCGTGCCTTCAGGGGGCCGTTTTCGGTGGAGCGACCCGCCACGGGGGCGCCGTCATTGCCGGGCTCCGGATTCATGTGGCAGTCGATGCAGGTGCGCCGCGTCGCCGGATCTGCTGATGTGGCAAAGCTCGAATTCTGCCACTCATCCCAGGTGTTGACGATGTTGGCGCCCGTGCCCGGGGCGAATTCGTTGTGACAGGACTTGCACAGGGCCGCGTCCTGGTAGAAATCCTTCTGATAGGAGGCCTTGTGCATGGCCGGGCGGGCGTTGATCTGGCGCTCAGCCAGCCAGTGGCGCGCGCTGCCGCCGGGGGCATCCTCGAACACATAGCTCTCGCGATCTTTCAAGTTCACGGTGAAGGCGCTGTTGCCGCCGGCGTCCTCCAGCCGGGTGATGCGATGGCAGAGCAGGCAGCCGGTGCCCTCTTCCACCACCGGTTCCCCCGCCTGGTGGGCCTTGATGAGGGACGCGCCCCCTCGCTCCAGCATGTGGGAGCCCTTGGGCAGATCGGTCTGACCGGTCAGCACCTGCTGGGGCATGTGACAGCCCTGACACCACTGGCCGAAGGCTTCCCCCTCGGTCTCGCGGGCAAGTGCCTGCACCGCCTTGTAGTAGGGGTGAGAGTTGCCCATCAGCCGATGGTTGCTGTCGCTCCAGTCCGCAAACGCCTGTTGATGGCAGTTCTGGCAGGAGGCGGAGTTGAGCCACTCCTTCGGATGGGTGACGGGGGCCTTGGCCGGATCCGTGCGCGGCGCGTCGAGACGCAGCCAGTTGGCGAGATAGGGCAGGTTGCCATCGGCGGTCACGAAGGCGTGCAAATCCTCCATCATGGCCTTGACCTCGGGCTGGGGCCTGGCGGGGTCTACCGGTTCGGCGCCGTCGCGGCCATCATGGCCCATGCCGCCCTGGGTCTGCTGGATCATGCGCAGGTACTCGCCGACAAAATCCCCCGCCACCATGTTGGCGAGGTTGGCGTGACCGTTGATGGCATTGTCCCGGCTCTTCTGGCGGTGAGCCTGCATCAGGAACTTGTTGGTGAAGTTGAACCCGTCCAGGTGGCAGGAGTTGCAGCTCATCCAGTTGTCCCCCGCCATGGGGAAGCGGCCGTTGGCACTGCTGCTGCCGAGCGTGTTGCCAAGATTGAACAGCCGCTCGCCGCGAATGAGGGGGGCAGGGCGGGGGTCGGACGCCACCAGTTTGGCGAAATGGGGACTGTCTACCGTCACCCGGGCGAAGGGGCCACTGCCGCCAGCCGAGAGGCGGGTCAGATCCTGGCCCATGGCGTTGTGCACCAGGATGTGATCGCCGTCGATGAGCAGATCCTGAGGGTTCTGACCCGGCAGGTGGCGCAGCAGCTGGGTCGCCTTGGCGCCCCCCTGGAATTTTTTCCGTCTGTGGCGGTTGCTGTTCTGCTTGCCGCTGCGAGAGAGATCGAACACCAACAGATCTTCCGAGCCCGCCAGGGTCAGGTAGACCCGCTTGCCGTCGGCGGCGAAGCGGGCGGCGAAGGGGTTTGAGACAATCTGGCTGCGGTTGCCGACGTTGGGCAGGTTGATCTGCAGGAACAGCTGCTTGCGCTCATCCACTCGCTCGGTTTCGCTGCCGAGATCGACGATGGAGACCGCCGGGAAAACGGTGCTCTGGAACTGGAAGGGGTGGTCGAAGCTCCACAGCACATGGGGCAACCAGGCCTCGCTGCCATCGGGAGAGAGGCTGATGCCATCGAGCAGACGCGGCAGCCCCTGGGAGTCGCTTGGCGTGGCGCTGTGGGTCTCGGCCAGGGTGATGAGCCTGGGTTTTTCAATGGCCGCTGCCGTGGGCGCCTTGCCCAGTTTTTTCAGGTCATAGATGGCGAGCTGGCCCGTCATGGCGTGGGTCAGCAGCAGGCGGTCGTCATCGGTGAGCGCCAGCCCGCGCGGGGTCTCGGCGGTCGGGAGATCCAGCTGCAGATCGCCATCCTCGTCATAGGCCTGCAGGCGCGCCGACTCGAACAGGGTGATCCAGAACCAGCGCCGCTTGGGATCGAAGATGACGCCGTAGGGTCTGTGGCCTGTGGGGATGATCTTCCTGAGGTCGAGATCCTCATCCAGCAGCAGCAGGCGATCACCGTTGTAGTCGGTGACCAGCAGGGTGCCGTCATCGGCGCGTGCCAGCTGGCGCAGGTCGCCGCCAAGGCGAGCCTCCTTGATCCGCTTGCCGCTGTCTCGCTCGATCAGGGTCACGGAGCCGCCGCTCTGGTTGGCGCTCAACAAGCGTGGTGCCTTGCCCTCGTCATAGGCCTGCAGGGATGAGCCCATCTGCTGGGCCTGCGCCAGCAGGGAGGTGACGATGAGCAGGCAGGGGAGAAGCCACTTCATCATGGCTCAGGGACGCCACTTGAGCAGGGTCCAGCGCCAGGCGTGGCGCAAGACCAGGGGAGTGAGTGCCAGGGCGCTGAGCCAGTGGGCCCAGCTCGCCAGGTTGCCGAGACTGTCCCCCGGTGTGCCGTGCAATACCAGCACCAGACCGCTGCCGAGGCAGACCAGCAGCAGGGCTTCGATGATCTGGCCCGTGGTGCGCAAAAACGGCTTGCGACTGTGGCGCAGCAGACGGCGATGAGAGAGCCAGAAAGCGCCAAACAGCAGGGGGAAGAGGGAGAGGGAGAGCATGACATGGAGGAACAGGTTCCAGCGCGCCAGAGACCAGACGGGGGTCAGGGGCTCCCACAGCAGCAGACCGGAGAAAAACATCAGGTAGAGGCTGCCTTCGGCGGCCTGATGGTGATAGGCCAGCCATCGCCAGAAGTGTCGTGGTGAGAGAGAAAGGCTTGTCATACAGGCTCCAGCACCCGGGCATTCAACCCGGGTGAGCAAGTCTACCTTGGGGTAACCGTAATGAAAAGAGTTATCAATTTCGCTCTTGATGAATAAACCCTGAATGAAAAGGGTGGCTATTTATGATCCGCCAGCCGCTCGGTGACCGCATAGATGAGGGCCGCGGCGGAGAAGGCGAGGAAGACGATGACCGACCATTTCATCTCCACTTCGTTGCCGACCCCGTCTTCCAGGAAGGCCTTGAGCACCTCTATGCCCGCGATGGTCACCAGGGAGTTGATGACGATGAGCTTCAGGGAGGCAAAGTTTATCTTGCTGAGCCAGTTGTCGCCGAGGGCCTCGCGCTGCTCCTGGGTCTGGATGAACTGCACGAAGCCGCAGACCGCCACCAGGATCAGCATCTGCGCCACCAGCACGAAGTCCACCAGGGTCAGCACACCGGTGATGAGGTCCATATAGGGGATCTCGATGATGTCGCGGCACAGCACATAGAGCTGCATGGCGAACTTCACCATCAGCAGGGCAACGCAGACCAGAATGGCCACGTAAAAGGGAAACATCATCAGCCGGCTGCCGTTGAGCATGAAGTTGAAGCGGCGCATGCAGACTCCTTAACGAATTGAAATTGCGCTGATTATGGCGTGTATCGGCGGGCTTGGGCAGTCACCATGACAAAATGGCTGGCAGGGCTGGGCGCCGACGCATCACCCGGTCGTGCATCCTCGGGTGGCGTCCTCTATATCAATTGTCCACCAGAGGCCTTTTGGTTCACCAGTCATCGGGAGACGGTGTCAGCAGACAGCCAGCGAGCAGGTGCGACATGCCAGGTGAAGGCAAGTGAACGAGTTTGTGCAAGGGGGCGGAGAAGATCCCACCATGCGGAATGATCAGATGCTGGTGTCCAGACCCTGCATGGAATGATGTATCACCAACCCCACCATTAACGGTTGTTTATATTGATTATCTTTAATTTGTCGGTTGTATATATCGTCAATTGCCCGATAAATCTCCCTTTTAAAGGGCTCATTAGCCGAGGTCGCGGCCATGCTCCGATGACTCGAGGCACGTTGAGCATCCTAGTGGTGCCGATGTCGGCAGACCCTGCACTACGCTGGCGGGAACAGTATCAGGGGAGGCGTGCACAAGCGGGTCATCTCAGGCGGGCTTGCCAGTCAACGGTGACGAGCCTCGGACGATTGTCTCTCCCGCATGTCTCTTCGCATCTCTCTCGACACAGCCGCTCAAGACGGCTTCTTCACTGTTTCATCCACAGCCCACCTGGTGGAAGACTCAAATGCGGTCTGAATATTCCATCATTTATGCATTTCTTATGTTCTATTGAAAGCGCCATAAACCCTGTTAAACACAAGGTTACAGGCGAGTTTCAAATGAAAAGCAAATTGCATAATTAGTGAATGACATGTTGTGTTCGGAAAACAATCAGCTAGGATGTGACGGCTTGAGGATAGGAACATCACTGGCTGATTGATACCAGCCAGCACACAACCCTGCGCAGTTGTTCAAAAAGAGAGAAGCATGATGCTGAAAACCTTGCGTGGTCGAATCACCCTGACCATTGCCAGCCTGTTGTTGCCCATTCTGATCGGTAGCGTGTTGCTGCTGGCCTGGAGCGATCAGAAGCAATTGCACCAGGTGGCGAATAGCGATGCGAACAATGCCGTCACCGGGTTGCTCGATCAGATGAGTCTGCTTGATGGCCAGATCAGTCAGCGGGTGGACGCCTCCATGCGACTGCTCAAAGAGCGCAGTACCGCACTCGGTCAGGCAAGCCAGGGGGCCATGGTGACGGTCAAAGATCGCCAAGTTCCCCAGTTGCTGCTTGGCCAACGACCACAAGCCAACGAGAGTGAGTTGGTTGATGGCGTCAGCGCGTTGATGGGGGGGACTGCCACCCTGTTCAGCCGCAGCGGCGACGACTTTATCCGGGTGAGCACCACGGTCAAAAAAGAGGGGGTTCGTGCGACGGGATCGCCACTGGATCCCAATGGCCGCGCCATTGCCGCCATCAAACAGAACCTGCCGTTTTATGGTCAGGTGGATATTCTTGGCAACCCCTACCTCACCGGTTATGAGCCGCTTCACGATGCCGGTGGCCAAACCATCGGGATCTGGTACGTCGGCTATCTGGTTGACTTGACTCCGTTGGCCCATGCCGCCAGCCGCATCAAGTTGGCCGACACCGGGTTTGTCGCCGTGCTCGACGATAAGGGCAGGCTTCGCTTTGCCTCGCAAGGGCGTTCACCCGACGACATCAGCGCCTTGATCCAGACGCGTGACACCACGTGGGAGTGGACCGAGCAGCCGTTCAACCAGTGGGGCTTTCGGGTGATTGCCGGCTACCCGCGTGCGGAAATCGATGCGGTGGCTCATGAGCGGGCCATCACCATCATCGGTGGCGGCATTGCCCTTGCTGTCATCGTCCTGATCGTACTGCTCAGCTTGTTGCAACGCCTGGTGCTCAACCCGCTCGGCGGGGAGCCGGCCGATGCCGTCAAATTGGCCCGCGCCATTGCCGACGGCGATCTGGGTCTTCAGCTTGGCAAGCAGGCACCGACCGACAGTGTGCTGGGCGCCATGCAGCGGATGCAAGGTGTGCTGCGTCAATTGGTCGAGGATGTGCAGCAAGAGGCCAGCGAAGTGTCTGCCTGCGCCGAGCGCTTTAACATCACCTCGCGCCAGATTGCCAGCGGCTCCGAGCGCCAGACCCATGCTACCCATACCATGGCGGCGGCGCTTGAGCAGATGGCGGCCAGTATTGGCCAGATTGCCGAGCACGCCAAAGAGGCACAATCAACCACCGATCACTGCGCTCACGAGTCTCGCGAAGGCAACCGGATCATTGCCGAGATGGCCGAGCGGATCAGCCGGGTCGCCAGCGAAGTGGCGCAAAGTGCCAATATGATTGAGACCCTGTCCAGCCAAAGCGAAAACATTGTCAACG
Source organism: Aeromonas intestinalis (assembly GCF_054052485.1). Lineage (NCBI taxonomy): Bacteria > Pseudomonadati > Pseudomonadota > Gammaproteobacteria > Aeromonadales > Aeromonadaceae > Aeromonas > Aeromonas intestinalis. The sequence continues at coordinate 13,213 of NZ_JBSTYK010000002.1, forward strand.
TGGTAGCGGTCATCGATGAAGTGGCCAAGCAGACCAATCTGCTGGCACTCAATGCGGCCATCGAAGCCGCTCGCGCCGGTGAACAGGGGCGCGGATTTGCCGTGGTGGCCGATGAGGTGCGCACGCTGGCGATGCGTACCGGCGAGTCCACCAAGGAGATAGCCCGCACCCTCGGCGCCGTGCGCGACAGCGCGGGTGCGACAGTGCTAAGGGTGGAGCAGGCCCAAAGTGAGGCGCAAGGCAGTACCGAACTGGCCCGCTATGCCAGCGAGGCGATGCAGCGTATTGCCAGCACCACCAGCGAAGTGGAGCGTGTGACTGAGTTCATCACCCGTGCACTGGACGAGCAGAGTCTGGCCAGTAACGAAATTGCGGCCAGTGTCGATGAAGTTTCCCGCATGATTGTTCAAAACGAAGCCGCCTCGCACGACGCCGCGGAGGAGGCGGAGCAGATGCACAAAGTCGTCGTCAATCTCAATGCGACAGTGCGTCGATTCCGCCTGTAGGGCTGTCCAACATCAGGGCAGGATCGTCTGGCTGCGTCAGCCCGCCATGAAGACGCAGCTACGAAAAAACCCAGCCAAAAGGCTGGGCTTTAGAAGATGGCTCCCTCGACAGGACTTGAACCTGTGACATACGGATTAACAGTCCGCCGTTCTACCGACTGAACTACGAGGGAATTGGCTCCTCCTACTGGACTTGAACCAGTGACATACGGATTAACAGTCCGCCGTTCTACCGACTGAACTAAGGAGGAATTGCCTGTCTCGTCGAGACGGTGCGGATATTAATGGCCTCTCGGCCGGGTGTCAACCCGTAACCCCGGGCAAGAAAGGGGTTTTCGGCCTGTTTGTCCAAAACTTGGTCGCCATGGACTATTTTCAGCACAATCAGCAGCTTGGAAGGGAGAGGGGCATCTTGCCTGCCATCGGGTTCCGACCTGCGGGCGATCCGGTGCAAGGGGTGGGCGATCTCATCAAAGCTGGAGATGAGGTCGTTGCCGCAGGGTAAGGACGATGGCCGGTCGGCGATCGGTTCTTTTCATGATCTCTTGGCGCAATAGGCGATAAAGATCGGCGATTTGATGCTTATCCACGGCAATAATGCGGGCTAATGGCCATTTCTTGATCCTGCCCATCGAAATATGGCGCCGTCTCGGGTATGGTTGCCCTCGATACCATCGCCGCGTCGACAGCTCTGCCGGCCCTTGATGATGATCGGGTGCCGGGTCACGCCGGCCTTTGTCTCCTCCTTCTGGTATTACTCAATACATGCACAATCAAGCTTCCTTACAAGGCGTGAAGCTGGCTATCGCATTGCGCCAATCCTGTATCGACGAACCCTATAGCGCCGCCCGTTTCGGCCGCGACCTCATCGCCGGCATCACGGTGGGCATCATCGCCATTCCGCTCGCCATGGCGCTGGCCATCGCCAGCGGCGTGCCGCCCCAGCATGGCCTCTATACCGCCATCATCGCCGGTATCGTCATCGCGGTGACCGGGGGATCGCGCTTCTCCATCTCGGGGCCGACCGCGGCCTTCGTGGTGATCCTCTACCCGGTGGCCCAGCAGTTTGGGGTAGGGGGCCTGCTGATGGCGACCCTGCTCTCCGGTTTCTTCCTGGTCGCCATGGGGATGGCCAGACTCGGCCGCCTCATCGAGTACATTCCTCCTTCAGTGACGCTGGGCTTTACCGGCGGGATCGCCATCGTCATCGCCACCTTGCAGATCAAGGACTTCTTCGGTCTGCACGTTGCCGAGATGCCGGAGACCTATATCGGCAAGGTCGAGGCCCTGGCTCAGGCCCTGCCAAGCTGGCAGTGGGGGGATACCCTGGTGGGGGTGGCGACCCTGGCAGTACTGCTGCTCTGGCCCCGGTTGCGACTGCCGGTACCGGGCCATCTGCCCGCCGTGCTGGTGGGGGTGGGGCTTGGCTTTGGCCTGCACACCATGGGTATCGAGGTGGCGACCATCGGCAGCAAGTTCAGCTATACCCTGGCCGATGGCACCCAGGGGATGGGGATCCCCCCCATAGCGCCAACCCTGATGATGCCCTGGTCATTGCCAGGACCGGACGGTGCCCCGGTGGTCTGGGATCTGGCGGCCATCGAGCGCTTGCTGCCCGCCGCCTTCTCCATGGCCATGCTGGGCGCCATCGAAACCCTGCTCTGCGCCGTGGTGCTGGATGGCATGACGGGGCGCAAGCACAGCTCCAACGGTGAACTGGTGGGGCAGGGGCTTGGCAACATCCTGGCCCCCTTCTTCGGCGGGATCACGGCGACGGCGGCGATTGCCCGCTCCGCCGCCAACGTGCGGGCCGGTGCCACCTCGCCCATCTCCGGCATCATCCATGCGCTGGTGGTGCTGGCCGCCATTTTGGTACTGGCCCCCTGGCTCTCCTGGCTGCCGCTGTCCGCCATGGCGGCCCTGCTGCTGCTGGTGGCCTGGAACATGAGCGAAGCCCACAAGGTGGTGGATCTCATCCGCCGCGCCCCGCGCTCCGACGTGCTGGTGCTGCTGGTCTGTCTGTCGCTCACCGTCATCTTCGACATGGTCATCGCCATCACCTTCGGGGTGATCCTGGCGTCCCTGCTATTTATGCGCGAAATCGCCAAGATGACCCGGCTGCACAACCTGGCCGAGCACAAGCGCTACGCCGGCGAGGTACAGAGCGGAACCCTGGTCTACAAGATCAACGGCCCCCTGTTCTTCGCGGCGGCGGAGCGGGTCTTCGGCGAACTGCTGGCCCAGGTGAAGGATCACAGGACGCTGGTGCTGCAGATGGAGGCGGTCTCCATCCTGGATGCGGGTGGCTTGTCCGCCTTCCAGCAATTTGCCAAGCGGATGGCCAAGGCCGGAGTACGGGTGCGGGTGGCGGAATTGCAGTTCCAGCCTCTCAAGACTCTGGCACGAGCCAAGGTGCGCCCCATCCCGGGGGAGCTGGAGTTTTACGGTTCGCTGGAAGACGCTCTCAGAGGGGAACCCTTGCACGAAGTGGCTGAAAATTGAGTGAAAGGGATAGGAAACGGCATCTTTTTGGTCACTTGGCTCGGTAATTGAGCAGTTGACTGCAAAAGGTGAAAAATAGCATTGACCGCTCCCGACCTATCCCTTACATTACGCCCCGTTCCAGCGCAACAGCGCAGCGAACGACGTGGTGATTGAACACGTTAAACAGCGGTCGAAAATTTGGTGAGGTGTCCGAGTGGCTGAAGGAGCACGCCTGGAAAGTGTGTATACGGCAACGTATCGAGGGTTCGAATCCCTCCCTCACCGCCAAATAAAGCAAAAGGGCCTGTCGCAAGACAGGCCCTTTTGCTTATCCGACGACGAAGGATTTGGAGCCTGGCTCGACAGGCAATCCAGTCATTCCGGGCTGCCCAAGGCGCGAGCCCCTGGGAGAGAGCCTATCCTTCCCACCTTCAAGGTTGAAAAGCCGCCCTCAGGGGCGGCTTTTTGCTATCCGAACGTTATCTGTGCTGATGTTGAAGGGGGGCAAGCCTCCTTGCGTTGAGCCACTCCGCTTATCGGGATGAGCGGCCACAGGGCGCCAGAATGTGTGAGTCCGGCGGAACTCTCATCTCTTATTGCCTGATGCGGCAGTAAAATTGCCTGTCTGAAGCCCTCCGGTCAGTGCGCAAGGGGAGCACCAACTCCTACCGCCATCCATTCCCAACATTGCAAAGCCTACCCCCGGGCTGACTCTCTGTTCTCTGACCCCTTTTCTGATTGCCGTTCTTCCCCGATACGGGGCTTATGGGGTAATGGGTTCTTGGGACGGGGCTAGAACCTATGAGATGGGACATTCTGCTACATGTCACCGAAGTGGGGGCTATGAGCATCGACAGGGCATCCCAAACACTCCGGATTTGGTGTTATCAACTGGCTGGCGCAATTCATTGCTCTTTTTTTGGATGAATAGGCTGCCTATGCAATATTTTGTAGTTGTTTTGGTTTTTGGGGCAATGTGTTGCGATATTTACTGCGGTGGATAACGGCGGGGTTTTGGCAAGTCATTGTTTTTAATTGGTAAAATTGTTTGGCATGGACGCTGCTAACGGTTTCGGTTGAGTGTCATTACCGTTTAACCAATCAGGAGCAATTCCATGCCAACTCCATGTTATATCAGCATTGAAGGTAAAACCCAGGGCAACATCACCGCCGGTGCCTTCACCTCCGACTCCGTCGGCAACATCTTCGTACAAGGCCACGAAGACGAGATGCTGGTGCAAGAGTTCCAGCACATCGTCACCGTGCCGACCGATCCGCAATCCGGCCAGCCGGCTGGTCAGCGCGTCCACAAGCCGTTCAAGTTCACCGTGGCCCTGAACAAGGCTGTGCCGCTGATGTACAACTCCCTGGCCTCCGGCGAGATGCTGCCGAAAGTGACCCTGAAGTGGTACCGCACCTCCGTCGAGGGCAAGCAGGAGCACTTCTTCAGCACCGTGCTGACCGATGCCACCATCGTCGACATCGACTGCCAGATGCCCCACTGCCAGGATCCGGCGAAGGCTGACTTCACCCAGCTGATCCAGGTTTCCCTGGCCTATCGAAAGATTGACTGGGAGCACACCGTTGCCGGCACCTCCGGTGCGGACGACTGGCGCGCGCCGATCGAGGCGTGATGCCTGCAAGGAGCACCCCATGGGTGCTCCTTGTTTTGTGTGCCGCAGAGCCTGATGAAGCTCAAAACCCCGCTTGCTTAACTCCTCATCCCCTGACCCATGCCATGGCTTTCTTCTGCCCGTTTGCCGCGTGAGCGGGCACAACAAAGAACATGACGACGGATCTGCACGCACGCCTTGGGGGCGTGCGGTAGCCATGGCGGCGAAAAAGTGGCGGCCATGGCGGATCTCTCTCCCACCTTGAGGCAGCCGGCAGCGATGCGGGCCGACAGCAGAGGCGCACCGATGGCAGACAGCACAGGATTACAATTTACCGTCAAGGTGGGGGCGCTGCCCGAGAGCACCTTCGTGGTGGCCGAGTTTGCGCTGGAGGAGGCGCTGAACGGCCCCTTCCAGTTGAGGCTCGATTTGGCGAGCCCCCAGCCTGACGTCGATTTTGGCGCCGTGCTGGACCAGCCCTGCGAGCTGCTCATCTGGTACAACGGCGAGCTGCAGCGGCGGGTCTGCGGGGTGGTGAGTGACGTGGCCCAAGGGGACAGCGGCTTTCGCCGCACCCGCTATCAGCTCTTGGTGCAGCCCGTCCTGTGGCGACTGGGACTTCGCCAGAATTCGCGCATCTTCCAGGCCCAGAAGCCGGATGAAATCCTCTCCATCCTCTTGCAAGAGCACGGCATCACCGACTACGCCTTTGCGCTGAAAAATGAACACGCGAAGCGTGAATACTGCGTCCAGTACCGGGAAACGGACCTCGATTTCGTGAATCGCCTCGCCGCCGAAGAGGGACTCTTCTACTTCCACGAGTTTGAAGCTGGCAAGCATCGCATCGTCTTTGCCGACGATGCCGCCGCATTGACCCAAGGCCCCGAGCTCTTCTTCAACCTCGGCAACCGCTCGCTGGAGCAGGGCCCCTATGTGCGTCAATTCCACTACCGGGAGGCGGTGCGAACGTCGGATGTGGAGCTCAAGGACTACAGCTTCAAGACCCCGGCCTATGGGCTTTCCCACAAGCAGCGCGGTGCCGAACTCGAGCACCAGCGCGATACCTATCAGCATTTCGACTCCCCGGGTCGCTACAAGCTGGACCCGAGCGGCAAGGCGTTTGCCCAGCACCGGCTCGATGCCCTGCGCAATGACGCCGTCACCGGCCAAGGCAAATCCAATTGCGCGGCCCTGTTGCCGGGGCAGTATTTCTCTCTGACCGAACACCCGAACGGCGTGCTCAATGCCGACTGGCAAGTCGTGCGTATCAGCCACGTGGGCCAGCAGCCCCAGGCGCTGGAGGAGGAGGGGGGCAGCGGCCCCACCGTCTATCACAACGAATTCGGGGTGGTGAAGGCCAGCACCACCTGGCGCGCGCGCATCGGCAGCCCACAGGCGCCCTTTAAGCCCATGGTGGACGGCCCGCAGATCGCCACCGTGGTGGGGCCACAAGGGGAGGAAATTTACTGCGACGAGCACGGCCGGGTGAAGCTGCAATTCCCCTGGGACCGCTACGGTTCGAGTAACGATCAGAGCTCCTGCTGGGTGCGGGTGAGCCAGGGCTGGGCGGGCGGCCAGTACGGCATGATGACCATCCCGCGTATCGGCCACGAGGTGATAGTGAGCTTCCTGGAAGGAGATCCGGACCAGCCGATTATCACGGGCCGCACCTATCACGCCACCAACCGACCGCCCTATGAGTTGCCTGCCAACAAGACCCGCACAGTGCTGCGCACCGAGACCCATCAGGGAGAGGGCTTCAACGAGCTGCGCCTCGAGGACCAGGCGGGCAAGGAAGAGATCTACATCCACGGTCAGAAAGACCTGAATCTGCTGATTGAAAACGATGCGGCCTGGCACATCAAACACGACGAGCACAGGGACATCGACAATGAGCGCATTACTCGCATCAAGGCCAACGACCATCTCACCGTGAATGGTGAGAAGCGGGATCACGTCAAGGCTGATTATTCGCTCACCGTGGATGCCTCCCTGCATCAAAAACTCGGTCAAAGCTGGCTCACCCAGGCGGGGCAAGAGGTGCACGTCAAGGCCGGTGCCAAGGTGGTGCTGGAGGCGGGGTCCGAAATCACCGTCAAGGTCGGCGGCTGCTTTATCAAGGTCGATGGCGGCGGCGTCACCCTGGTGGGCCCCACCATCAAGATGAATTCAGGCGGCAGCCCCGGCTCCGGCTCCGGCTGGGGCGGTAAACCGCCGAGCAATCCTCTGGGGGTCTCAGTTCCCCCGACTCCCAAGGTGCCGCTGAGCCCGGCTCAGCTCGCCACCATGAAGAGCGCGGCGCCGTTCTGCGAAGAGTGCGAGAAGTGCAAGGAGGGTGCTTGTGAGATCTGAGTCCATCCCCTTGGGCGAGTGGATCGCCACGGAGGATCCGTGCCCTCTCTATGCCGTACTGGCGGGAGCGAGCGATGCTGCCCCCTTGCAGCACTACTATCGGTTGGATGGCCGCCATACTCCTCGCGGGCTCTATCTTGGTACCCCTTATGAAGATTGGCACCCCGTCATGCCCTATCTGGTCGAGCTGGATCGAGGTAGCTCCTTTATCGAATGGGCGGCAACGACGGACTCCCGTGACTGGGGGTTCATTTTGTCGACGGCACAGCCCATGGCAACTCTCTATGCCCATCTGCAGGGGCTGACCCAGGTATGGCATCAGGGGGAGGCGGTGTTCTTTCGTTACTGGGATGGCGCCTATCTGGTGCCCATCGCAGAGCTGCTGGGGGATAGTTTCACTACCCTGCTGCCGGAACTGAGCGGACTCTGGGTCGCTGGACATGGCTTTCATTGGACCGCGTCCGAGGCCAAGGCATCACAACCCTTCCCTTGGTGGAGCCTGCCTGAGGCGCTGACGAGCGCGTTGGCAAAACGGGATCCCACCCCTCTCATCAATAACCTGATGCAACAACTTGCGGATCAGAATGGTCAGCTCTACTGGTCCTTCCCCGAGGCCAATCTACGGCTCAAGGTCGCCCGCTTCGTCGCGCGCAATGCCTTGAGTGACTCCGAATTATTCCCGGCGCTGGAAGCTGCGCTGCTGCAAGAGGTCCAAGCATGAGCAACGCCGGTCAGGCCGTCTTCAACCAGGTGATCGCCGATTATCGCAACGCCCTGAAAGAGTACCGCAAGGATGCCGAGAGTTTCTTTCTGGGGGATCTGCTCAGCATGGACATGGAGCAGACCATCAAGGTGGGTGACAAGAAAGTCACGGCTTCATCAAACAGCAAAAAGGCACAGTCTGTCGTCACCCAGTGCCCACTGAGCGGCACCCTGCGGCTGGTGCATCTGTTCGAATCGGTGCGTTTCATCCCCATCGGCAATACCCCCTACAAGGTGGAAGCGGGCAAGATGGTGCGAGGGCGTTTCGTCAGCGAGTCCGTGGTCAAGGAAGGAACCCTGGATGCCAAGGGCATCGCCGAGGTGGGCAAACTGGTCCCCGGCAAATCCTATCGCGTCACCTTCTATCCCAATGTGAAGAAGGCCGACTTGGATGGGCTCTTTGCCTCCTATGCCCCCGTGCAACAGGATCTCATCGCCTGGCTCACCAAGGAGTGGGGAAGCGAACACAAGGCCGCCTGGGCTAAATACACCATGAACGGGGGCGGTTTTGGGGCGCATTCCCTCGCCGCAGCCAGCGGTATCGGCAAGGCCCTGGTCGGGGTCTGGGACGATCTCAAGACCATTTACGATCTGTTGGCCGATCCGGTGGGCAATGCCAAGAAACTGGCGGAGTTCGGGGTTGATGCGGCCGCCATGGCCAGGGCGGGGGCCACCGAGATGGAGGCCGCCATGCTGGTGTTGCAAGACGAGGCCTTGCTCTATCTCTACGCTTACGCCCTGGTGAGCTGGGTCAAGTTGCTGCCGCCGGACGAGCAGACCGAATTTGGTGCCCAGGTGATCGCCTCAGTGCTTATCGACGTCATCATTGGGGTAGTTCTGACCGGTGGTGCCGGGCTGGCGGTGCGCTATGGCGCCAAGGCCGCCACCGTCGCCAGAAAGAGCGATCGGGTGACCAGGCTGGTCAGTGCACTGGTCAGTCTCTCCAAGAAACACAATCTGGCTCAGCATGCCCAGAGTGCCAAGAAAGTGCTGGTAGCCGGCGCTGCCCGGCTCAATCCAGCCAAGAAGGCGGATCTCAAGCTGGTGGATGGCGGCGCCACGACCGAAGTGGTGCAGGGGACCGCAGCGAAGCGCAGGTTCGAGGCTCATACCGAGATCAAGCAGGTCAACAACACCCCGGATGCCTCCAAGCAAGGCAGGACACCATCGGATCAGCCTCATCAGCCCGAAGCCCAGACCTGTACCAATGGCTGCCCCGTTTCCATGGTGACGGGGGAAGAGTTGCTGGCACTGGAGGACGCCCAACTGCCGGGCATGCTGCCCTTCACCTTTGGCCGTCTCTACCGTACCTCGGCGGTAGCGCTGGACTGCGGCATGGGGGCTGGCTGGAGTCACTCCCTGGCCCATCGGCTCGAGCGCCACGGCGAGACCCTGACCTGGTGGGATGATGAGTCCCTTGCCATCGAGCTACCACTGCCGTCCGGCAGCATGCCCATGGTGACCAACCGCTTGTCGGCGGCGGCCGTCTATCTCGGCGATAGCGATGACGAGGTGATCCTGGCCAAGGCGGGGTCGCCCTTCCTGCATTTTCGCTGGCAGGGGAACGAAGGGCGCCTGACCGCACTCTCCGATGCTCACGGCAATCGGCTGACGGTGCGCACCGATGAGCAGGGGCGCCCCAGCTGGTTGGAGAACGAGGGGGGCCTGGCCCTGCGCCTCGTCTATCAGGGGGATCGCCTCTGCGCCCTCGAGTTGCAGCAGTTCGATGGCCTGCACTGGCAGCCACAATCGATCCTGCAACGCTATCACTACGACGAGTCGGGCCGGCTTGCCGCCGCCGAGAACGGGGTGGGTGAGCTGGAGCGTTACCGCTACCGGCCCGACGGAGTGATCCTCGAGCGTACTCTCGCCGGTGGCGCCAGCTTCTTCTGGGAGTGGGAAGGGGAGGGACATCAGGCCCGCGCCACTCGCCACTGGAGCGACGTCGCCCGCTTCGATGTCAGCTACGGCTGGGATGACGACAAGGGAGAGGTGACGGTTGCCAATGCCGATGGCAGCCTCGAAGTCTATCGCCATGACAGCAATGCCCGCCTGGTGCGCCAGCAGGATCCGGACGGTGCAATCACCGAATTTGACTACAACAATCAGGGTCAGAAGGTACTGTCCCGCGATGCTTTGGGAGGGGAAACCCGTTATCAATACGACGATGAGGGGTTGTTGTCACTGGAAATAGCACCGGATGGCAGTGAAACCGCCTACAGCTACTGGGATGGTCGGGTTCGCAAGGTGGTGCAAGGAGAGCGGGAGTGGCGCTTCGAGCGCAACGAACAGGGGGATGTCACCGCCAGAGTGGACCCTCTCGGCCGCCAGACCCGTTACGGCTACACGGCGCAAGGCAAGCTCAGCTGGGTGGCGCAGCCCGATGGCAGCCGCATCGAACTGGGTTGGAACCGCCTCGGCCAGCTTATCGAGGAGAAGGGTGCCGATGGCGGCCTCACCCGCTGGCGCTATGACGAGCGGGGCCGCCAGATCCTGCGCCGGGATCCCCGTGGTGCCATCACCCGTTACGAGTGGGATGGGGCCGATCGCCTGCAGGCGGTGCACCTGCCCGGCGGCGGCACCCGCCGGTTTGAATACAACCCCTATGGCAAGGTGACGGCCGAGTGGGATGAACTGGGCCGCGAGACCCGCTATGAGTACCACGATCGCCTTCATCTGCTCAGCCGACGCATCAATCCCGATGGCAGCGCGCTCAAGTACCGCTACGACAACGCCAAGATGTTCCTGAGCGAGATTGAGAACGAGCACGGCGAGCAGCACCGCATCCAGTATTACCCCAACGGACTGGTGGCCCAGGAAACGGGCTTTGACGGGCGCACCATCGCCTATCGCTACGATCTGAACGGTCATCTTTGCAAGAAGGTGGAGTACGGCAAGGAAGAGACCGAACTGGTCACCCGCTATGAGCGCGATGCCATGGGGCGGCTGCTCAGCAAACAGCTGCCTGATGGCCGCGAGATCCAGTTTGCCTATGATGCCTATGGCCAGCTTATCCGGGTTGACGACGGCGCCTGGCCACTGGCTTTTGAATATGACAAGGGCGGCAACCTCACTGCCGAGCATCAGGGATGGGCATCCAGCTACTTCCAGCACGATGCCATGGGGCAGCTTGCGCACTGGCGGTTGCCGGATGGCAATCGCCTCGACTACCAGTATCAGGATGGCGACCTCTGTGGCGTGGATCTCAACGGCACTGAGCTGACGCGCCACCAGGTCGCCGCGGGTCTCGAGATGCGCCGCCGCCAGGGGGCGCTGACCCAGCAGTATGAATACGACGAGCAGGGTCGCCTGAGTGCATTGCGCCTGCAGCGCGGTCAGCAGGTCGCCCGCGAGCGACGCTACGGGTACGACCGTTCTGGCAATTTGCTGAAGGTGGACGACAGTGCCCTGGTGACAGCCGGCAATCCACGAGGGGAGCAACACTATCGCTATGATCCGCTGGATAGGTTGCTGGAGGTGCGCGGTGAGCTGACCGAGCGTTTCATGCACGACCCGGCTGGCAACCTGCTGAGCCAGACCCAGGGCACCTCCTTCGAGGCGGCGCGCACTCAGGGCAACCGGCTGCTGTTTAGCGGTGATCGTCACTTCGACTATGACGAATTCGGCCGGCTGGCCGCCGAGCGCCGTGGCAAGGGGCAACGCCTGCTCACCCGCTATGAATATGACTGCCAGCATCAGTTGATCGGTGCCGAGCTGCCGGATGGTCGCCGGGTGCGTTACGACTACGATGTCTTTGGCCGCCGCATTCGCAAGACAGTGAGCGACGGTGCCGACGAGCAGGTGACCGAGTTCCTGTGGCAGGCCAACAACCTCATCGCCGAGAGCCGCAGCGACGGCGCTTATCGCAGCTTCATCTACGAGCCGGGCAGCTTCAAACCCCTGGTACAGCTGGAAGGAGAGGGGGCGCAGGCCGAGGTTTATCACTATCAGCTGGACCATCTGGGCACGCCTTTGGCCCTGACCCATCACGACGGTCATACCGCCTGGCAGGTACGCTATCGTGCCTATGGGAACGTCTGGAAACAGGAGCTGACAGAGGTCGAGACGTCTCTGCGTTTCCAGGGGCAATATTACGATGCCGAGACCGGGCTGCACTATAACCGTCACCGTTATTACCAACCGGACACGGGTAGATTTATCACCCCCGACCCGATAGGCTTGGCCGGTGGACTCAACAACTACCAGTATGCCCCCAACCCCACCGGCTGGGTGGATCCGCTGGGGTTAAGCAATGTGCCGGGGCAGTGCCCGGATAATAGTGATGTTGTTCAACAAAAGCATCAGGAGGGGATGGAAGCGCCGCCGAGCGTTGGTGCGAGTAAACCTGACTTTTATGTTGGCCCAAGTGGCCCTGCATCGACATTGCCAAGCACCGGATATCGATATATGAGATATCTTAATGATGATGGTTCTGTAAATAGATTTGCTCAAAAAGCAATGGATACTGGTGAAGTACGGCTTTCATATTTCGGTTTTGATAAGTTTGATACTGGTGAACAGGTCACTGAGGCCTTCCAAATAAAGGCGCCGAAGCATGTTACGTCTAGTGATACTACAGGGTCATGGAGTGATGGGCGACTTAGGATAAAGTTTGATACGTTACAATTGTTTGATGAATCCGGTAAACTTAAAGTCAAGGTCCCTAATAGCCATGGCGGTGAAGGTCCTGATTTAGAACCGTTCACTGAAGCATATCCACAATATGGTAAGGGGGGGGCTAGACAGTTGGTGCCAAACGATGGTGAAGACATATTTATAAAAGTAGATGAAATAGATATACTGCCGGGGGAATAAAATGGATATTTTGACGTTGAGAGCAGAAACAAAAAAAATGATAGAAAATCATTTGCTAGGCATTGACCCTGAGGCAATAAAGTTGATCCAGATGGTTTTAGATACTAAACGAGCCATACCTATAAAAGCAATTCTTGTACACATGGATGAGTTTAATTTAAAGCAATTTACAAACTTAGAGAAAGAACTCATAGACGAACTTATGTACAGATATGGATAAAGTAATGGCTAATTGTAGTGCAATCTAGTAATGGGACTTTCGGCAGACTCTGGATGTGTTACAGTATATAAAATGACACATCCATATCAATTTTTATAAAATACCTCTGAATGGTAATTAAGAACTATACAATAATGTCTTTAATATTTTCTAGTGCTCTAGTTAGTTGGGTTTTATATTGCCTAGGGAGTTAACCTGAAAATTAACTCTTTACAGGTTTTAGTAGTAAAATATTTATGGTTGAAGTTATTAACGATAGGGACTTTAAATATACTAAGTGGAATATCGATGACTCGTTGGTCAGGATAGATTATCCCACTACAGGATATGGTGTGTATTCAAATAAGTATGAGTTAATAGTTGTAATGGAGTATGGAAGGGGTAATAGCCTCAATGCTACAGCCTACAATAGGTATGGGTTTGAACTAGGTAAGATAACCCCTTTTGCTGAAGATATAATATATGAATATATATCCATACATCCTAGCTCTGCAAGTGGAGTCGCAATCGTAGGTACTTATAGTAACTTGGTTGATAATTTCCAAGATTGGTTTTTTGAAGTTGACTTAGAAAATTTCATTATTGGAAAGCGACTTTCTCCAGCTTACTGAATACCGTTGTAACAACGGTTTGAGAGCGGCGTTTAACATTGCTGTTACGTATGAAGTACTTTTTTATATTTTTATGTGGCTTTTGAATTGGTTTATATGTTCACGCATGAATGATGAGGTGTATTTGTTTTTTGGTTGCTACCTAACATAATTTATAGCCAGCAATGGATATGTTGTGATTATAATTTAGTTTTTTCTACGATACGGACAAAATCCCTACTGAAATAATTTTTTGATGAAGAAATATTTCGTGTTAGTAACTGCATGGATATATCTCCTGCATACTTATGATGGGGTTCGCGTGGTTTATTATAAGACATGTTCGACTATAATAAAAGATGGGTGGGTAGACGGTAGTAGAATTATAATATCGCCATAAATTATTCTCTTTATACTCCACGCGTGGCGTTCTTGTATATTTTTTAGTTTCGCAAGGCACATAATTTTTAAGGGGGGTTAAATATAGCTACACTTAGTTTTATACCCAATCACTGTTCTATTTTTTAAAACTTTGGGAATTATTGATGGTATACCGTGCTTTATTATCGATACTAATATCGAATGTGTTGATTGCCTGCACAACAACGGTCCCACTGACCGAATCCGAACTCTCTCAAGCCGCCCAGCAGGGTCAGGGCAAGGCGCAGTATGAGCTGGCCAACCGCCTGGCGGCCAAGCCGGATTATCCCGAGGCGATGCGCTGGATGAAACAGGCTGCGGTTCAATCAGGACCACTGGCGGCGGATGCGGATGTACGAGGCAAGGCCGCGCTGCAGGTGGGGAGCTGGTATCAATCTGGCCTCGGTGAACCCAAGAATCCAAAGCTGGCTCAGGAGTGGTGGCAGCGCTCGGCCAAGCTGGGCAATGCGGATGCCAGTTATCAGCTGGGGCTGGCGTGCCAGCAGCAACATCAGGGCAAGCAGGCCGATGAGTGTCTCGACTGGTTCGAGCAGGCGGCCAAACGGGATCATGCGGATGCTCAGCTGGTGCTGGGTGAGTGGTATGCCAAGCAGCCCGGTGCCGACGCCGATGCCATCGAGTGGCTGGAGAAGGCGGCCGAGCAGGGTAACCGTGAGGCGCAATATCGGCTCGGCCTGCGCTATGAGCAAGGGAAAGGTGTCGCCAAGCGACCCGATCTCGCCCAGCGCTGGTATGACAAAGCCGCCGCCCAGCATCAACCGGATGCCTTGCTGATCCTGGCCAGACGGGCGAGTGGTGCCGAGGCTCTGCCCCTGTATCAACGCGCCGCCGATGCCGGTGCTCCCGAGGCTCAGCTGTGGTTGGGACAAGCCTATCTGGCGGGGGAGGTGGTGGCTCAGGATCTCGCCCTCGGCCGTTACTGGCTGGAACTGGCGGCGAGCCATGGTTCCCACGAGGCGGAATATCAGCTGAGTCTGAGACAGAGCGATCCGGCGGCGCGAGAGCACTGGTTGACCCTGGCCGCCAAAGGCGGGGTGAGCCAGGCACAACTCGAGTTGGCACAGTTGCAGCAGGGGCGGGGTGAGTTGGTAGCAGCACGCCAGAGCCTCGCCTCGGCGGCCTCGCAGGGCAACGTCGATGCCCACTATGCCTATGGCGAAATGCTGCGGTTGGGGCTGGGCGGGGAGGCGGATTACGCTCAGGCGCTCAAGCAGTATCGGCTGGCGGCCAATGCGAATCACCGGCAGGCGCAATACCGCATGGGCACCATGCGTGAGCGCGGCTGGGGGGCGCCACGAAACCGCTTGCATGCTTATGCATGGTATCTGCTCGCCGCGACTGATGGGAACAAGGATGCGACGGATGCGGGCAATGAATTGGAAAAAGGGATGACAAAACAGGAGAAGGCCGCTGGTCAAAAATTGGCCCAACACTGGTTTGTCAAACTCGAAGAAAGTACGCCTCTTGCCGATATAAAGGATAAAACCTAGAACTAAATCAGACGGTGGATATAGAGAATATTCATACTCAATGACACCATATGTACAATATTCTCAACGCGTAACAGCGTGGGCAATCACGCTTCACCTTATAAGACATCTCACATGACAATTATCGACAGACTAGTCAATGTCATGGTTCGCGCACGATGAGCTTACATCAGAGACCGACATTTTTTATGTCATTGTTGATAAATGGCTTATCTTAATCGTCGCTTCAAACGTGAATATTATACCGCTGCATTCAACTTGAGATATTTACTACGCAGCGCTGTATTTCATATAAGCTGTTGATTTTAGTGGTTTTTATCTGTTTTCTTGAATTTTGCTGTCTATCTTTTGGATATTTTTTGTTGACTGAAAAAGAGTCATAAATATACCATCTGTCACAAATGGCTCTTAAGCCAACAAGACCTCTAACAAAGAGTAGAGGCGAATCGGGTTGTATTAAGTAACAAGATGCATATTGCGTTTTTGATTATTTCGCCTTGGCGGGATTCATATCGAAAATGCCTCGTCGGCTGACGTTTTTCTACCGAGTTCACCCTTGAACTCGTCAACTGTCATTTTTTACAGTTGTCTGTAGAAGCGTTGGCTATAAGCTTTAGGGTCTTCATGGATCCTTAACTTGGTATTTAGAGCATGGGAAAAGGAATTGATGGCGCCACCGTTGCGCCTAAAGAGCGTATTAATATCAAATATGTGCCAGCAACCGGTGGTCAACAGGCGGAAATAGAACTTCCCCTGACCATGATGGTTATCGGCAACATGAAAGGACGTACGGAAGAGACCCCCATCGAGGAGCGCCAGACCGTCTCCATCGACAAGAATAATTTTTCCTCTGTCATGAAAGAATCTGCACTGGAACTGAAGTTCTCCGTTCCCAACCGCCTGGAAGAGAACAGCCAGGACGAGTTGCCGGTGTCGATCAAGATCCAGTCCCTGGAAGACTTCACCCCCGACAGCGTTGCCCAGCAGGTTCCCGAGCTGCGCAAGCTGCTGGAACTGCGTGAAGCCCTGGTTGCCCTGAAAGGACCGCTCGGAAATATCCCGTCCTTCCGCAATCGTTTGCAGGATCTGCTGTCCAGTGACGAGGCTCGCGAGCAGCTGCTCAAGGAGCTGGATCTGATCAAGCCTGCCGAGTGATCTGCAGATTAATTGACTGATTGATAAGGAAAAAACATGTCTCAGGTCGAAGAACAGGTTCAAGCGGGGGCGAGTGCTGCCTCCTCGTCCTTGCTGGACGAAATCATGGCGCAGGCACGCATTACCCCGGTGGACGAGGGTTACAGCGTCGCCAAGCAGGGGGTTGCTGCTCTCATCGCAAATATTCTGGACAGTGGTACCACCACTGACCCGGTCAACAAGGCCCTGGTGGACAGCATGATTGTCGAGCTCGACAAGAAGCTGAGCAAGCAGATGGATGTCATCTTGCACGCCAAGGAAGTGCAGGAGCTGGAGTCCTCCTGGCGTTCCCTCAAGCTCCTGGTGGATCGCACCGATTTTCGCGAGAACATCAAGATCCAGGTGCTGCATGCGACCAAGGAGGAACTGCTGGAAGATTTCGAGTTCTCACCCGAGATCACCCAGTCAGGCCTCTACAAGCACGTTTATTCCACTGGTTATGGTCAATTCGGTGGTCAACCCATCGGTGCCGTGATCGGTGATTACGCCTTCACCCAAAGCTCTCCCGACATCAAGCTGATGCAGTATGTCAGCGCGGTGGGCGCCATGGCCCATGCCCCCTTCATCTCCTCCGTCGCACCGACGTTCTTCGGTGTGGACAGCTTCACCGATCTGCCGTCCATCAAGGATCTCAAGTCGGTATTCGAAGGCCCGGCCTACACCAAGTGGCGCTCTCTGCGCGAGTCGGAAGATGCCCGCTACCTGGGGCTGACGGCACCGCGCTTCCTGGCGCGCCTGCCCTACGATCCAACCGAAAACCCCATCAAGGGCTTCAACTACCAGGAAGACATCAGTTCGGATCACGACCACTACCTGTGGGGCAACACCGCCTATCTGATGGGGACTTCCCTGACCGACAGCTTCGCCAAGTATCGCTGGTGCCCGAACATCATTGGCCCGCAGAGCGGCGGCGCCATCCACGACCTGCCGGTACATGTGTACGAGGCCATGGGTCAGCTGCAAGCCAAGATCCCGACCGAAGTGTTGATCACCGATCGCCGCGAGTATGAGCTGTCCGAAGAGGGCTTCATCACCCTGACCATGCGCAAAGACAGCGACAATGCCGCCTTCTTCTCCGCCAACTCGGTGCAAAAGCCCAAGGTGTTCCCGAACACCAAGGAAGGCAAGGAAGCGGAGACCAACTACAAGCTGGGCACCCAGCTGCCCTACATGTTCATCATCAATCGCCTGGCACACTACATCAAGGTGCTGCAGCGCGAGCAGATCGGCTCCTGGAAGGAGCGTCAGGATCTGGAGCGTGAACTGAACGGCTGGATCAAGCAGTTCGTGGCCGATCAGGAGAACCCGCCGGCAGACGTGCGTAGCCGCCGCCCGCTGCGTGCCGCCCAGATCAAGGTGCTGGATGTGGAAGGGGAGCCGGGCTGGTATCAGGTCGCCATGGCCGTCCGTCCGCACTTCAAGTACATGGGGGCCAGCTTCGAGCTGTCTCTGGTAGGTCGTCTGGACAAGGAATAATGGCCGATGCCGTCTCTCTCTTCCTGGGATAGAGGAAATGCGGCCAGCCTGTTTGACCGGATCCGGGGGGAGGGGGTTCACCCTTCCCCCCGTTCGGAAGTGGATGATCTGGTGGATTCTGTCAAACGGCAGCTTGACCAGATCCTCAACACTCGCCCCGGCAATTGTCGCAGTGCTCCCGAGCTTGGCGTCGTCGATCTCAATGACGCCACCCAGGGCAGTGCCGATATCAAGGGGCGGATCCGTGAGGCGATCCGGCAATGCATCCGTCGGTATGAACCGCGGATAGTTCATGTGGAAGTCCGTTCACCCGATGCTCAGGCGAGCCCGCTCGAGATGTCGTTTCAGGTGACGGCCCATGTGAGGCTGGAGCACATCGAACAGGTTACCTCGTTCAACGTCCACCTGGACAGTCACCGTCACTACCGCATGGTCTGATCAATGTCGCTGGAACATTACTTCAGGGATGAACTGGCATTTTTGCGCCTGCAAGGGCGCGAATTTGCAGACGCCTATCCCGAACTCACCCGTTTCTTGTCCGAGCAAAACACGGATCCGGATGTAGAACGCCTGCTGGAAGGCTTCGCGTTTCTCACCGGCAACCTGCGCGCCAAGATAGAGGACGAGTTCCCCGAGCTGACCCACGGTCTGCTCAATATGCTCTGGCCCAACTATCTGCGCCCCGTCCCCAGCATGACCATCATGCAGTTTTCGGTCATCCCCGGGGCCATCACCCAGCCGGCGCTGGTCAAGCAGGGGTGTCAGCTCGACAGCCTGCCCATCGACGAAGTGACCTGTCACTTCCAGACCAGCCACGACGCCTGGATCTACCCGGCCGATATCCGCCACATCGCGGCCCAGAGCGGCAACGATCTCTCCACCATCTCCCTGGATATCGCCCTGCATGCCCCCTTGCCCCTCGATGAATTGCAGCTCGACAAGCTGCGTTTCTTCCTCGGCGGGGACAACTATACCGCCTATGAGCTCTACTTCTGGCTCTCCAACCAGCTCTCCCACATCGAGCTGGAGATAGACGGCAAGCGCTTTCGTCAGGAAGCCAACGCCCTCAAGCCCATCGGCTTCGAGCGCGATGACGCGCTCCTGCCCTACCCGAACAACGTCTATTCCGGCTATCGCATCCTGCAGGAGTATTTCTGCTTCCCCGAGAGTTTCCTCTTCTTCGAGCTCTCCCGGGGGGAGTGGCCCAGGCAGCCGCTGCCGGTGAGCGAATTCAAGATCCATTTCTGTTTCGACAAGCCGCTGCCCGCCGAGCTCAAGATCCGGCCGGACTCCTTCATGCTCAACTGCGTGCCGGCCATCAATCTGTTCCAGCACGACAGCGAACCGGTCAACCTCAACGGACGCCAGGCGGAATATCCCCTCAAGGCGAGCTACCGCCACGCGGACAGTTTCGAGATCTTCTCGGTGGACGAGGTGGAAGGCTGGGTGGAGGGCAACCTCGGTCGCTCCCGCGGCACGCCGCGCATCTATCAGCCATTCGAGAGTTTCCAGCACCAGATAGAGCGGGCCAAACAGCGGCTGGCACTCTACTACCGGGTGCGGGTGCGCGAATCGGTGAGCGGGGACGGGTTTGAACACAGCCTCTCCTTCGTGCGCGGGGACGAGACCACCACGGTGGAACTGGATGAATCCATCTCCGTCACCCTGACCTGCACCAACCGCTCCCGGGCCGCCACCCTCAAGGTGGGCAACATCTGCGTGCCGACCGGCAGCTCGCCCTCATTCGCCACCTTCCGCAACTTGATCCGGCCGACCCGGCCCCTGCGCCCGGCCCTGGATGGCAGTCTGCACTGGACGCTCATCTCCAACCTGTCGCTCAACTATGTCTCCCTGCTGCGCCGGGATGCCCTGGTGCAGGTGCTGCGCACCTATGACTTTCCGGCCCTGCACGACAAACAGGCGGAGCAGGCCTCGCGCAAGCGGCTGGGGGGGATCGAGCAGATCGAGACCACCCCGGTGGACAGGTTGGTGCGTGGCATGCCGGTGCGGGGGCTCAAATCCGTGCTGCATGTCCGCCAGTCCGCCTTTGGCAGCGAGGGGGAGCTCTATCTGTTCAGCACAGTGCTGGCCCACTTCTTCTCGCTATACGCCAGCGTCAATGCCTTCCACCTGCTTGAGGTGGTCAATCTCGACAACAAGGAGCGTTACCAGTGGCCAGTCCAGATCGGTCAACACTCCCTGATGTGAGCGCCGCCAAGGAGGCGCCCCGTTTCAACTTCTTCCAGCTGGTTGAGCTGCTCAACCGGCTGGATGGTGCGGATCAGGAGCGAGGACTCGACTACCTGCCAGAGGATGAGGGGATCCGCTTCAAGGCGACCGCCTCCTTAGGGTTTCCCACCAGCGACGTGCTGCAGATCGGCCGTGATGACAAGGGGCGCCACCAACTGGAGGTGGCCTTCCTCGGCCTGCACGGCAGCCAGTCCCCCATGCCGGGTTACTACCTCGACTCCCTGGCCTGGGAGTACGCGCAAGGGGAGCAGAAGCTCGGCCTGTTTCTGGATTTCTTCCATCACCGACTGCTGACCCTGCTGCACCGGATCTGGCGCAAATACCGCTATCACGTGCGCTTTCAGGATAACGGCGAGGATGGTTTCTCCCGCCTGATGTTTGCCCTGGTGGGGCTCGGCAACGAGGCGGTCTGCCGCAGTTTGCCGGTGAACCGGGCCAAGATGCTCTCCTATGCGGGCCTGCTGGCGAGCCCCAGTCGCTCCCCCGAGGTGGTGGCGGGGCTGGTGGCCCACTGTTTCGATCTGGCGGACGTGGAGGTGAGCGCCTGGCAGTGGCGCCGGGTGCCCATCCACCAGGATCAGCAAAACCGGCTGGGCCGTGCCTGCGCCACCCTGGGAGGGGATTTCGTCATCGGCGACAAGGTCAACGACTGCGCCGGCAAGTTTCTATTGAAGATCAACAACCTGAGTTTTGGGCAGTTTCTCGGGTTTCTCCCGAACGGGGAGCATTTCCACGCCCTGGTGACCTTTGTCTCTTTCATTCTGCGCGACCAGCTGGCCTGGGATCTGCGCCTTGGTTTCGGCCAGGAGCAGGCAAGGGGGCTGAGGCTCGGGGAGGAGCAGAGTGCGCGCCTGGGGTGGAGTACCTTCCTCGGCGCACCGCCGAGTGACCCGTTTGTCACCATTTGTGTTCAGGAATAAGTGCAGGAATGAGAGCAGGAGTGAATGTGAACGACCTAAACCAGCAACTTTCCCTGGTGGTGCTCAACAGCGAACAGCTCGACGGCAACCAGCAGGTGCAATACGGCTTCGGCGAGATGGGGGGGACCCTGGGCGCCTCCGAGCAGGATGACTGGCAACTGCGGGATCGGCTGGGGGCCGTCATGCCGGCACACGCCAGGATTGAGCTGCAGGACGGCCGTTTCTGCCTGTGCGATCTGAGCGGCCAGACCTACATCAATGGCGCTACCTCCCCCATAGGAAGGGCGCGCAAGGTGCATCTGGAGCAGGGGGACGAACTCGTCGTCGGCCCGTTCCGGCTGCGGGCCTATCTCGGCGCCATCACCCCGGAGCAGAGTCTGCAGCAGGTGCTGGGCAACCGCCCAACCGAACAGCTGGACGAGTGGTTGGCGAGCGACGAGCCCCACATCGGGCAGGAAGATCCTCACTCCCTGGCTCTCGATCCCTTGTTGGCGTTGCAGCACGAGCGTTCAGCCCTGACCCCCCTGGTGGCCCCGGGTCGCCAGCGCGAATTTCCTTCACAACCGGATATGGAACATCCGTCCCTGTCCCCCTTTTCTGCCATCGAGAACACCATGAGCCAAGAATTTCTGGATATGCCCGGCATCGAGAATCACCCGGATTATCGCCCCTCCCTTGACGGGGTGGATCACGTCGCCCTGACCCCCTTGATGCGTGGCCTCGGCCAACCGCTGCAACTGCAGGACACCCAGCAGGCCCATGACATGCTCGAAGAGATGGGCAAGACGGTACGTGCCATGGTGGAAGGCTTGTTGCAGTTGCAAAGCGATCAGGCGGCGCTGGCGGACAAACACCTGCGCCCCATCGAGGACAACCCCCTGCGTCTGGGGCTCGACTACGACGAGACCCTGGCGGTGCTGTTCGCCGAGCAGAAGAGCCCGGTACACCTGACGGCTCCGGCGGCGGTGGCCGAGAGTCTGCGCAACGTGCGCATTCACCACGTGGCAAACCAGCAGGCCATCGGCGCCGCCCTGGACAGCATCCTGCAAGCCTTCTCGCCGGATGCCCTGGTCGGGCGCTTCGAACATTACCGCCGCACCGGCACCCCGGGCGCCGCGGACGAAGGCTGGGCCTGGAACATGTACCAGCACTATTACCGCGAGCTGACCTCTGCGCGCCAGCAGGGGTTCGACAAGCTGTTCCATCAGGTCTATGCCCAGGCCTATGACCAGGCCGTGCGTCAGCAACAGGGGCTGATTGGATGAGACGTGCGCTGATGCTGGGTACCGCGCTGCTGGTCCTGGCAGGTTGTACCACCATGGGCAAGATGGCCGACGTGGCCATGAACCCGGACATCCAGGTGGGCAGCAACGATGATCAGCCCTCCACCCTGGGCCTGAGCCTGGTGGCGGAGCCGGACGTCAATCCCAACGAGAGCGGGGAGGCGGCGCCCATCGAGTTCCAGGTGCTGCTGCTGGCGGAGGATTCCAAGCTGCTCGCCACCGATTACGACCAGGTGACCGAGGATGTGGAGAAGGCGCTTGGCAAGAACTATCTGGACCATCAGGACTACACCCTGCTGCCGGGGCAGTTCAAGTATCTGCCCCCCGTCAAGCTCGACGAGAAGACCCGCTACATCGGCGTGATCGCCCGCTACGCCGATCCGGACAGCGCCGAGTGGCGCAAGGTCATCAAGGTCAAGAGCACGGGCCGCGCCTATCAAATCCTGGTTCATCTGCGTCTGGATGAAGTGGAACTACAACAAGAAGAAGAGTGACCATGTCGAGTCGAAATCGGGTTATCTGGCGAGAGGGGCTCTTCATCAAGCCCCAGCACTTCCAACAACAACAGCGGCATTCGGACTACGCGCTGCACGCCCGGCTGAGCGCGCTGTCGGACTATTTCTACGGGCTCCAGTCGCTGGCCATCAACGAGGATTACCTCGGCTTTGGCCGCATCGCCCTGGTGGGGGCCACCGGCATTTTGCCGGACGGCACCGTGTTCAACATCCCGAACGACGATGTGCTGCCGACCCCGCTGGAGGTCACCGACGCCTCGGTGGCCAACCAGAAGGTCTATCTGGCGCTGCCGCTGTCGGTGAGCGGCGTCAACGAGGTCAATCAGGGGGGCCAGGTGGCCACCCGGCTGCAGGCCCATCGCCACGATGTACGCGACCTGCACAGCGAAGGGGGAGACGTGGTCTCCCTCGAGGTGGGTCGGGTCAGCCTGCGGCTGATGCTGGAGCGTGACGATCGCAGCGCCTATGCCTCCTTGGCCATCGCCCGCATCCTGGACAAGCGTCCGGACGGCGGCCTGGTGCTGGATCCCAACTTCATGCCCTGCAGCATCAGCGTCTCCGCCATTCCGGCCCTGAAACGCTTCCTCGGCGAGTCCGCCGGCCTCGTGGCCGAGCGGGCCCGCAGTCTTTCCCAGCGTATCGCGGCGCCGGGTCAGCAAGGGGTGGCGGATGTGGCGGAGTTCATGATGCTGCAACTGCTCAACCGGGCTCAGCCCCAGCTGGCGCACCTGGCGCGCCTC
Organism: Aeromonas intestinalis; assembly: GCF_054052485.1. Lineage (NCBI taxonomy): Bacteria > Pseudomonadati > Pseudomonadota > Gammaproteobacteria > Aeromonadales > Aeromonadaceae > Aeromonas > Aeromonas intestinalis. The sequence goes on from NZ_JBSTYK010000002.1 coordinate 36,864, forward strand.
GGTACCTTGCACCCGGAGCGGCTGCACGAGGCCCTGGTGCAGATCTGCGGCGAGTTGATGACCTTCACCGACGAGTCCCGCCTGCCGCCGGAGTTTGCCGCCTATCGCCACGACGATCAGCAGCAGAGCTTCGAACCCGTGATGCTGGCCCTGCGCCAGGCCCTCAGCACAGTGCTGTCGCCGCGGGCCGTCTCCATCCAGCTGCGCAAGCACCAGTACGGCGTCATGGTAGCCGTGGTGGGGGAGAGCGAGCTGATGCAAAGCGCCGACTTCGTGCTGGCGGTGCGTGCCCGCATGCCCCAGGAGCAACTGCGCAAGCAACTGCTGCAACAGACCAAGGTGGCCTCGAGCGACAAGATCCGCGAACTCATCAGCCTGCAACTGCCCGGCATCCCGTTGCTGCCGCTGCCGGTGGCCCCGCGCCAGCTGCCCTATCACGCCGGTTACAGCTACTTCCAGCTCGATCGGCAGAGTCCGGCCTGGCAGATGCTGGCGGTGGGCAACACCCTCGCTTTCCACATCGCCGGCGACTTCCCGGAGCTGGACATGCAGCTCTGGGCCATTCGCAGCCAGTGATCTCACAAGGAATAAGCACAGATGACCACGGACATTATCAAGAACGAGCAACTCAGCGACCTGTTGTTCGATCATGCCGAGCAGCTGGACATGGACTCGGACTACTGGTTCCGCCTGCGGGGCCAGAGCATCAATCCCATGATCGACGCCGTGACCCCCTTGCTCGGCCTGGTGCAGCGGGTGCGCCTGCTGTCGCGCTACGACCGGGTACCCGAGCTCTACCAGCGGGTGGTGACCGAGATCCAGGCCATCGAGCAGGAGCTGATGGCCCAGGGCTACGAGAACGGCGTGGTGCTCTCGTTTCGCTACATCCTCTGCACCTTCATCGACGAGGCCGTGATGGGCCGCGACTGGGGTAGCCAGAGCGAATGGTCTGAGCACTCCTTGCTGACTCGTTTTCACAACGAGACCTGGGGCGGGGAGAAGGTGTTCGTGCTGCTCGCCCGCCTGCAGGAGGACCCGGTGCGCTATCGGGACATCCTGGAGTTCATCTATCTGTGTCTGTGTCTCGGTTTCGAGGGGCGTTACAAGGTGATGAGCAAGGGGCAGGGGGAGTTCGAACGCATCGTCAGACAGTTGCACAAACAGTTGTCCCCCGAGGCGAGCGGCGAGGCACCCAGTGTGTTTCACCTGGACCTCGGTCAGCAGGCCTCCCGCTATCGGCTGCGCAAACAGGTTTCCCTGCGCAGTCTCTACCTGGGGGGCGCCGTGGTGCTGGCCATCATCTTTGGCCTCTATCACCACCAACTCAATAACCAGACTCAGGACGTTCTGCGTCAACTGGGCGAATTATTAAAATAATATTCTGAGGAGAGCACGCCTTGATTCGTATAGAGCTACCGGTACTGGTGGAAAGACTCAATCCCATCTGTCGTCACATGCTGGAGGAGGCTGCGGCCCTCTGCGTCAACCATCAGGGGGCCGAGATCCGCATCGAACACCTGCTGCTGAAGATGCTGGATACCCCCTTGTCCGATGTACGCCAGATCCTCAAACGGGCCGAGGTGGAGGTGGAAGAGCTGCACACCCTGCTGCAGCCTTCGTCCGCCGACAGCGGCTATGGACAGGGTTACCCCTCCTTCTCGCCACTCCTGGTGGAGTGGCTGCAAGACAGCTGGCTGCTGGCCTCCGCCGAGCTGCAACACGGCCAGTTGCGCAGCGGCGTCATGCTGCTGGTGCTCTTGATGACCCCCCAGCGCTACCTGCCGGGTTCGGTGACGCGTTTGCTTGCCAACGTCAATCGGGAGCTGCTGCGCCAGCAGTTCGATGAGTGGGTGAAGGAATCGGCCGAGACGCAGGTGACCGCCTCCAGCAACGGCAACGCCGCCCAGGCTGCCTTGCCCGCCGATGCCAGCCTGTTGGCCCGCTTCACCGTCAACGTGACCGAGCAGGCCCGTCAGGGCAGCCTGGATCCCGTCTTGTGCCGGGATCACGAAATTGATCTGATGATCGACATCCTCTCCCGTCGCCGCAAGAACAACCCCATCGTCGTGGGGGAGGCCGGGGTGGGCAAGAGCGCCCTCATCGAGGGGCTGGCCTTGCGCATGGTGGCAGGTCAGGTGCCCGAAAAGCTGCGCGAAGTGGAGCTGATGACCCTGGATCTCGGTGCCATGCAGGCCGGGGCCTCGGTCAAGGGGGAGTTCGAGAAGCGTTTCAAAGGGGTGATGCAGGAGGTCAAGGAGGCGGTGCGCCCCGTCATCCTCTTCATCGACGAGGCCCACACCCTGATCGGGGCGGGCAACCAGGCCGGTGGCCTGGACGTCTCCAACCTGATCAAACCCGCCCTGGCCCGCGGTGAGCTGCGTACCATCGCCGCCACCACCTGGGGCGAGTACAAGAAATACGTGGAAAAAGATGCGGCCCTGTCGCGCCGCTTCCAGCTGGTGAAGGTGGGCGAGCCCAACGCCGAGGAGGCCACCGTGATCCTGCGGGGCCTGCGCAGCATCTACGAGCAGTCCCACGGGGTGCTCATCGACGAGGAGGCGCTGCAGGCCGCCGCCCAGCTCTCCGCCCGTTACCTCTCCGGTCGCCAGTTGCCGGACAAGGCCATCGACGTGCTCGACACCGCCTGTGCCCGGGTCGCCATCAACCTCACCACGCCGCCGCGCGCCGTCAGCCACCTGCAAAACGAGCTGCGCCAGCGGGAGCTGGAGATCCGCCAGCTGGAGCGTCAGCGTCTCATCGGTCTGGGTGACAACGAAGAGCGCCTCGCCGAGTTGCAGGCCGCCCAGTCTGCCTGTCGTGATGCCCTGGTGGAACAAGAGGCCCAATGGCAGCAACAACAGGGGCTGGTGCAGCAGATCGTGACCCTGCGCGCCGCGCTGTTGGCTGACGAGCAGGATGAGTTGTTAAAGACAGAGGCGCTGGATCTGGCGGATGCCCCGCTGGACCTCCACGCTGCGGCCCAGCAGCTGGCGGCGCTCGAGGACGAGCTTGCCGCCCTGCAGCAGGAGTCCGTACTGGTCTCCGCCCACGTGGACAAGACCCAGGTCGCAGCGGTGATCGCCGAGTGGACCGGGGTGCCGCTCAATCGCATCTCCCAGGGGGAGCTCGACGTGGTGACCCGGCTGCCGGAGTACCTCGGGGATCTCATCAAGGGGCAGGATGTGGCGGTGGCCCATCTGCACAAGCACCTGCTGACCGCCCGCGCCGACCTGCGCCGCCCGGGCCGTCCTCTCGGCGCCTTCCTGCTGGTGGGCCCGAGCGGGGTCGGCAAGACAGAAACCGTGCTGCAAATCGCCGAGCTGATGTTCGGTGGTCGCCAGTATCTGACCACCATCAACATGTCCGAGTATCAGGAGAAACACACCGTCTCGCGCCTCATCGGCTCCCCCCCCGGTTACGTGGGTTTTGGCGAGGGGGGCGTGCTGACCGAGGCCATCCGCCAGAAGCCCTATTCCGTGGTGCTGCTGGACGAGGTGGAGAAGGCGCACCCGGATGTGCTGAACCTCTTCTATCAGGCGTTCGACAAGGGCGAGCTGGCAGACGGGGAGGGGCGCATCATCGACTGCAAGAACGTGGTCTTCTTCCTCACCTCCAATCTGGGTTTCCAGACAATCGTCGACAACGCCGAGCAGCCGGACGTGCTGCTGGATGCGCTCTACCCCGAGCTCGCCGCCTTCTTCAAGCCGGCGCTGCTGGCGCGCATGGAGGTGATCCCCTATCTGCCGCTCGGTCACGAGACCCTGGTGCAGATCGTGGGGGGCAAGCTCAACCGTCTGGTCAAGCTGCTCAAGGAGCGCTTCGGCGCCGAGGTGGAGCTGGATGCGGAGGTGGCCGAAGAGATACTGCGCCGTGCCAATCGCAGCGAGAACGGGGCCCGCATGCTCGAATCCGTCATCGACGGTGCCCTGCTGCCGCCGGTTTCCCTGCAACTGCTGCAGCGTCTGGCCGCCGGTGAACCCATCAACCGGGTGCGCTTCTCTGTGGCGGATCAGCAGTTCCTGGCCGAGGTGGGGGCTTGAGTATGGAACAAGCCCTCGCCTTTGCCCTCGAGCTGACCGAGCAGCGCGATGAGGCGCACCTGTGCCAATGGTGGTCACAGGTGCTGCACGCCAGCTTCCAGCCCAAGGGCATGCTGCTCGCCATGCTGGACGTGAGCGGGCGCCAGATGCAGTGCAGTGGCTGGGTCAAGGGGCAGGCGGTGAGCCTCTCCCTGGCGGTGGATGATTTCTCCCACCCCCTTGCCTATGTGCTGCACAAGGCCCAGTCCCGCACCTGGGACTCCCTGCACGGGGGCGCGCGCATCGAGCACAAGGAGTTTCGCGCCCTGCTCTCCAACCTCGGCCAGCAGTGCGGCCTGCACGCCTTCCCCTTGCTGGATGGCAACGGCAAGCCGTTCGCCGTGCTGGCCATGATGGACAGCGCCGAGCAGTTGCAGGAGTGGACCGACGGCCCCGAGCTGGCCCAGCTCTCCCAGGTGTTTTGCAACCAGCTTACCCTCATCCGGGATCTGGGTCGCAGCCGCCGGGATCAGAGTGTGCTGAGAGACTCTCTTCGCCAGATAAAAGGGGAGGATCAGGTCAAGAAGCAGCACGAGAAGCTGCTGGCTGACCAGTTGGTGGGTCAATCCGCGGTGATCTGCGGGTTGCGCGAGCAGGTCCATCAGGCGGCGCAGCACAAGCTGACCGTGCTCATTCAGGGGGAGACCGGCAGCGGCAAGGAGGTGGTCGCCCGCCTGGTGCACCAATGCTCGGATCGCGCCGGCAAGCCGTTCGTGGCCATCAACTGCGCCGCCATCCCGGAAAACCTCATCGAGAGCGAGCTGTTTGGCTACCAGAAGGGGGCCTTCTCCGGGGCGCTTAGCAACAAGGCCGGGCTGGTGGCCCAGGCCAATGGCGGCACCCTGTTCCTGGACGAGGTGGGGGACATGCCTGCCGCCATGCAGGCCAAGCTGCTGCGGGTGCTGGAAACGCGCAGCTACCGGCCCCTCGGGGCCGAGCAGGAGCTCCACTCCGATTTTCGCCTCATCGCCGCCACCCATCAGCCCCTCACCCGTCAGGTGGAGGATGGCCAGTTCCGGGCCGATCTCTATCACCGCCTCTGCCAGTGCCTGTTGCTCATCGCCCCGCTGCGCGAGCACATGGACGATGTGCCCATGCTGTGCCAGCACTTCATGGCCCAGTTTGCCGAGCAGGATGGCAAGGCCCTCGGCGGCTTGCACCGTCAGTTCCAGAAGCAGCTACAGAGCTACGACTTCCCCGGCAACGTGCGAGAATTGCGCAACCTGCTGGAGGTGGCCTGCGCCCATACCCGCCACGGGGAAGAGGTGGTGCTGGAGGCGCTGCCGCCCGAGCTGCGGGAGCGGGTCTGCGTGGAGCTGCCCGGCTCGATGGACAACTACAACCACATTCGCGACCTGCGCCGGGCCATGCAGCTGTATGAGGCCTCCGTCATCGAGGCGCGGCTGCGCTACTTCCAGGGCAATCGCATGCTGGTGGCCGAGAGCCTGAACATTCCCAAGCGCACCCTGGATCACAAGTGCCAGAAGCTGGAGGTGAACTGATGAGCCTGCTCACCCTGTTGCCCCTCTTGCTGGCAAGCGCCGCCGAGCCCCAGTTCGATCTGGCGGGTTGGCAACAGTGCCGGCGTGAAGCCTCCCCCCTGGTGCGCCTCGCCTGCTATGACGCCCTCGGTCGTGGGAGTGAACCTGCCGCCACGAGCGGGGCGGCCAAGTCTCCCGCCTGGCAGGCCATCTGGGATCAGGAGCTGGGCCGCACCCCGGACAGCCCTCCCTTCCTGCTGCAAAGCGACGAAGGACGCGGCAATGAGACGCTGACCCGCCCGGCCCTGAGGGGAGCGACGCTCTCCATCGGTTGTGTCGACAGCATCACCCACATCCGGCTGCGGTTGGATAGCCCCTGGGCCGGTGAAAACGTGCAGGTCACGCTGGATGGTCAGCCAAGCAGCAGTGCTCAGAGCTGGTTTATCCGGGATCAGGGGCTCTTGCTGGAATATGGCCGCGGCCTGCCCGCCATCGAGGAGCTCAAGCGCTGGCTGGGCCATCGCGAGTTGCAGGTGCGGGCCGACAACGGTGCCTTGCTGAGGGTCGACTTGAGCGGTCTGAAAACCGCCCTGGTGCCCCTGCGCCAGCAGTGTCGCTGGTAGGAGGGGAGATGAGCTATCAACACCCCTGGTGTGGCCGCCTGCTCGCCAGCCTGCCGGATGAACAGACCAAGAGTGCCGTCCTCGCAGACGAGCCGCGCTGGGACTATGTGGAGACCGAGCTGGTCAAGCTCGGATCTCTGGCCCACGCCCAGGTGGATCTCAATGCGGTAGCTGAGGCCTGCCTTGGCCTCCTGGAGACGCGCACCAAGGATATGCGGGTACTGGCCCAGTTGCTGCGCTGCCTGCAACACCCCGCCAAGGCGACGCCCATGGGGGCGGCGCTGAGCCTGCTGGAGTCCTGGATCCGCGCCTACTGGCTGCTGGCCTGGCCCGGCAATGCCAGCCAGAAACAGCGGCTGATGGTGCAGATCGTCAAGCGCTTCGAGGGGGCCCTGCCGCGGGTCTGCGAGAGCGCTTCGGCGGCCGAGCTGGCTCAGCTGTTGGTGCAGGCCGAGCAGCTCGGCGCCTGTTGGCTGGTGCAGTGCCCGGATAAGGGAGAGTTGCTCGACCCGCTGCTGATGGAGCTGAGACGAGCCCAGCGCCAGCAGGCCGCCCAGGCCGAGGCGGATGGTGTCAGCTCCCCGGCCGCAGGCGTCGTGGGCACGACGGCCCATGCCAGCCAGAGCGCCACCATGGTACTGAGCGGGGCCAGCCAGGCCCCCGGGCTCGAGATAGACAGCTCCAATGACCGGGCCTGGCGTCAGACCCAGCTCAAGGTGGCGGATTTGCTCATCGAGCGCCAACCGGAGGCGGCCATGGGCTATCGCCTGCGCCGTCACGCCATCTGGGCGGGGATCACCACGCCGCCCATGGCATCCAGTGGCAACAAAACCCCGCTGGCCCCCATGTCGGTGGACATGGTGGACGAGTATCGCGCCGCACTCGCCAGCGCGGATCTGGCGCTCTGGCAGCGCATCGAGCAGAGCCTGACCCTGGCCCCTTACTGGTTCGGGGGCCATCGCCTCTCGGCCCTGGTAGCGGACAAGCTGGGTTTTGGCGCCGTCGCCCAGGCCATCAAGGAGGAGCTCGCGGCTTTCTTGCAGCGCCTGCCGGCTCTGCGGGAACTGGGTTTTAGCGATGGCACTCCCTTCTTGCCCTCCGAATGCGAGCGCTGGCTGCAACCGGTGAACCGCGGGGTGGGAGAGGCGGGCGGGAGCCTGGGGGAAGAGGTCGCCCAGCGGCATGGGGAGCAGGGCATGGCCGCGGCCCTGACCCTGCTCGATGAGCGCATGCAGCAACTGCAGGAGCCTCGCGCCCGCTTCCACGCCCAACTGGTGCAGGCGGAGCTGCTGGCGCAAGAGGGCATGGCGGCGCTGGCGCGCCAGCACTATCAGCATCTTTGGCAAGAGGCGAGTCGCCTGGGATTGGCGCAATGGGAACCCGGATTGGTCAGTCGCCTGGAACAGCAGGCGGCTGGGTAAATGACATGCATGGCGAAATGAGTCGCTGAGTCGGAGTTGGATCACATTTTATGTTCAAGACCATTTTTACCTTTCTGCGGCAACAGCTGCCGAAATTGAAACCCTCCTGGCCCCTGCTCGGTGCCGTGCTCTGGGTTGTCGCCTTGATCCTGGTGTGGTGGCTCGGCCCCCGCCTCGAGATCCGCGATGCCAAGCCCTTCGAGCCCCTGTGGGGACGGGTGGTGTTCACCCTGCTCTGGCTCTGGCTGCTGCTGGGGGTGCTCTCCTGGCGGATGTGGCGCAAGATGCAGCAACTCAAGGCCGAGCGCCAGCAGGAGAGCGTGCTGGAACAAGATCCGGTGCAGGGACTGCTGGATCGCCAGGGATTGTTCCTCGGGCGCTGGTTGCAAGCCCTCGATGAGCATCTTGGCAAGGGGGCTCGCTATGCCATGCCCTGGTACCTGGTGCTGGGACTGCCCGGTAGCGGCAAGAGCAGCCTCATTCACCGGGCCAACCCGGCCAACAAGTTGAACCCGAGACTCGATACCGAGCTTAGGGATGTCGCCCAGGATCAGCTCATTGACTGCTGGCTTGGCGAGAAGGCGGTGATGCTGGATCCCGCCGGCGAGCTCTTGTCCCAATCCGAACCTGAGCTCGATCCCCTTGCCCGCAAGCACGAGCGGCTCTGGCTGCATCTGCTGAACTGGCTGTGCGAGCATCGTCGTCGCCAGCCCCTCAACGGTCTGGTGCTGACGGTGGACCTGGCCTGGCTCTCCCACGCCAGCGTGGCCGAGCGCAAGGCCTATGCCCAGCTGATGCGCTCGCGCCTGCAAGAGGTCTCGGCCACCATGAACACCCGGCTGCCCCTCTACGTCACTTTCACCAAGCTCGATCTGCTGCGCGGGTTTGATGTGGTGTACGAGCAACTCGACAAGGAGGCCCGCGAGGCCGTGCTGGGGGTGACCTTCAACCCGAGCGGCCATGATGGCTGGCAACAGGAGCTGATCCAGTTCTGGGATCAGTGGGTGGAGAACCTCAACCAGAATCTGCCCGAGCTGATGCTGACCAGGCTGGATGCCGGTCAGCGCAGCGCGTTGTTCTCTTTCGTGCGTCAGCTGGCGGGACTCAAGGATTATGTGGCCAGCCTGCTGGATGAAACCCTGGCCATAGAGGAGAGCAAACCGCTGCTGGTGCGTGGGGTCTATATCAGCTCCGTCTACCAGCAAGGGGTGCCGTTCGATGCGTTCGCCCAGGCGGCCTCCCGTCGCTACAACCTGCCGGAGCCCATCCACTCGGCCCTGCGCGGGGAGTCGAACACCTATTTCGTGCGCCAGCTGTTCTCCGGCATCATCTTCCCCGAGGCCCATCTGGCCGGGGAGAACCGGCTGCACACCCTCTATCGCCGTCGTCGCATGGCCATCGGTCTCGGCTGCCTCTCCCTCTTCTCGGCGGCCCTCATCGGCGGTTGGCACTACTTCTATCGGGTCAACGAAGAGGCGGGGCGCAACGTGCTGACCAAGGCCCAGGCCTTCACCAGCACCCGCGAGCTGACCGATGATCACGCCTTCGGGGTGAGCCAGCTGCCGCGCCTGAACCTCATTCGCGAGGCGACCCTCTCCTTTGGCAACTATCGGGAACGTACCCCGCTGGTGGCGGATCTCGGCCTCTATCAAGGGGACGAGATCGGCCCCTATGTGGAAGGCTCCTACCTGCAACTGCTGAGCCTGCGCTTCCTGCCTGCCCAGATGCAGGGGCTGCTGGACGATCTTCAGCGGGCACCGGCGGGCAGCGAGGAGAAACTCTCCATCCTGCGGGTGATGCGGATGCTGGACGACGCCTCCGGCCGCAACAAGGAGCTGGTGGAGCAGTACATGGCGAGCCGCTGGCAGCGGGCCTTCCCGGGCCAGGGGCCGGTACAGGAGCAGCTGATGGGGCATCTGGACTATGCCCTGGATCACACCGACTGGTATGGGGCCAGGGCTGCGCGGGATCAGGCCGCCATCACCGCCTTCGTCCCCTTCAAGGAACCGGTGTACGGCGCCCAGCGCGAACTCGGCAAGCTGCCGCTCTATCAGCGGGTTTATCAGAACCTGGTGGTGAAGGCCGGGGACGAGCTGGCGCCGGATCTCAACGTGCGCGACGAGGTGGGGCCGACCTTCGACACCGTCTTTGCCCTGCGCAGTGAACCGGCGGGGCAGGTGCCACGGCTGTTGACCTGGCCGGGTTTCAACAACTTCTTCATCAAGCAGGACAAGGCGCTGATCGATCTCACCGCCATGGACGCCTGGGTGCTGGGCCAGCGCAAGCTGAGTCGCTTGAGTGAGGCGGATCGCAAGGAGATCACCCGTCAGGTCAATGAACGTTACGTCACCGACTACGTCAACCAGTGGCAGAATCTGCTGACCAACCTGGACGTGCAGACGCTGGAGAGCCCGGAGCAGGCGCTGGACGTGCTGACCGCCATCACCGGCAACGATCAGCCGTTCCAGCGCGTCTTGGCGGCGCTGGATGACAACACCCGTATCCGCAAGATCTCGGATGTGGAAGGGGATCCGGCCCAGGCCATCACGGCCCGTATCGGTCGCCCCTTCCTGGCCACCAATGCCGCCCTGGCGGGACGGGGTGAGCAGGGGCCCCTCATCCAGGAGGTGAACCAGAAGCTGATGGAGCTGCAGCACTACCTGGAGCTTATCGTCAATGCCACCGAGCCGGGTCAGTCCGCCTTGAAGGCGGTGCAGCTTCGCCTGACCAACAAGTACGCCGATCCCGTGTTTGCGCTGCAGCAGTATGCCCGTGGCCTGCCGGCGCCGCTGGATCGCTGGGTGGGTCAGCTCTCCGAGCAGAGTTCACGGCTGGTGGTGGATCTCGCCATGTCCTCTCTCAATCAGGAGTGGCAGGACAAGGTGCTGGCCCCCTTCAACAGCCAGCTGGCGGGGCGCTACCCGTTCGAACCGGGTTCTGCCAAGGATGTGCCCCTGTCCGAGATGGAGCGCTTCTTCGCACCCAACGGGACCCTGGACAGCTTCTATCAGGTCAACCTCAAGCCCATGGTGGAGAGCGGTCTGATGGAAGGAGAGCTCGGCTCGCCGGTGCAGGCCGAGCTGGTAAAACAGCTCGACCGTGCCGCCCGCATCCGCCAGATCTTCTTCAGCCAGCAGGGCAACCTGGAGGTGCAGTTTGCCCTCGAGCCCATCGAGCTCACCGCCAACAAGCGGCGCAGCGTGCTGAATCTGGACGGCCAGTTGCTGGAATACGCCCACGGCCGGCGCACCAAGATCCCCTTGGTGTGGCCCAACACCATGCGTGACGGGGCCGAGAGCAAGATAACCCTGGTGCCGGCCGCCCGCGAGCGTTCCCCGCGCAGCGAAGGCTTCGTCGGCCCCTGGGCCATGTTCCGCCTGATGGACAAGGGGGAACTGACCCAGGTGAACGAGGCGACCTTCGACGTACGCTTCCCGGTGGATCAGGGCTCCATGACTTATCGCGTCTACACCGACAGCGCACAAAACCCCTTCACCGGCGGCCTGTTCAGCCAGTTCAAGTTGCCCGAATCCCTCTATTGATGGGATGGGGGCCTTGGCCCCCATCCAGTTGGAACACTTATGACATATAACCAGCAAGGTCAGCAGGCGCTGAACGTGGGGCGCGACCCCAGGATGCTGCCGGAATACGAGGCGCTGCGCGCCGAGATCAACAAGCTCAGCCATGCATCGCGCCCCGAGGTGGATTGGCACAGGATCCATCAGCTTTCGAGCCAGATCTTCGAGAAACACGGGGTGGATCTGCAGACCGCCATCTACTTCACCCTGGCGCGCTCACGCCTGCAGGGTCTGAGCGGTTTCACCGAGGGCTGCGAGTTTCTGGCCAACCTCATCGTGACCCAGTGGGAGAGCTTCTGGCCGCCGGTGCAGCAGGAGCGGGCCCGCATCGAGATGCTGGACTGGTTCATCGCCCGCATCAGCGACGTCATTCGCCAGTACCAGATAAGCCACGAGGACAAGCGGCTGATCTACCGCTGCGAGCGGGCGTTGCAGCTCATCAGCGAGAAGCTCCACAACGCGGGGCTGAGCCGCATTCCCCGGGTCGAGAACCTGGTGCACTTCATCGAGGGTTACACCCACCTGTTTGATGAGGCGGAGATCGTCATCGTCTCCGACGATCCTGGGCTCAAGGATGAGCTGCAGATCCCCCCCATGGTCTATTTCAAGGGGGACATGGAGCAGAGTGTGGCCTCACCCTCTGCCCAGGCGAGCCCCCCTCTGCCCCAGGGCAGCATCCTGGTGGGACGGGAGAAGGGTCAGGTCAAGCCGACCGTGCTCAAGATAGAGCAGCATCGCAAGCAGCGCTCTGCCTGGTTCTGGTTTGGCTGCGGCCTGCTCAGTTGCGCCCTGCCGGTGATGGCCTGGTTCGGCTGGCAACATCAGCAGGAGGCGAAGCTGCTGGCGGCCCAACGCCTGCTGCAACCGGCATCCGAGCTGCCAAAAGTGCTCAGCTATGACGACATCCGCCAGGCGCGCATCGTGCTGGGTGAGCAAGCCCTGCAGGGGATGGAGAGCGATCTGGTGGCGCGCTACCAGTCCCAGCTGACCCGTCTCGAACAGGCGTCACCTCTGGATGGCTATCGCCATGGGGAAGGGCTGCGCAACTCGCTCTTGATGCTCTATCCCGACTCCCTGGCGGTGAAGGCATTGGACAAGCAGTGGCAGACGGCGCTGGCCGGCCAGCAGGGGGACGCCGGCAGCGTGCCGACCTACCTGGATGCTCGCGCCGGGGTGGATGCCCTGCTGGATCAACTGCTGGATCTGGAACGTCAACGCAAGACGGTGACCATCTCCTATCTCAAGTCCCAGCTCTATGAGGTGCAGAAGAACCTGATGCAGAACATCCCGTTCAGCCTGCGCCTCAATGAACTGGAGGCACGCAAGGTGGCCCAGGAGCCCATCACGGCGGCGGATCTCAAGGGGCTGGAAAATGACCTCAAGGCGCTCAATGTCCGCCTCTATCAGCTGCAGCAGGGGGCTGAAGGTGGCTGATCCTGCTGATGGGAGCAAGTTATTGCTCGCATTGCGGAGTATTTGACTGCCTTTGTCATGTTTCTCGGTGCATTGATGTTGCCGGCGGCAAGTTGTTGCAGTGCCTTGTGCTGCATTCTGCGCACTAGAGTCCAACATCATGATTTAAAAGACATTAATAAAACAGTGTCATTGGCATGGAGGCTGCTGGGCCAGCCTCCCGACTGTTATGACTGTCCGCAAGCGCCGGACCATGGCGGGGGCGTGCCGCCCCCCTTGCCCACAGGGAGAATTCAGATGTGCCCCACGATTGCATTGCTCGGTGACATCGGCACCGACCACGACGGTTTCCACCCATCCCCGGTGATCGCTGCCAGCCCCAATGTCTTCCTCGACGGCAAGCCGGTGGCCCGTCAGGGAGATCCCCTCGCTCCCCACGTCAAACCCAGCAGTGCTCCCCATCCGCGCAGCATCTCGGGGGGCGTCGGCTCCGTGCTGGTGAATGGCAAGCCCATCGCCGTGACCGGTACCGCCATCGGCTGTGGCGGCGTGGTGATTGGCTCTGGCAGTGGCCAGGCAGGATAAGGAGGCGACCATGGCAGACAGCACAGGATTACAATTTACCGTCAAGGTGGGGGCCCTGCCCGAGAGCACCTTCGTGGTGGCGGAGTTTGCACTGGAAGAGGCGCTGAGCGGCCCCTTCCAGCTGAGACTGGACTTGGCCAGCCCCCAGCCTGATGTCGATTTCGGCGCCGTGCTGGACCAGCCCTGCGAGCTGCTCATCTGGTACAACGGCGAGCTGCAGCGGCGGGTCTGCGGGGTGGTGAGCGACGTGGCCCAGGGGGACAGCGGCTTTCGCCGCACCCGCTATCAGCTCTTGGTGCAGCCCGCCCTGTGGCGGCTTTCCCTTCGTCAGAATTCCCGCATCTTCCAGGCCCAGAAGCCGGACGAAATCCTCTCCATTCTCCTGCAAGAGCACGGCATCACCGACTATGCCTTTGCGCTGAAAAACGAACACGCGAAGCGCGAATACTGCGTCCAGTACCGTGAAACGGACTTGGATTTCGTGAATCGCCTCGCTGCCGAAGAGGGGCTCTTCTACTTCCACGAGTTTGAGCAAGGCAAGCATCGCATCGTCTTTGCCGATGATGCGGCTGCATTGACCCCAGGCCCCGAGCTCTTCTTCAACCTCGGCAACCGCTCGCTGGAGCAGGGCCCTTATGTACGTCAGTTCCACTATCGGGAGGCGGTGCGCCCAAGCGATGTGGAGCTCAAGGACTACAGCTTCAAGACCCCGGCCTATGGGCTTTCCCACAAGCTGCGCGGTGCCGAGCTCGAGCATCAGCGCGATACCTATCAGCATTTCGACTCCCCGGGTCGCTACAAGCTGGACCCGAGCGGCAAGGCATTTGCCCAGCACCGGCTCGATGCCCTGCGCAATGACGCCGTCACCGGCCAGGGTAAATCCAACTGTGCGGCCCTGTTGCCGGGGCAGTATTTCTCCCTGACCGAACACCCGAACGGCAGCTTGAATGCCGACTGGCAAGTCGTGCGCATCAGCCACACAGGCTTGCAGCCCCAGGCGCTGGAGGAGGAGGGGGGCAGCGGCCCCACCGTCTATCACAACGAATTCGGGGTGGTGAAGGCCAGCACCACCTGGCGCGCGCGCATCGGCAGCCCACAGGCGCCCTTTAAGCCCATGGTGGACGGCCCGCAAATTGCGACTGTGGTGGGGCCACAAGGGGAAGAGATTTACTGCGACGAGCACGGCCGGGTGAAGCTGCAATTCCCTTGGGACCGCTACGGTTCGAGTAACGATCAGAGTTCCTGCTGGGTGCGGGTCTCTCAGGGTTGGGCGGGCGGTCAATACGGCATGATGACCATCCCGCGCATCGGCCACGAGGTCATCGTGAGTTTCCTGGAAGGGGACCCGGACCAACCCATCATCACCGGCCGCACCTATCACGCCACCAACCGCCCTCCCTACGAGTTGCCAGCCAACAAGACCCGCACCGTGCTGCGCACCGAGACCTATCAAGGGGAGGGCTTCAACGAGCTGCGCTTCGAAGACCAAGCGGGCAAGGAAGAGATCTACATCCACGGTCAGAAAGACCTGAATCTGCTGATTGAAAACGATGCGGCCTGGCACATCAAGCACGATGAGCATCGGGACATCGACAACGAGCGGGTGACCCGCATCAAGGTAAATGACCACCTCACGGTGAATGGCGAGAAGCGGGATCACGTCAAGGCTGATTATTCGCTCACCGTGGATGCCTCCCTGCACCAGAAACTCGGGCAGTCCCTGCTGGTACAGGCCGGGCAAGAGGTGCACATCAAGGTGGGGGACAAGCTGGTGCTGGAGGCGGGGGCGGAGATCACCCTCAAGGGAGGCGGCAGCTTTGTGAAGGTGGACCCGAGTGGCATCAAGCTGGTGGGTCCCGCCATCAAACTCAACGCCGGCGGCAGTGCGGGTTCAGGCGCCGGCTGGGCGGGCAAGGCTCCCGTAGTGCCCAAGGCCGTGGAAGTGGTCAAGGCTCCCGAGGCGGTGGAGTTGACCAAGGCCGTTCCCACCGAGAAGGCAATGGAGGCGCTGCTCAAGGAGCAGGCGCCTGTAGAGAAGAAGCCCAAGGCCTTCTACCTCTTTTCTGAATAAGGACGCAGCATGAAGTTTGCATTTCCCATCCTCACCGCGGCAGGGGAAGAGTTCAAAGACGTCAAGGCATTGACTGCATTGATCAACGGTGAGAAGTCAGGTCACTATCTGCTCGGCAATCACAACAAGTGGCACGGCGGTATTCATATCAGCGATCAGAGTGCCCCCTGGTGCAAGGATAAATATCCCGTCCGGGCCATCGCCGATGGCAAGGTGGTGGCATTTCGGATGATGGAGGATTACCTGACCTCCGAATTTCAGGGGGAATCCCTGCGTTATTCCAACTGCTTCTGCCTGGTGCAGCACGAATATTGTGAAATCAACGCAGAGACCAAGGCGAAAAATGAATTCACCTTCTATTCGCTCTATATGCATCTGCTGCCCTGGAATCAGTATCAGACTGCCGAGACGCTGGTATTGAAGAAAGGTTGGAATGCACGCAACTCCGTTCCTCATGCCAATCCCGATGCCGAGCAGCAACGGGCCGATGCGGATTTGCCCCGCTTCGCTTTGCCCAAGGATACCGAACTGGAGATGGACAACAGTACGCCATCCCAGAAGGGAAATGTGGGGGGCAAGGAATATGACTTCATCAAGGTAACTATCAAGAGCAAGCTTGCCAGCTCTCAGGTGAAAGAGGCGGAGAAGGCGGGCGTCTTGGTCGGTGAGGGGAGCTCGGTCTGGATCGCCAATAGCCCGGATGCGGTCGGTGTTATCAAGCCCAATTTGCCGAGCTGGCTATTCGATCAGATAGAGGCGGAACTGCTGACCAATATGGTTGGCCGGTCGGATCCCGGCGTTGATGGACCAACAGGTCGTCCGGTGGCGGGAAAGCACAGTGTTTCTCTGCCTGCCGGTACCAAGTTGCAGTATGATGCGCACCAATTGGAATTCCATTGGATGGGTGACAAGGCGCACAAGATGGCCAGATGCAAATATGTGACGCCGAGTGTGGACGCAATGCCAGGCAGTTGTGGTGTCGCCTGGGTGTGCGTCGAAGACAAATATATCAAGGCAAATACGCTTCCTCCTACCCATCTCGGTGAACTCTATGTGTTGCCATCCCCAGTCGTCATCGCCGCGGGCGAGACAATAGGGTACCTCGGCCTGGTGGAAACGCCAGGCTCCCTCATGGGCGGGAAAGAGAGCAAGCATCAGGTCCATCTCGAAGTTTTCACCCAGGACCCTCGTCTTGATGACGTGCTGGCCAACAAGGCGGGCACCAAGGGGGGAACCGTCTATGCCAAAGTGCCGGCAGAACTCCTCTTGTATGAGAAGAAAAAGCAGGACGGTAAAGAGCAATGGCTGGCAACCGGTGGCAAGAGTCTGGAGGAATTGGTTGAATCCCCCAAGATAGAGAAAGATGCGACTAAGCAGGAGTGGGTTGGGATATCATCAGGAAAATATGTCAAAAAAGAGCAGGTTGAACTGCTGAGTCAGCATGACTGGCTGAAGATCGGTTTTAAAAAGGTCGATGGTTCAGGCTCAGATGGCTATCTGGACCCCGAGGCGCCACCGGCCTTCTTCACCGATCTGGTCAACAGCTTCGATACCGACAAGAGCGGTGAGCTTGACAGTAAAGAGATCCAGGCCGCCTTGCAAAATAGCGGCAATAGAGATCAACTTAACAAACTTATCGTCAAGCACCCCAGCGAGTGGTATGAGAAATCTTCCGCCAGCAGTTATTTATGGCTGGACAAGTTGATGTCTAAAATTGGACTGCCCGATTTTGACAAGTTGGTGGATCACGAAAAGCAACGCATCGATAAGTTGGAGTGGATGCAGAGTGCCGCCAAGTTAAGACTTGAAAAAGAGATCTGGCACCTTTCGCTTGTCGGAATTATGGCGTTAGCTACAGCGGCCCCAAATGGGCATCCAAAGACATATATATATGACACTTTAAGTGAAGTCGAATTTTTGTCTTTCTATAATGGTGAGGTAGTTGAAGAGTCGGATTATATCAATGCTGCTTCTGAGCTTGGGTGTGAGGTGAAGGCTATAAAAGCAGTTGCATTAACGGAAACTGGTAGCACTGGCAGTTATTATAAATTCTCAGATCAGGATGATGCAGTACTTTCTATTTTGTTTGAAAGGCATAAGTTTAGTAATATGACGAGTGGGAAATATGATGAGTCTCACCCTGAGATATCTAACCCTGTGGGAGGGGGATATGGAGCATATAAAGTTCAATATAGGAAACTTATGCTAGCCTACTCATTGGATAAGAATGCTGCATTAAAGGCAGCATCTTGGGGGAAGTTTCAAATATTAGGTTCCAATCACTTGAGTGCTGGATATAAAGATGTAAGGGAATTCGTTGGCTCACTCAGTGTTTCAGAAAAAAATCATCTTAAAGCTTTTGTTAATTTTATAAAGGCAGATAATAGATTGCTTAAGGCTATTCGAGCCAAGGATTGGTTGGCATTTGCACTGGTATACAATGGCCCTAGGCAGAAAGGGTATGATAAACGAATGAAGGATAATTATAATGCGCTCTAATATTTATATTTTTATATTGTTTTTTTTCATTTCAGCTTCCTCATATAGCAGAGAAAACGTGTATTTCTCTTGTGAGACTGATAAAGGAGATGTTAAGTTATTCATTGATGGGGATAGATTGAGTTATGAATTCTCGAAAGGTGATAAAATTGAGTTTTCTTATCACTCATTGGGGGATGGGTTTAATGGGTTTAGTCATAATTATTACTATAGATACCAGACTGAATATGGAAAGGTTTCTTTCAGTAAAGGGAAATACAAGTATTCGATTTTTAGTAACTACGAAGGAGATGAAGAAATGTCAGGTATAATAGTAAATATATCTGAAAAGGAATATAATATCCCCTGCAGAAAAATAATTGCAAACAAACTTGTAGACCTGATCCCCTTGCTACAATGTGATAAAGAAGATGCATTGGGATGTTATCCTGAAAAATAATATATTTAATATTTTTTGGTGTAGATTAATGAATCCTTTCTTAAGAAGGTTGCACATCGTTTTTTATAGTGTCATTCCTATGTACACATATGCCTATAGTAACTGCGATGATGATGTATCATATTATATTACCACTAAGACTACAGATAATGAACCAAGTAGCACCTTATCGGTAATACATAGCGGGGAAGGGAAGACGTTTACAGTTCCATTTATTGCGACAAATAGCTCATGCAAAAAAATAGATAATAGTGGGATCATTAAGATAACTGTATCTGCCGATAGGCCAAGACTGAGTGCTGTATATTATTTTGATGTTTCTGGGGATTTTAATTATATAGGTAGTGCATCTATCTCAACAAGCTCAGGCGAGGAGCGAGTAAGTGGTATTGGTGAAATAAATAAAGGCAATGAAATTTCTGCCGTTGATTTGGATGGAGTAGCAGGTGAGGACGCGGCCATCATAAGTAAAATCATCAGCACTTCTTATCGTCTCGTGAGTGATGATAAAATGTTAGATTTATATCATGACATGAGATACATTGAGATAAATGCATTGTCAGAACATACCGGAAACAAAATTTGTGGCAGTGATGAGAGAGTTTTCTATTACTGTAAGACAAAATCGGGGAAAAATCTTAACTTATGCTACTCTCCTTTCTCAGGAGATATAACATATAATTATGGCAAGCTAGGAAAGGAACTATCCCTTAATGATTTTTCATTGATGGGTGAAACATTTAGCTTTAAGAATAAAAACACGATGTACAATGTATCACCTGCTAAGGGCGAGATATCAGTAATTCAGAATGGCAAACAGTTATCTGTTATTTCATGTACATGAATAATTCCTTGTCTATAGATATTATCTTCCGACACCGGCTTAAGGCCGGTGTTTTTATATCCGGGATCACGTAGTTACGGCTCCCAGGTTCCTTCTCTTGGATCTGAGAATCGAGCTCGGTTGTTTTAGCAGCAAGGAATTCTGAAAAAATGAGTTTTGTTTGAGGCTCATTTAAGGCATAACATCACCAAACAGGGTGTAGGCTGCAGTGGCAGGTCCTGATGATAGGAAATGCTGATTTGATTAATTAATTGGCCTTGTACGGTTTTTTATAGGCTTCCTTTGCGTGCTCCATTTAGCAAAATCTCGACCCCAGTCTCTATAACGTCCAATATCAGCAGTAGGGTAATGATTCTGTGACAGCGCTTTTGTTTTGATAAATATGCCCAGGAGATGAGCCGAAATTTAAATGTTTTTAATTCAAGCTGAACAGATAATAACCCATAATGGGTATTCTTTAGTTGAGAATGATTTTCGATAAGCTATTGCTGTATATGGTTTTTTTATTTTTCATGATGAGTTTTATCGGCGGCTAATGTCCCGCGACTTGATTGAGATCAACATCGGGGCGGGGGAGGAGGCATAGCATTTCCGCAATTAAGCATTTGTCAAATAATGCACACTGACGGGAATAAGACGAATGGTCGCGGATAATTTTTTATCGGCTCATGGAATTAATCGCCGTGATTTTATGAAGTTGTGTGCCGGGATGGCCGCAACCCTGGGGTTAAGCCAGAATGCAGTGGCCAAGATGGCCACTGCGCTCACCAGCCCAGAGCGGCCTCCGGTGATCTGGATAGGGGCGCAGGAGTGTACCGGTTGTACCGAGTCACTGCTGCGTGCCACGCACCCCACCATCGAGAACCTCATCCTCAATACCATATCGCTGGAGTACCACGAAGTGCTCTCGGCGGCCTTTGGTCATCAGGCGGAAGAGAACAAGCACAACGCCATCGAACGCTATAAAGGCAAGTATGTGCTGGTGGTGGATGGCTCCATCCCGCTCAAGGATGGGGGCGTCTACTGCATGGTGGCCGGCGAGCCCATCGTCGATCATATTCGCCGCGCGGCGGCGGACGCCGCCGCCGTCATCGCCATCGGCTCCTGCTCCGCCTGGGGCGGGGTGCCTGCCAGCGGTGGCAACCCCACCGGTGCCGTCAGCCTGGAAGAGGCCCTCGGCAATATCGGTACGCCCATCATCAATATTCCGGGCTGCCCACCCAATCCCCATAACTTCCTGACCACGGTCGCCTACTACATCACCTACGGCAAGTTGCCGGCACTCGATGCCAAGAAGCGGCCGCTGTTCGCCTATGAGCGGCTCATTCACGAAAATTGCGAGCGTCGCCCGCACTTCGATGCCGGGCGTTTTGCCAAGGAGTTTGGCGACGAAGGCCACCGCCAGGGCTGGTGCCTCTATCACCTCGGCTGCAAGGGTCCCGAGACCTATGGCAACTGCTCCACCCTGGAGTTCTGCGATGTGGGTGGCGGTATCTGGCCGGTGGGCATCGGCCACCCCTGCTATGGCTGCAATGAGCAGGGGGTGGGGTTCAGCAAGGGGATCTTCCAGCTCGCCAAGGTGGAGAATCCCACCCCGCGGGTGGAGAAACCCGATGTGGCCATTCAGGAAGGGGGCTATATGTCACCGACGGCCACCGGCCTGATTGGCGGCGCCCTCGGGGTGCTGGTCGGGGTGAGCCTGATGACGGTGCGTGAACTCGGTCGCCAGCAGAAACGCCACGAAGCCGGACAGCAAGCGCCACGGGGGGAATGACCGTGAACAGACGCAACTTCCTCAAATTTGCCTCCGTGGGAGCCATGGCGGCAGGGGCGGCCATTCCCGGCACGGCCATGGCGGAAGCCAGAAACAAGCCTCCCATCCCCGGGTCGCTCGGCATGCTCTATGACTCCACCCTCTGCGTCGGCTGCCAGGCCTGCGTGGCGGAGTGCCAGCGCCTCAACGGGAATCCCGGCAACCCGGCAGGGGAGCAGACCTGGTCCAACAACGACAAGCTGACCCCCTATACCAACAACATCATCCAGGTGTGGCGAAGCGGCAGTGGCGAACACAAGGATCAGCTGGTGGATGGCTACGCCTACATCAAGAAGCAGTGCATGCACTGCGTGGATCCCAATTGTGTCTCCGTCTGCCCGGTACAGGCCCTGCGCAAGGATCCCAAAACCGGCATCGTTCACTACAACCCGGACGTCTGCACCGGTTGCCGCTACTGCATGGTGGGCTGCCCGTTTGATGTGCCGAAATACGAGTACGACAACCCCTTGGGCGCCATCCAGAAGTGCGAGCTGTGCAACCAGAAGGGGCTTGAGCGGATCGATCAGGGCAAGTTGCCCGGTTGTGTCGAGGTCTGCCCCACCGGCGCCGTCATCTTCGGTACCCGGGAGGATCTGATGGCCGAGGCCAAGCGGCGTCTGCTGGCGACCCCGGGCAGCGAATACGCCTACCCCCGTCAGACCCTCACTGCCAACGACCCTTATCTGCACGCCGTGCCGAGCTATCAGCCCTATGTGTACGGGGAGAAGGAGGGGGGTGGTACCCAGGTGCTGGTGCTGGCCGGGGTGCCTTACACCAAGCTCGACATGCCGGACTTGCCCGAGCTCTCCTCCGGTGCCCGCTCCGAGCATATCCAGCACACCCTCTACAAGGGAATGGTGTTGCCCATGGTGGTGTTGACCGGTCTCTCCGTACTGATCCGGCGCAATGCCAAACAGCATGACAAGGATCATGATGCGCAGCACCAGGATCAGGGAAAATCATCGGGAGGCAAGGATCATGAGTAACCACAAGGCCCATCCGCTGGGGGGCAAGCTGGTCAGCTGGCCCGTGCTGGTGCTGGCCCCCTTCGCCATTTTGTGCTGCATGCTGATCTTGAAGCGGCTCATCTTCGGGCTGGGCTCGGTCACCGACTTGAACGGCGGCTATCCCTGGGGGCTCTGGATCTCCTTTGACCTCTTGATTGGTACCGGTTTCGCCTGTGGCGGCTGGGCTCTTGCCTGGGCCGTCTACGTGTTCAACCGGGGGGAGTATCACCCCCTAGTGCGACCGGCGCTCTTGGCCAGCCTGTTCGGCTATTCGCTGGGCGGCCTCTCCATCACCATCGATGTGGGGCGCTACTGGAACCTGCCTTACTTCTATTTGCCGGGTCACTTCAACACCTCGTCGGTGCTGTTCGAGACGGCGGTCTGCATGACCATCTACATCGGGGTCATGGCGCTGGAGTTTGCCCCCGTGCTGCTGGAGAAATTCGGCTGGAAGGCCTCGCTTATCCGGCTCAACAAGATCATGTTCTTCGTACTGGCGCTCGGCGCCCTGTTGCCCACCATGCACCAGTCCTCCATGGGCTCCCTGATGATAGTGGCGGGGGAGAAGATCCATCCACTCTGGCAGAGCTACGAGCTGCTGCCGGTCTTCTCCTTGCTGACCGCCTTCATCATGGGCTTCTCCATCGTGGTGTTTGAAGGCTCCCTGGTGCAGGCGGGGCTGGCAGGACGCGGCCCCAACGAGAAACCGCTGTTCTACAAGCTGACCCAGGTGATCGACATCTTCCTGATCCTGTTCGTGGCCCTGCGCTTTGCCGAAATCGTCATCAACGACAAATCGGAATACCTCTCGGACTTCAACCGCTACTCCATCATGTTCTGGAGCGAGATCGCGCTGATGATCTTCCCGCTGCTGGTGTTCCACTGGGACAAGAGCCGCCGGGATTCCCGCATGTTGTTCCTGGGGGCCCTCAGCATGCTGCTGGGCGCCGCCCTCTGGCGACTGGACTACTCCCTGCTCGCCTTCAATCCGGGCAATGGCTATCACTACTTCCCCAGTACCGAAGAGGTGCTCATCTCCCTTGGCTTCGTGGCCATCGAGGTCTGTGCCTATCTGCTGCTGATCCGGCTGCTGCCGGTGTTGCCATCGCTTGAACGTGTTCACCAAGATTATCAGGCCCGAGGGAAAGCCAACGTATGAGCCAACGTATCACCATAGACCCCATCACCCGCATCGAGGGGCACCTGCGTATCGACTGTGAGATCGAAGGCGGCGTCGTCACCAAGGCCTGGTCGTCCGGCACCATGTGGCGCGGAATGGAGGATATCCTCAAGGGCAACGACCCGCGCGACGCCTGGATGATAGTGCAGCGCATCTGCGGGGTCTGCACCTCCATCCACGCCATCGCCTCGGTGCGGGCGGTGGAGAATGCCATCGGCGCCGAGGTGCCGGTCAACGCGCAGTACATCCGCAACCTCATCATCGCGGCCCACAACATCCACGATCACATCGTCCACTTCTACCAGCTCTCCGCGCTGGACTGGGTGGACATCACCTCGGCGCTGCAGGCCAGTCCGCAGAAGGCGGCGGATATCCTCAAGGGGGTATCGACCTGGTCCCTCAACAGCGTCGAGGAGCTGACCAAGGTGCAGGACAAGATCCGCGCCCTGGTGGCGAGCGGCCAGCTCGGCATCTTCGCGAACGGCTACTGGGGTCACAAGGAGATGAAGCTGAGCCCGGAGGTGAACCTCATCGCCGTGGCCCACTACCTGCAGGCGCTGGAATGCCAGCGCGATGCGAACC
The DNA here is from genome assembly GCF_054052485.1 of Aeromonas intestinalis. Taxonomy (NCBI): domain Bacteria; kingdom Pseudomonadati; phylum Pseudomonadota; class Gammaproteobacteria; order Aeromonadales; family Aeromonadaceae; genus Aeromonas; species Aeromonas intestinalis. The sequence goes on from NZ_JBSTYK010000002.1 coordinate 60,479, forward strand.
GCATCGTCGCCATCCTGGGGGGCAAGACGCCGCACATCCAGAATCTGGCGGTGGGCGGGGTAGCGAACCCCATCAACCTGGACGCGCCGAGCGTGCTGAACCTCGAGCGCCTGCTCTATGTGAAGAGCTTCATCGACCGGCTCGGCGAGTTCATCGAGCAGGTCTACAAGGTGGATGCCGCCATCATCGCCGCCCACTATCCCGAGTGGCTGGCGCTGGGGCAGGGGGCCAAGCACTACCTGAGCGTGCCGGAGCTCCCCACCGACGCCAAGGGCGGCAGTTTCCTGATGCCGGGGGGCTACATCGAGAACGGCGATCTCGCGAATTATCGCCCCATCGAGAGCCACCAGGACGCCTGGCTGATGGACGGCATCGCCGAGAGCAACAAGCACGCCTGGTACAAGGACGACGAGCCCCTCAAGCCCTGGGAGGGCAAGACCGAGCCGAACTACACCGGCTGGCAGGATGACGGCAAGTACTCCTGGGTCAAGTCCCCCACCTTCTACGGCAAGGTGGTCGAGGTGGGCCCGCTCGCGGATCTGCTGGTGAAGCTGGCGGCCAAGCACCCGGGCACGGTGGCGCATTTCGATCAGCTGGGTGGCCTCTATCAGGCGCTCACCGGTTCGGCCATCAAGACAGAGCAGCTGCACTCCACCCTGGGGCGCATCATCGGCCGGGCAGTGCGCTGCTGTGTGCTCAAAGACACCCTTTCCCATCAGTGGCAGGCGCTCATCGACAACATCGGCAAGGGGGATACCACCGCCTACATCAAGGCAGACATTCCGGCGGACAAGGAGTTTCGCGGGGTGGGCTTCGAGGAGGCGCCCCGGGGCATGCTCTCCCACTGGGTGGTCATCAAGGGCGGCAAGATCGAAAACTATCAGGCGGTGGTGCCGTCGACCTGGAACTCGGGTCCGCGCAACTTCAACGACGAGCCCGGCCCCTACGAACAGTCCCTGGTGGGGACCCCGGTGGCGGATCCCGCCAAGCCGCTGGAAGTGGTGCGCACCATCCACTCCTTCGATCCCTGCATGTCCTGCGCCGTTCACGTGGTGGATACCCGAAGCGGCGACGTGACCCAGGTGAAGGTGCTGTGATGAACACCCTGATCCTGGGGGTCGGCAACCTGCTGCTGAGCGACGAGGCGGTCGGCGTGCGCATCGTCGAGGCGCTGGGGCGGGAGTACCGCTTCGGCCCGGGCGTCGAGCTGCTGGACGGCGGTACCGCCGGCATGGAGCTGCTCGAAGCCATGGCGTGCCGCGACCACATCATAGTGGCGGATGCGGTACTGAGTGCAAATCCGCCCGGCACCGTCATCACCCTGCGTGACGAGGAGATCCCGGCGCTGTTCGGCCGCAAGATCTCCCCTCATCAGCTGGGATTGGCGGACGTGCTCTCGGCCCTGCAGCTGACCGGGGAGTCCCCCAGGCGACTGACCCTGATCGGCATAGAGCCAGAGTCGCTGGAGCCCCGTATCGGCCTCACCCCGGTGGTGGCCGCGGCGATGAGGGAGGCCAAGGAGCGGATCCTGACCTTGCTGGCCGAGCTTGGCTGCCCGGTCACTCCTCTCACCGACATGGAACGGGAGGCCGCATGGCGCAACCCCATTTGAGCGATAAGCAGCAATATGTGCTGTCAGATGGCAATCAGGCAGAGCAAGGGGTCTGCGGGATTGCAGAAAACCCCGCATCCATGCTGGTGGCGCAGTATAAGCGCATCGCCCGGGAAGAGATGCAGGGCTTGCCCTTCTATCACCAGACGATGCCGGTGTTGGCGCGCTGTGCGCTGCATGAGGAGCAGTGGCTCGGGGTGGTGCTCACCCCCTGGATGCTGAGCGTGGTGGTGCTGCCGGGGCCGGATCAGTGCTGGCCGGTGCGCCCGCTGAGCTCGCGCCTCGCCCTGCAACTGCCCTGCGGCAACCTTACCTTCATGGTGGGGGCGTTGCCCGAGACGGGGCAACTGCTCGCCTGCTCCCTGATGTCGCCGCTGGACTCGCACCTCGGTGCCGACGAAGGGGCGGCCCTGGTGGAGAGCGTGCAGAAGATGCTGCTCTCCCTGCCGGTGCAGCAGGGCAGGGCAGGGGCCGTGGATCTGGGCCGCAGGCGACTGCTGGGCGCCCGGCAAGGCTAGTCCGCCAACATCGTCATAGTCGCAATGGGGCCCCGCATGCCCCTTGTTTGGTTTAATCAGGTGGCGTTTCTTGCCCGGGGCAAGAGGCATAAAGAAATAAAATACATAGCAGGATCAACATGATGACTATTCGCCCCCTGGGCACAGCCCTGTGGCTGGCTCTCTTGCTGGGGAGCGGGGTGCAAAGCGCCGCCGCCCAGACCGTGCCCGCTGAGCTCAAGCTCGCCATCGGGGCCGAGCCCACCGAGGGCTTCGATCCCCTGCTCGGCTGGAGCCACGGCAGTTATCTGCTGCTGCACAGCCCCTTGCTCAAACAGAAGGCGGATCTTGGCTGGGACAATGTGCTGACCCAGTCGGTGGAGCCGAGCAAGGATGGCAAGGGCTGGCGCATCCGCTTGAAGCCGGATCTCAAATTTTCAAACGGCGCGCCACTTGCGGCCGAGGATGTCGCCTTCACCTACAACAGTGCAGCCCAGGGAGGCGGCAAGATAGACATGGGCAACTTCGTGAAGGCCGAGGTCGTCTCTCCCACCGAGGTGAGCATCCGCCTTAGCGCCCCCCAGAGCACCTTCGTCAACGTGCTGGGATCCCTCGGCATCGTCTCGAAGCGGGATTACGATCCCAAGGCGTATGCCCGCCACCCCGTCGGGGCGGGCCCTTACCGGCTGGTGAGCTATTTGCCGGGGCAGCAACTGGTGGTGGAGGCCAACCCCTATTACGCCGGTGGTCACAACGACTTCAAGCGGCTGGTGTTCGTCTTCATCGATGAGGAGAGCGCCTACGCGGCGGCCCAGAGCCGTCAGCTCGATCTGGTGCGCATTCCCCCGGCCCTGGCGCCCACCGTGCCCGCGGCCCTCAAGCTCTGGGTGCGCCCGAGCGTGGAGAACCGGGGCATCGTCTTCCCCGTGCAGGCGGCAGGGGGCAAGGACGCCCGGGGCAATCCCGTCGGCAACGACGTCACCTCGGATGTGGCCCTGCGCCGGGCCATCAACTATGCCATCGACCGCAAGCTGCTGGCGGATCAACTGCTCGAAGGGCACGCCATCCCCTCCTACAGCGCGGTGCAGGGGTTGCCCTGGTACAACCCCGCGGTTGCCTTCAAGGATGGGGACCCGGCCCATGCCAATGCCTTGCTGGATGCGGCGGGCTGGAGGATGGGCAACGACGGGGTGCGCCACAAGGGGGATCTGCGCGCCGCCTTCACCCTCTGGTATCCCGGTGGTGACAGCACCCGGCGGGATCTGGCGGAAGCGGTGCGCGCCATGCTCACCCCCATCGGCATCGACGTGAGCCTCAAATCCGGCAGCTGGGAGCAGGTGGAACGGGCCATGCACGCCAACCCGGTGATGATGGGCTGGGGGAGCCTGGATCCCATGGAGCTCTATCACCACTACCAGAGCGGCGCCGCCGGGGTGGAGTTCTACAACCCGGGTTACTACCGCAATGCCGCCGTTGATGCCCACCTCAAGCAGGCCCTGGATGCCCCCACCTGGCAGGCGGCGGTGCCGTTCTGGCAGCAGGTGGAGTGGGATGGCAAGACTGGAGCCGGGGTACAGGGGGATGCCGCCTGGGCCTGGCTTATCAACGTGCAGCACACCTATCTGGCTAACGGCTGCATCGATCTGGGCAAGAGCGCGCCGGAGATCCACGGTAGCTGGTCCCTGCTCAACAATCTGCAGGATTGGCGATGGACCTGCTCCTAGGCCACCCCCGGCGGATGATGATCCTGAGCCTGGGTAAGACCCTGCTGCGGCTGGCATGCTTGCTCACGCTGGTGTCGCTGGCCTGTTTCGTGCTGCTGAGCCACTCACCCATCGACCCCATCAAGGCCTACATCGGCAACGATCTGCTGCATGTGCCTCCCGAGCAGTACGCCCGCATCGCCGCCCGCTGGGGGCTGGATCAGCCCCTGTGGCTGCGCTACTGGCACTGGTTCGGCCAGGTGATCCGGGGGGATCTGGGCTACTCCATGCTCTACAACGCCCCCGTTACCGAGGTGATCGGTGCCCGTTTCGCCGCCTCCTTCGCCCTGCTGGCGGGGGCCTGGCTGCTCTCCGGCACCCTGGGGGTCCTGCTCGGCCTGTGTGCCGGGCGCTATCTCAACCGCTGGCCGGACAGGCTCATCTGCCGCCTGGCCTACCTGCTCGCCTCCCTGCCGACCTTCTGGGTCGGCCTCTTGCTGCTGGCCCTCTATGCGGTGCACTGGCCCTTGCTGCCGGTCTGCTGCGCCTGGACCCCCGGCCTGCCCGCCGACGAGGCGGATTGGCTGCTGCGGGCACGCCATCTGGTGCTGCCCATGACCACGCTCGCCCTGCTCGGGATGGGCAACATCGCCCTGCATACCCGGGAGCGGGTGGCCGAGGTACTGGAGAGCGATTTCATCCGTTACGCCCGTGCCCAGGGGGACGACGGCTGGCCCATGCTGCGTTTTCACGTGCTGCGCCACGCCCTGACCCCGGCGCTGTGCCTGCAATTTGCCTCCCTCGGGGAGCTGATCGGCGGGTCGCTCCTGGCGGAGAAGGTGTTCGCCTATCCGGGGCTCGGTCAGGCGACCGTGGATGCGGGGCTCAAGGGGGACATCCCCCTGCTGATGGGCATAGTGCTGTTCTGCACCCTGCTGGTGTTCATGGGCAACACCCTGGCCCGCTGGCTGCTGGCCCGGATGAACCGGGGCTGGGAGGGGCGTCATGCTGTTTAATCCGTTCCCTTCCTTGTTGCGTCTGCTGTTTGCGCTGCTGATCCTGGGTCTGCTCGCCGGCTATGGCTGGCACCTGGCGGGGCAGGAGGTGCCCATGAACTTGCTGGCCCGCCAGCAGGCACCCTCTGCCGCGCACTGGTTTGGTACCGATCAGATGGGGCGGGATCTCTGGCTGCGCGCCTTCCAGGGCACCCTCACCAGTCTGGAGCTCGGGATCAGCACGGCCCTGTGCAGCGGCCTGCTGGCCATGCTGGCCGCCAGCCTCTGTCTGCTGCACCCGAGGCTCGATGCGGCCGTGCGACTGGCGATCGATGCCATGCTGGCGCTGCCCCACATGCTGCTGCTGATCCTCATCTGCTTCACCCTGGGCGGCGGGCTGCGAGGGGTGATCCTGGCGGTGGCCCTGACCCATTGGCCCAAGCTCGCCCTGATCCTGCGGGCCGAGGCCAGACGCATCGCCTGCAGTGATTACGTGGTGTTGGCCCGTTGTCAGGGGATGGGGCCGCTTCGGCGCTGGTGCACCCACCTGCTGCCCGGGCTCCTGCCCCAGTGGTTCATCGGGACGCTGTTGATGTTCCCCCACGCGGTGCTGCACAGCGCCGCCTTGAGCTTCCTGGGATTTGGCCTCGCGGCCCACGAGGCGTCTCTCGGCCTCCTGCTGGCGGATGCCCTGCGCTACCTGACCAGCGGTGGCTGGTGGTTGGCGCTCTTCCCAGGGCTGATGCTCTTGGTGCTGGTACTGCTGTTCGATCAGGCCACCCGCGCCCTGCAGGCACTGTGGTTCGGGGGCGAGGGAGTAGGAGTGAGCCGGCGATGCTGAGTTTCGAGCGCGTAACCATAGAGGCGGCCCACTACAACTGGCTGGGCCGCCGTCAGTGGCGGCCTTTGCTGCGGGAGATAGACCTCACCCTGGCCCCCGGCGAAATCCTCGCCCTGGTGGGGGGGAGCGGCGAGGGCAAGAGCCTGCTGTTGCAAAGCGCCCTCGGCCTGCTGCCGGACAACCTGCGAAGGAGCGGGCGCATCGCCCTGGATGGTGAGCCCCTGTGCGAGGCCGGGCTAGCCCGCCTGCGCGGCCACACCCTCTGCCATGTGCCCCAGGGAGTGAGTGCCCTCAACCCCTTGCTGACGGTGGAGCGCCAGCTCGGCCGCGCCGCCCGGCTCGCGGGCCAGAGCGGCGCCCGCGAGCGGCTCGGCCAGCAGCTTTCACGCTACCGGCTGCCCGCCGTCGTGCTGGACAACTACCCCCGCGAGCTCTCGGGTGGCATGGCCAAGCGCATCCTGGCCTGCACCGCGGCCCTCGGCGGCGCTCGCTTCATTCTGGCGGACGAGATCACCGCCTGGCTGGACGAGGGGCTGGCCTGTGCGCTGCTTGGCCAGCTCCGTGAGCTCGCCGAGCAGGGCACCGGTATCCTCTGGATCACCCATGATCTGGCGATGGCGGCGCGCTTTGCCGATCGCATCGTCCTGCTCCATCAAGGGCGGGTGAGCGACACCCTGAGTTGCCAGCAGCTCAGGGCCGGGCAGGGCAGCGCGACCTTGCGGGCTCACTGGCAGGCGCTGCCGGAGTTCCATTCCTTGTTCCCGACCCGGCCGGAGGCGTGCTGATGTTCGAGGTAGAGGATCTGGCCATTGAGCAAGGGGGGCGCACCCTCTGGCAGGGGTTGACGTTGAGGATCAAGGCCGGTGAGCGGCTCGGCCTCTCCGCACCGAGCGGCTTTGGCAAGACAACTCTGGGGCGGGTGCTGGCGGGCTGGCAACCCCTGGCAGACCCTGGCCGGGTTCGGCTGGACGGGGAGCCGCTCCCTGCACGGGGGTACAACCCGGTGCAACTGGTGCCCCAGCACCCGGAGCTCTGCTTCAACCCGCGCCGCAGCACCGGCCAGTCCCTCTGGGATGTGTGGCAACAGGACGAAGCCATGCTGGCGCGTTTTCTGGTGAACCCCGAGTGGCTATCCAGAAAGCCGGGTCAGCTCTCCGGCGGCGAACTGGCGCGCATCGCCCTGTTGCGGGCCCTGGATCCCCGCACCCGGCTGCTTGTCGCCGACGAGGTAACCGCCCAGCTCGATCCCCGCATCCAGCGCCAGCTCTGGCAGGAGCTGATCCGGGAGTGCGAGACTCGCGGGCTCGGCATCCTGGTATTCAGCCACCAGCAGGCACTGCTGCAACAGGTGTGTCATCGCGTGATCTACCCCGGCGAGGGACGAGATGAGGCGTTCAACATGCTGTCAGATGATGCTGCCTGAGCATCTTGTACTGTCACGAATAAAAAGAGGGAGGCATCGGCCTCCCTCCTTTTATCCGGTTATCCGCCGCAAGGGCCATGCCATCATCGCAGGCCCGCCCGGCGGGGACTCAGGCGCTGGCCAGCCAGCCTAGCCAGGCGTCCATCCCTTCCCCTGTGGTGGCGCTCAGCTGGATCACCTGGATATAGGGGTTCACCCGTTTGGCGTTCTCGATGCAGCGCGCGAGATCGAAGCTGACATAGGGCAGCAGGTCGGTCTTGTTGATGATCATCAGCTGGGCGGCGGCGAACATGTCCGGGTATTTCAGGGGCTTCTCTTCCCCCTCGGTAACCGAGAGGATGGCGACCTTGTACTTCTCGCCGAGATCGAAGCTGGCGGGGCAGACCAGGTTGCCCACGTTCTCGATAAAGAGGATGCCCCCTTCGCTCACGGGCAGCTGGTGGCAGGCGTCGTGCACCATCCTGGCGTCCAGGTGGCAGCCCTTGCCGGTGTTGATCTGCACGGCGGGTACCCCGGTGGCACGGATGCGATCCGCATCGCTGCTTGTCTGCTGATCCCCCTCGATGACGGCGCAGTGACGTTTGCCAGAAAGCAGGCTCAGGGTCTCGCACAGCAGGGTGGTCTTGCCCGAGCCCGGGCTCGACACCAGGTTCAGTACCAACTGGTTGGCGGCTTCGAAATGTTCCCGGTTGTGGGCGGCAAGGGCATTGTTCTTGGCCAGCACATCCATCTCGATGGCGATCAGCTGGCGCTGACCCATGCCCGGCACCGACAGCCCCGCTTCCCCGCGGCCGTAGTGCAGATCACCCTGCTCATGCTCATGCTCATGCTCATGCTCATGCTCATGCTCATGCTCATGGGAGTGAGCGTGCTCATCTGCGTGGTGGTGGTCGTGATCATGATGCCCGTGGTGATGGTCATGAGCCGACCCGCTGCCGGATGGCCGGGGGGCGGCGAACTCGGCACGGACGCCGTGGTAGTGGTGGTGCACGTCCCCCTGATGGTGATAGTGGTGATGGATGATCAGGGTGCGGGCTTCCTGCTGACCATGTCCCTCGTCATGCGCGCGCCCCGGGTGGCCGTGGTGGTGTTCATGATGATGGTCGTGCCCATGGTGATGGGGGTGGGCATGATGATGGACGTGGGGGTGAGCATGATGATGTTCGTGATCCTGTTCATGCTCGTGATGATGACTGTCTGGCTCCTGGCCGGCAATGCGCGCCTGGCCGCATCCGCATACGCTGCACATATCAACTTACCTCGATGTCGGTGATGCGCAGGCTGTCTCCCTGCGCGACTCGTAATTTGTAGCCGCCGCAATGGGGGCAGGGTTGGCCACGCTCGGTGAGCACGACCGTCTGACTGCAGTCATAGCACCAGCCCTCGGCGGCCTGGTGTTGAAAATGAAGGCGGGCGCCCTCGACGGGGGTGCCCTTGGCGGCGGCCTCGAAACAGAAGGCGATGGTGTCCGGGTCGACGCAGGAGAAGCTGCCGACCTCGAGCCAGAGGGCGGTGACCTTGCTAAAGCCCCGCTGGGTGGCCTGCTCGGCCGCCAGATCGATGGCCGCCATGGCCAGAGACATCTCGTGCATGTTCAGCACTCCTTATGGTGATGGGCCATGGCTCAGCAGATCCGGGGGAGCAGTTCCCCCTGTGGCAGCTCCAGATAGCGGCGACTGCCCCAGGGGTTGTTCAGGATCACCTTGTGCTGGGCGCTCTCCCTGACCTGGCCTATCTGGCTGGCGGAAGGGTTGAATGTTCGCAGCAGCGCCAGGGCCGCATCGGCCTGCGCCGCGGGCAGGGCCAGCACCATGGTGCCCTCGTTGGCGAGATCATGGGGCTCGAAGCCGTAGAGTTCGCACAGGCCGCGCACCGGGTCGCACACCGGGATGGCGGACTCCTCCAGCTCGATGGCAACGCCGGATGCGCTGCTCCATTCGTTGAGCACGGCGGCCAGGCCCCCTCGGGTGGCATCGCGCAGGGCGTGGGGGCGAATATCTGCCGCAAGCAGGGCCTCCACCTGGGGCCAGAGGGTGGTGCAGTCGCTCTGAAGTGAGGAGCCAAGCTGCAGGGCATCGCGGGCCATCAGGATGCAGGCGCCGTGACTGCCGATATCCCGCGACACCAGGATGGCATCCCCGGCCTGGATATTTCGCACCGAGATACCCCGGCTCTGCTCGGGGCAGGGGAAGCTGCCGACCCCGCTGGTGTTGATGAAGATCTTGTCGGCTGCACCTTTTGGCACCACCTTGGTGTCGCCGCAGACGATGCGGGCGCCGCTCTTGGTGAGCTCCAACGCCATGGACTCGACGATGCGAGCGAGATCGGCGTAGGGGAAGCCCTCCTCGATGATGAAGCTGGCGCTCAGGTATTCAGGTTTGGCCCCCATCATGGCGAGATCGTTCACCGTGCCGGCGATGGCCAGCTTGCCGATGTCGCCACCGGCGAAAAAGAGCGGGGAGACGGTGAAGCTGTCGGTGGTGAAGGCGACGGGGCCGCTGACCGGCAGCAGGGCGGCGTCTTCGCCGCGCAGCAGGATCTCGTTGCCGAAATGGCGGAAGAACAGCTGGTTGATCAGCTGGTTCATCTCCACGCCGCCGCCGCCGTGGCTAAGTTGAATTTCTCTCATGCTGATTGGATCCCCATATAGCGGTAGTAGGCGTTGCAGGCCCCCTCCGAGCTCACCATGCAGCTGCCCATGGGCTGGGTCGGGGTGCAGCCCCGGCCAAAGACCTTGCACTGGTGCGGCTTGGCGAGCCCGCGCAGGATGTCGGCGCACTGGCACGCCTTGTGATCGTCGATGGGAGTCTGGTTGAGGGAGAAATGACGCTCCGCATCCCGCGCGGCGAAGGCGTCCCGCAGGCGCAGGGCGGAGGCGTTGATGTCCCCGAGCCCGCGCCAGCGAAAGTGCTCCCGGGTCTCGAAATAGTGTTCGACCAGGCGCTGGGCGGCGCGGTTGCCGTGGGCGGTGACGGCGCGGCTGTATTGCACCTCGAGGGCGCAGCGCCCCTCCACCTTCTGGCGCACCATCATCAAGATCGCCTCCATCACGTCCACCGGCTCGAAGCCGCTCACCACCACGGGTACCTGGTAGCGCTCGACGATCGGCAGATAGATGTCGGCGCCGGTGATGACGCTGACGTGGGAGGGGCCGATGAAGGCGTTGACCTTGGCGACCCCGTCGGCCATGACGGCGTGAATGGCGGGGGGTACCAGCACATGGTTGATATGAAACAGCAGGTTGGTCACCCCGGCTGTCTCGGCGGCTGCCAGCAGCGCCGCCGTCATGGGGGTGGAGGTCTCGAAGCCGATGGCGAAGAACACCACGGTGTTGTCCGGGTTCTCCTTCGCGATCCTCAGGGCATCGAGGGGGTCATAGACGGGGCGGATATCGCTGCCTTTGGCCCGCTGCTGGGCCAAGGAGCCCTTGGAGCCCGGCACTCTTATCATGTCGCCGAGCGTCACCAGGATGACGCCCGGCTGGGCGGCCAGCTCCATGGCCTGATCGATGCGTTCTTTCGGCATCACGCAGACCGGGCAGCCGGGGCCGTGGACGAATTCGATGCACTCGGGCAGCAGCTGGGGCAGGCCGTACTTCATGATGGTGTGGGTGTGGCCGCCGCAGACCTCCATCACCCTCAGGGGTTCGGGCAAATCCTTTGCAAGCTCGGTGATCTGGGCCGCGAGGGCGCGGATCACCTGGGGCTCACGAAAACCCTGGAACAGATCGTTCAGGCTCAGCATGGCAGTATGTCCTGCTTTGGCATCAGGGCCACCATCTGGCGGAAGCTCTCGAGGCTCGCCTGGGCTTCGTCTTCGTCAATCTTGCTCATCACGAAACCGATGTGGAGCAGCACATAGTCCCCGAGCGCCAGCGGCTCCTCGAGCAGCATGCAGCTGACCCGCCGCTGCACCCCCAGGGTGTCGACGGTGACGCAGTTATCTTCGGGGTGCAGTTGCACCACCTGGGAGGGAATGGAAAGGCACATATCAGGACTCCGACACGGCAGCACCCTTCTGTGCTGCAAGATGAGAGGGGGCAAGCCAAGGCAGGCGTTTGTCGCCGGGGACAGGAAAGGGCATGGATTCAGGACTCCGACACGGCAGCACCTTTCTGTGCTGCAAGATGAGAGGTGGCAAGCCAAGGCTGGCGCTTGTCGCCGTGGGCAGGAAAGGGCATGGATTCAGGACTCCGACACGGCGGGCAGGGCGCAGGGCCCTTGCGCAAGATGATGGATGGCAAACCAGAGCTGGCCCGCGGCGATGCCGCCGTCGTTGAGGGGCAGGGTCTGGCTGGTCAAGACTTCGCGCCCGGCTGCGTCGAGGTGGGGGATTAGCCAGTCCATCAGCACGCGATTCTGGAAGACGCCGCCCCCCAGCGCCACCGGATGGGCGGGGAAGCGTGCGGCCAGGGCGGTCACAAGCTCAGCGATGGCGTGGATAAAGCCGGCGGCGAGGTTCGCCACCGGTACTTCATTGCGCTGCCCGAGCAACTCGGCAATGAGCGGCGTCCAGTCGATCTGCAAGGGGCAGCCGGCCTGTTCGGTGATTGCAAAATGCAGGGGCCAGGGTTCGGCATCCGGGGTGAGGCGCAGGGCCGCCGCCTCCAGCAAGAGCCCGGCTTCCCCTTCGTAATCCGGGGTGTCGATGAGCCCCAAGAGGGCGGCCACGGCATCGAACAGCCGGCCCATGGAGCTGGTATGGGGGGCATTGCGGCCCAGGCGCCAGAGCTGGTGCAGATTGCTGATTTGTTCTGCGGGCAGTTGATTGATCGCCGGAATGCCGAGGGCGACTATCTCATCGGGCGACAGGGATTCGAACAGCAGGCCGAGCAGCTGGCGCACCGGCTTGCGGATGGCAGCCTCGCCGCCGATCAGCCGAAATGGCTTGAGGTGGGCGAGGCGCTCAAATCCTCGCACGTCGGCGAGCAGCAGCTCGCCCCCCCAGAGGGTGCCATCGTCACCCAGGCCGGTGCCGTCGAAGGCAAAGCCCAGCACAGGGCCTGTCATATCGTGCTCCGCCATCACCCCTAGCAAATGGGCGTGGTGGTGTTGCACCTCGAGGTGAGTCGCCCCCTCTGCCGCGCAATAGTCTTTGGCCCACCGATGGCTGAGATAACCGGGGTGGCGGTCCGATACCAGGGTACTGGGTTTGAGGTCGTAGAGGGTGCGGAAGGTCTCCAGGGTCTGCTCGAAGTGCTGCTGCATCGGCAGGCTGTGCAGATCCCCGATATAGGGGCTGTAGATCCGTTGGCGACCGAAGGCGAGCGCCAGCTGATTCTTCTGCTGGGCCCCCACCGCCAGCACGGATTGCTGTACCGCCTCCTTCAGGCTGGGGGTGCTGGGGGCGTAACCGCGGGCCAGCCGCAGGGTCTGCTGCCGTCCCCCCGCCCACTGCACCAGGCTGTCGTCGCAGGGGTGCAGGATGGGGCGATCGTGATCCAGGATACCGTCTATCTGGGGACCCATCTCGGCAACCACCGCCTCGCCCGCGATGAGAATGGGGCTGCCGCGACCATTGGCGCTGGTGGCCACCAGTGGGATGGCGCAGGCCTCCAGCAGCAACTGGTGCAGGGGGGTGTAGGGCAGCATGACGCCAAGATAGGGGATGCCGGGGGCGATGCCCTCGGCCAGTGGCAGCGTCCTGGCGGGCTGCTCACTCGATGGTTTCTTGCAAAGCAAGGTGATGGGTCTGGGCTGGGAGCTGAACAGTGCCCACTCTTCTGCGCCGCCATCCACGTGCAACCTGGCCTCGTCGAGAGAGCCCATCATCACCGCCAGCGGCTTGCGCTCGCGGCGTTTGAGTCGGCGCAGCCGTGCCACGGCCTGCTCGTTTCGGGCATCGCACATCAGGTGATAGCCCCCCATCCCCTTGACCGCGACAAGCTGACCGGCCTGCAGGGCCCGGGCGGCCGCTTGCAGGGCATCCTCTCGCTCGGCCAGGGCATCCCCGCTGCCTGCACGCCAGGTGAGCTGCGGGCCACAGGCGGGGCAGCTCACCGGCTGGGCGTGATAGCGCCTGTCCAGTGGATCCTCATAGGCGCGAGCGCAGTGCGGACACATGGCGAAATTCGCCATGGCGGTGTGGGGCCTGTCGTAGGGGAGACGGCGGATGATGGTGTAGCGCGGGCCGCAGTGGGTGCAATTGGTGAAGGGGTAACGATGGTGGCGATCCGCCGGATTGGCGATGTCCCGGGCGCAGGCCTCGCACATCCCCTGATCCGGCGAGATGGCGACGGTGGCGGCGCTTTGCTGCTCGCTGGCCCGGATATGAAAGGCGCCGTCGTAGTCGGGGTCATCGTCAAGGGAAAGCGCCCGCTCACCGAAGTGGTCGATGCGGCTCAGCGGTGGCGCCAGCTCCCGTAGCTCACGGGCAAAGGCGGCCAGCGCCTGGGGGGCACCCTCGGCCCCGATGGTGACACCGTTGGCGTCGTTGAGCACATAGCCGGTGAGGCCGTGACGCAGGGCCAAACCATAGACGAAGGGGCGAAACCCCACCCCCTGCACGATGCCGTCGAGGTGAAACTCGCGGCGCAGGCGGGACGTGTCTGGCTGCTGACTCATGGCTGCGCCTCGCAAGGTCGCGGCGCGTTCGCGGGCAGGCGCAGTACCCGCCGGTCGTTCTCTTCCCGCCTGAGCCAGCCATCCATCTCCATGCGAAGGCAGAACGGGATGGCGTATTTGCGCGACAGCCCGACTCTCTCTTTCAGTGATCCCATGTCGATCAGATCCCCCACCTGCTGGCCTGCCAGCACGGCCTGAACCATCTGTTGATAGAGCGCGGCATCGTAGTAGATGGGGCCTTCCAGCTGTACCAGGTACTTGAGTCTCGCCAGATTGCGCAACTGCTTCGGCAGTGCGCCCTTTTGTTGCAAACCCTGTGGCAGGCGCAGCTTGAGCACGGGGTCTATGGCCACGCCGCCGGGGCCCAGTTTACCGGGCTCATAGCCCTCCTTGCCTTGATCTCGCACCAGTTTGAGCACCAGCAGCGCCTCTTCCCCGAGATCATCTTCCGACTCGCCATCGCCCCGTTGCCACTTGTCGTGGTGCAGGCGAATACGCTGCGCTCCCTTGAGCCGTTGCAGCAGCAAGCCGATCAGGGCCGGGGCTACCTGCAACCGGTTGGCCAGCTCGGCAGCGCTCATGGGTTCGGTATCGAGGGCGTTTTCCACGGCCGTGAGGGCATCTGCAAGCCAGCCCGGGTTGACGACCCACTCCCCCAGAGGCTCGGCATCCGGGGGCAGGGCATCGAACGCGCTGGCGAGGGCATGCCCGCTGAGCGCCAGTTGCAAGCGGGCGGGGCTGTGGCCCGCGAGATCCCGGGGCAGGGCTCGCAGCAGATGGTGCAGCGCCCTGCGCCTGGCCGGATGAACGTCGCCGCACCAGAGTATGCGGGCGCCGTGCAGCAATTCGCTGCTGCCGTGGCGGATGATGGCAAGGGGCTGGCCGAAGAAGCAGGGAAGGGGGCTGGCAAAGCGAAGGCGCGCCAGCTCGGGCTGGTCATCGGCCTCGGCGGCGCGAAGATAGACCAGCTGGGCACGGCCGTGCCAGCTGCCGAGGGCCACTTCCACCTCCCGGTTGCGCCGCTCTCGCACCGGCCGAGCATCCTCCTCGAGTCGCACGATGAGCTGGGTCGCGGCGGCGGGGCCATCCTCGCCACCCAGGCAGTGCCCGCTGGCGCTGGCGAGGCAGTGGCCGCGAGCCACCTCCTTGTGGGGCACTTTTTTAAGCCCCACCGCCACCCGGCAGACGGCGCCAATCTCGTCGACCTGTCGGTGATAGGCCTGCAGGGAGCGCACCTGCACCTCACGGCCAGCGGGGTAAAGGCGCAGCTTGTCCCCCACCCGCAGGCACCCCTGCTGCAGGGTGCCGGTGAGCACGGTGCCGGTGCCGCTGGCGGTGAAGACCCTGTCCACATAGAGGCGGGGGGGCAGCTGCTCGCGGGCGGCCTGCACTGCTGCCACATCCGCCAGCTGGCGCACGATGGCGGTGTGCAGCATGCCTATGTTATGGCCGCTCTTGGCGCTGACGCAGACGATGTCCGGCACCATGCCGCTCTCGTCCATCACCCGCTCCAGCAACTGTTCTTCCAGTTGGGCCAGCTCAACCGGACTCACCAGATCGCACTTGTTGATGCACACCAGCAGGCGCGGCACCCCCATGGCCTTGAGCAGGCGCAGGTGATCGCCGGTCATGGGCATCCAGCCCTCGTCGGCGGCAATCACCAAGAGCACCAGATCCAGGCTCCAGAGCCCCGCCACCATGTTGCGCACATAACGCTCGTGACCGGGCACGTCGATGACCCCTATGGTATTGCCCAACCCGTCGTCGAAGTGGGCGAAGCCGAGATCCTGGGTCATGCCGATGGCCTGCTCGTGGGCGCGGGCGGTGATGATGCCGGTGAGAGCCTGGATCAGCAGGGTCTTGCCATGATCCACGTGGCCGGCGAGGCCGATGACGGCGCGATAGGAGCTCATGGGATCAGCGTGCCTCGTTCGAGATGCTCAGGGGATGGCTGGCCTGGGACGATTCTGTGGTGTTTTCATTGCATTGAACGGCATTTATCAGCGTTTTCAACTGGGAAATCAGCACCTCCATATCCTCTTCCAGCAAGGAGGCCATGTTGAGCAGCACTTGCTGCTGGCGCACGGTGGCGATCACCGGCACCGGCAATGCCCGCAGGGCGTCGAGCAGCTGCTGGGCGGGGCGAGGGTCGAGGCAGGCCAGCGCCGGGGCGGGGTAGAACTCGTCCGGCAAGGTGCCGCCCCCCACCACCAGCTGGGCCTGTACCTGCACGAAGCAACCGGGCAGGGCGCCCATCAGTCGCTCGGCCCGCTCCTGCATGGCGGCAGGATCCGAGAGGGTGCGCTGGGCGACCCCTTCGCCAGTCGGAGACTTGTTGAGCTTGTGGATGAGCAAGCGCTCGAGCAGGGAGTAGACGATGCGGCTCGGGCGGAAGGTGCGCATCATGGGGTGTTTTTCCAGCCGCTTGATGAGGTCGGCTCGGCCGCCGATGATGCCGCACTGGGGTCCCCCCAGCAGCTTGTCGCCGGAGTAGCAGACCAGATCCGCCCCCGCCTTGAGGTACTGGCGCACCGAGGTCTCGTCCGGTGCGAAGGTCTCGGTGGTGAGGCCGGAGCCCTGATCCACCGCCAGCACGATGTGATCCGGCAGGGCGCGGGCCACCTCGCCGATGTCGGGGGATTCGGTGAAGCCGCGAATGGCGAAGTTCGACCTGTGCACCATCAGCACCAGGGCCGTCTGATCCGTGATGGCATCGAGGTAATCTTTCGCCGTGGTGATATTGGTGGTACCCACCTCGACCAGGGTGGCGCCGGAGAGGGCGAGTATGTCCGGGATGCGAAAGCCGCCGCCGATCTGGATCTGCTCGCCCCGCGACACGATCACCTCGCGCCCCTTGGCCATCTCTTGCAGCAGCAGGAAGAGGGAGGCGGCGTTGTTGTTCACCACCAGGGAATCTTCGGCCTGGGTCAGGCTGGCGAGCAGGGGGGCGATCAGCCCCTTGCGCCCACCGCGCTTGCCGGTGGCAAGATCCAGTTCCAGGTTGTTGTAACCGGTGTTGAGTTCACGCACCTCGTCCCACAGCTGGGCATTGAGCGGCGAGCGCCCCAGATTGGTGTGCACCAGGGTGCCGGTGGCGTTGATGATCCGGGTCTGGCGCTGGCGCACCAGGCGCTGGCAGCGGGCGACGATCTGCGCCTCCAGGCTGGCGGGGTTCATGCCAGTCGTGCGAAAGCCCTCGCGCTGGCGCAGGTCGTTCAAGGTATCGCGCACCGCCTGGGTCACCAGGGGACGACTCAAGGATGCGATATAGGGGGCGAGAAAGGCTTGTTGCAGCAACTGCTCCACCTGGGGCAGGCGACAGTTAGCCTGCGGCTGGGAGGGCGTGCATTGATGGTCGGTGGCTGGCGCCTGAGGCTGGTTCGGCATGGAGTTACCCGGATTGTGCTGACGAAGGCACACCGGTTGACCGATAACTTGACCGAAGGAGTCGGTTATTTCCGCGATGACGCTTCTTACCCAAAATCAATAA
Source organism: Aeromonas intestinalis (assembly GCF_054052485.1). Lineage (NCBI taxonomy): Bacteria > Pseudomonadati > Pseudomonadota > Gammaproteobacteria > Aeromonadales > Aeromonadaceae > Aeromonas > Aeromonas intestinalis. Next base: position 77,603 of record NZ_JBSTYK010000002.1, read on the forward strand.
ACATCCAGTCTGGATAATTGAATCAGGTTAAGAGGAGTATTCGTCGGATTATATTAGCAAGCGGTGTGTCGTCTATTCATCCAATATATAAAAAGTGGCGGAAGAGGCAGGAATCGAACCTGCCAAAGCCTTCTCGGCTCACGTCGGTTTTGAAGACCGGGAGGGCCACCAGACCCCATCAACTTCCACTGAGGCCGCCATTTTGTGGCACTTTTTTGTGACTGGCAACGCTTTTTTGGTCATGAAATCCCGTTATTCGGCCATTTTTCCATGTATCTCCACAAGCGTTGTTTTATATCAAACATGGCGCAGTTAGCCCGAAGTTTTTATTGTCGCAACAGGCTGGGGTGAAATGAAGTGAGAATTATTTTTGATAGTGCGCCGGGCTTTATTTCTCGCTATTTTGAATATTCCATTGGGCAAAGCGTTTTATTAATCGCGCCGTATCCTGGGCCGCGTCCAGATGCTGGTGAAGATAATCCATGGCGCCGCTCACCATCTCGGTCATGGGGAAGGAGAACGCGACGATGGCCGGCTGCACCCCGACGAAGATCACCTCGGGTACGAAGGTCTTCAGCTCGTCGATGAGGAAATTGAGCGGCATGTTGTGGGTCGAGAAGATGAACATGTCGGCAATGGTGTCGGGGGGGATCACCTTAAGGGTGCCCGCCTTCTCGCCTATCTCGGCGGCGTCCACCAGTACGATGCGATCCGGTTGCAGCGCCCGCACCCGATGCACCATGTTCTCCGGCGCGATGCCGCCGTCGATGATCTCCCAACCGGGCAGGGGGCTTGCCTGCAACTTTTCCGCCAGATAAGGGCCGGCACCGTCGTCCCCCATCATGGTATTGCCCACGGTCAACACAAGATTGCAGCCCATCAGCGGCTCCTTACCATCAGGTACATATGGGGATCGTTATAGAGGGCGGTGAGCTGGTCCATGAAGGTGTCGGTCCAGCCCAGCTCCTGCTCGTCGAGCAGCCCTTCGGCCTTGCGCAGCCGGTCGAAGGCGCAGGCCAGCATGTGGCAGTGATCGCGATAGACGGTGATCTCGCCAAAGGTGAGAAAGCCCTCCATCTTGCGCCTTGCCTCGCTGCCCGCCGGCAGTTTCCCTACCCAGTCCCGATAGCCCGCCAGAGGGCAGGTGAGATCGGCGCGCAGGCAGTCGACGACCCCAAGGTGGTGGCCGATGGCGAGGCTGTAGTACATCACCTCTTTCGCCTCCTCGGGCACGTCGAACTGTTCGTCCACGAACTTGCGGGAGAGGCGATAGAAGAAGACCTGATCAGCCATGGGCGACCTCTCTCTTGCCCGCACCCCGGTTGAGGCAGGCGCTCGCCAGGTTGTTGACGATCTCGGAGAGGCGTGGGTCGTCGTGCTGTTGCAGATAGCCCTGGATGCGCAGGTCCACGTCTTGCTGGGTCGCGCCTTCGAGCAGCGCCATGAACTCATCGGCGATGATCTGCCCCTGACGGTAGCCCGCCATGCGGCGCGCCTCCCGCTCTATCATCACCCGGATCTCGCTCGGGATGCCGGTGTGGCGCAGTTCGACCCGCTCGCCCGGTTTGACCTCGTGGCTGGTGGCCTTCAGTTTCTGCTCGAGCAGACCCAGCGCCACCGCGAAGCCGTAGATGGTCGCCGCCGGGGTGGGGGGACAGCCGGGGATATAGACATCCACCGGCACTATCTTGTCGGTGCCGCCCCAGACGCAGTAGAGATCGTGGAAGATGCCGCCGTCGCAGCCGCAGGCGCCGTAGGCGATGCAGATCTTGGGATCCGGGGCGGCTTCATAGGCGCGCAGGGCGGGTACCCGCATGGCCCGGGTCACGGCGCCGGTGAACAACAAAATATCGGCGTGGCGCGGGGAGGCGACCACCTTGATGCCGAAACGCTCGGCATCGAACACTGGGGTGATGGTGGCGAAGATCTCGATTTCGCAGGCGTTGCAGCCGCCGCAATCCACCCGGTAGACGTAGGCCGATCGGCGAATGTCTTTGAGCAGTGTTTTCTTGAGGCGCGCGAGCTCGGGATCCTGCGCGAGCGGCACGGCCCGGCTATGGGCATCGCCGACGACCGGTTCTATGCCTTTGATTTGGCTCATTTCATCCACTCCTGTTGGGCATCCGGCCGGATCGGTTGATGCAGCATGCTCTGTTTGCGTTTGCACTCGGGGCAGTGGTGCAACCGCTGTGGGTAGGCCAGCGGCTTGGCCGCTTGCGCGAGGGTATCTTCCACCAGGGCGACGAGTCTGGCGGGGGCGAAGAAGGTGCCGCACAGCTCGCAGGGGGCCAGGGGGAAGCGGGCCTCCTCATAGAGATCGGCCTTGTTGGTTACCGCCAGCTCGAAATTCGGGGAGAGGGTTATGGCGTGGGTCGGGCACACCTCCTCGCAGCGGCCGCAGAAGATGCAGCGCGCCATGGAGAGCTCCCAGCGTCGCTCGCCACTCTCCATGTCGACTTCCATGATGAGGGCGTTGGCCGGGCAGGCCTTGGTGCAGGCGGCGCAGGCGATGCACTGATCCGCTTGGTGTTCGGGCTTGCCGCGAAAGTCCCGGTTCACCTCGAAGGGGGCGAAGGGGTATTTCGCCACCGGGGTGCCCGCCTTGAGGATGGTCTTGAACAGCTTGATCATGGTGACCCCTTATTTGAGCGGAGAGTGCTTGCGGTCGATGCCGTAGCGTTCGATCTCCTTGTAGGAGACCACGGTGGACTTGCCCTTCTTCGGGTCGACCAGGGTGACCCGGTCGGTGCAGGAGTAGCAGGGATCCAGGCTGCCGATGATGAGGGGCGCATCCGCCACCGTGTTGCCCCGCAGCATGTAGCGCAAGGCCGGCCAGTTGGCGTAGGTGGCGGCGCGGCAGCGCCAGCGGAACAGCTTCTGGTTGTCGCCGGTCATGCTCCAGTGCACGTTCTCCCCCCGGGGGGCCTCGGTGAAGCCCAGGGCAAACTTGCCCGGCTGGTAGGTGAAGCCCTCGGTGAGCAGCGGGCCTTCCGGCAGGTGGTTGAGGCCGAACTCAATCATGTCCAGGGAGTCGTAGAGCTCGTGGATGCGCACCAGCACCCGGGATTGCACGTCGCAACCGGCGAGGCTCTGGATCTCCATGGGGAGTTCCCGGTAGGCGGCAAAATCGTGGACCCGGCGCACGTCGCGCTTGAAGCCGCTCGCCCGCACCATGGGGCCGACGCAGCTGAAATCCCGCGCTACTTGCGGGTCCAGCTTGCCCACCCCCACCAGACGGGAGGAGATGTTGGCGGTGTCGAGCTGCATGGCCACCAGGGGTTTGAGCTCATCACGCAGTTCGCGCACCAGCTGGGCACCCTTGATGCGATCTTCCTTGAAGATGTCCCGGCGCACCCCGCCGATGAGGTTGAGGCCATAGGTCTTGCGGGCGCCGGTGAGCAGTTCGGCCAGGGTCATGGATTTTTCCCGCACCCGGAAGAACTGCATGAAGCCGGTATCGAAACCGGTGAAGTGGCTGGAGAGCCCGATGTTGAGGATATGGCTGTGCAGGCGCTCGACCTCCAGCAGCACGGCGCGGATCATCTTGGCCCGCTCCGGCACCGGGATACCCATGGCGTTCTCCACCGAGGTGGTGTAGGCGACGCTGTGGGTGAAGCCGCAGATGCCGCACACCCGATCCGTCAGAAACGCCACCTCGTTGTAGCCCATGCGGGTCTCGGCCAGCTTCTCCATGCCGCGGTGGACATAGAACAGCCGATAGTCGGCGTCGATGATGTCCTCACCATCGACGAACAGCCGAAAGTGACCCGGCTCGTCCGAGGTGATGTGCAGCGGCCCTACCGGCACGATGCGGTTGGCATCGCTGCCGAGCTCGTTGACGAAGGGGTAGGTCTCGGTCTCCGTGGTGGGCATGGGGCGCTGGCGATAGTCCATGGCGTCCTTGCGCAGGGGATGAATGTCGTCGGGCCAGTCATCCGGCAGTACCAGCCGACGCTCGTCCGGCAGGCCGACGGCGCGCAGGCCGTACATGTCGCGGATCTCCCGCTCCCCCCAGACCGCCGCCGGTATGGTGGGGGTGATGGAGGGGTACTCCTGCTCGATGGCGTTGACCAGTACCTTGACGGTGATCCAGCTCTTGGTCTCGGCCTCCATGGAGAAGACGTGATAGACCGCGAAGTGGCCGTTCAGGCTGCGCTCGTCATTGGCAAAGGAGACCGACAGCCAGCCGCCGAGTTTGTGGAACAAGATGCTGGTGAGGGCCACCAGATCCGTGGGTTTGACGGTGAGGGTGGCCTGATCGGCGGTTTGCCACTGCTCGTCGGTGATGGCGTGGGGCAGTTGCTGTCGCAACTGCTGGATATAGTCGCGGCCGATGCGATCTGAGATGGCGATGGTCATGCTGTTGTCTCGTTAAAAGCGGAAAAAGGGAGGAAGGCGGCCATGATTCAGACTCCGACCAGGTAGGCGAGCAGGGCCAGGAGGGCTATCCCTAAGCCATAGCGGGTCAGCCTGTGGGTGCGCACGAACTGGGTGCGGGCCATGGCGTTTTCGATGATGCCGGCGAGGGTGAAGACGATGACCAGCTTGCACAGCAGGATGAGCGCGGCCATCGCCAGGGCGGGCAGGCTGTCGCCGGTCGCCTTGCCAAAGGGGAGGAAGATCGCGAGGAAGAGCTGTACCACCACCAGTTGCTTGAGGCCGATGCCGAGCTTGAACAGGGCGAGCCCGGCTCCCGAGTATTCGGTCAGCGGCCCCTCTTGCAGCTCCTGTTCGGCCTCGGCGCAGTCAAAGGGCAGCTTGCCCATCTCCACGAAGACCGCGAAGGCGCAGGCGGCTCCCGCCAGCAGGGTGGCGATGGGCGCGGCCAGGGGCTGGGTCGCCACATAGGTGCTGATGTTACCGAGATCCGAGCTGCCCACCATCATCACCATGACGAAGCAGGAGAGCACCAGTATGGGTTCGACCAGGATGCCGAGGGTCAGCTCGCGGCGGGCACCCATCCCGGCAAACATGCTGCCGCTGTCGAGCCCGGAGAGGGAGAAGAAGAAGCGGAAGATGGCGAACAGATAGATATCGGTGATGAGATCCCCGGCGATGGGGAAGGGGGACTCCCGGGTCAGGGTCGGCAGTGCCATGGCCACCAGCAGCAACGCCGCGATGAGCAGGGAGGGGGTCAGGTTGAAGATGATGCCAGCGGGCTCCGGGGTCACCTCCTGGCGACGCAGGAGCTTGGCGATATCCCGGTAATCCTGCAGCAGTCCCGGCCCCTGGCGCGAGTGCATCCTGGCCCGCAGCACGCGGTTGAAACCGGTGGCGAGGGGGGCCAGGGCCAACATGGCGAGGGCCTGGGTGAGGGCGAGGGCCACCATGCCCCAGCTCGGCATTTCAAGAACAGCCATGATCAGACTCCTACGGCCATCAGGATAAAGAGCACCAGCACCAGGGCATGCAGCACCAGGCTCGTGCGGGAGGGGGCCTCGCTCACCCCGGTCAGGGCGCTGGCGAGATCCAGGCTCGGCTGCTTGCGATAGAGCGGTGCACAGAGGCGGCGCAGGGTGTGGGTGACGCCCCCCGAGGTGAGGCTCATGCGCTCCTCGTAGGCGTAACCACAGGCCCAGGGTGTACCGGCGTGACGGCGACCCGGCTTGGGTCCCTTGAACAGGGCCAGTACCAGCAGCGGGATGAGGAAGAGGCCGAACAAGGTGATGGCAATGACCGGCGGGGAGAGGATCGCCTGGCTGTTATCGAGCGGGATCAGGGTCGCACCGGTTGCCACCGTGCTGGTCACTGAACTTGCCAGGTGAGCGGTAACGAGGGCCTGGCCGTAGCCGTTGACCAGGGGGGCAATCCAGGGGGCGCCGAGGCCCAGCACCAGACAGACCGCGGCCAGCAGCAGGGTCCCCGCTACCATGGCACCCGGCACTTCCCGGGCCTGGCTCGCTTTTTCGCTGCGCGGTGCGCCGCTAAAGCAGATGCCGTACACCTTGACGAAGCACATCACCGCCATGGCGCCGGTCACCGCCAGCATCACCACGGCGAGGGGGGCGACGATGGAGGTGCCGAGCCTGGTCATGGTGATCAGGGACTGATAGATGAACCATTCGCTGACGAAGCCGTTCAGTGGCGGCAGCGCCGAGATGGCCATGGCGCCGATGAGAAACGCCAGTGCCGTCCAGGGCATCAGCTTGGCCAGCCCCCCCATCTTGTCCATGTCACGGGTGTGCAGGCGGAACATCACAGAGCCGGTGCCCATGAACAGCAGGCTCTTGAAGATGGCGTGATTGAGCAGGTGATAGAGCGCCCCGAGCAGCCCCAGCACCACCAGGGTCGGTTGCTGGCTCGCAAGACCAATCATGCCGATCCCCATCCCCATCAGGATGATGCCGATGTTCTCTACCGTGTGGTAGGCGAGCAGGCGCTTGAGATCGTGCTCGGCGAGCGCAAACAGCACCCCGAGCACCGCCGAGCTGGCGCCGAAGATCAGCACCATGTAGCCCCACCAGAGCTGACTGGCACCGAGAAAATCGATGCCGACCCGCAAGATGCCAAACAGACCGAGCTTCACCATGACCCCGGACATCAGCGCCGAGATATGGGAGGGGGCAACCGGTTCGGCCACCGGCAGCCAGCCGTGCAGGGGCACGAAACCGGCGCGCAGGCCAAAGCCGCAGAAGCTGAGCAGGAACACCAAAGAGGCGAGGGGCCCGGCCAGGTGTTGCTCGCGCAGGACGCTGAACTCCAGGCTGCCGCTACGCTGGCAGAGCAGCCAGAAGGTGGCGAGCACCAGCACCATGCCGATGTGGTTCATCACAAGGTAAAGCCGACTCTGTTTGGCGGCGGCCGGGTTGGTCTTGACCAGCCAGTAGCTGGTCAGCGTCACCAGTTCATAGCAGAGCAAAAAGCCCAGCGCGTTGTCGGCCAGCACCATGCCGGTCATGGCGAGCAGGAAGAGGTTCATCAGCACGCCGATGGTGACATCCCCCTTGCCCTCGTACTCCTTGATATAGGCAAAGGAGTAGAGGGAGACCGCGGTGCCCACCAGGGTGACCGCCAGCAGCATCAGGGCGGCCAGCGTGTCCAGATAAAAAGAGCCGAGGTGTACCGAGCCCAGCAGCCAGAGCTGGCCGTCTATCGTCTCGCCGAAGGCGAGGGCTTGCACGGCGACCACCACACCGGCGAGCGACCCCAGCAGGGCGAAACCGCTATTGAGGCGATTGGCGAGCCCCCCCTGTTTTTGCAGCAGGAAGCCCGCCGCGGCACCCAGCGCAAAGAGCATCAACATGCCCGTGATCCATGAAGGCAACATCAGCGTTCTCCCTGTCGGGTGTCGGCGGCCAGGGCCGCGGTGGCAAAGGCGGAGGCCAGCTCGGGGTGAGCCGCTACCGCCTGCAGGCGACGAGTCTGGGCCTGTTTGGCACTGACGCTGTCGTTGACCAGGCTCAGGGCCTGGGAGGGGCAGGCTTCGATGCAGGCCGGGCCATCCTCGCGAAACGCACAGAGATCGCATTTGACCGCAATGGATCGCACGCCGGGCTCCCAGCTCAGCAAGTCTTCCCCAAAGCAGCTCAGCCCCGCCGAGGTGGCCGGGTTGCTGGAGCGTACCGAGCAGGGAATATAGGTGTCATAGCTGTTGGCCATGGCGAGCGGACGGCTGCCGCCGCTCTGGATGGCGCCAAACGGGCAGGCCACGGCGCAGAGGTTGCAACCGATGCAGAGCGACTCATTGAGTTGCACCGCATCGCCGGTCTGGGCGATGGCCTCGACCGGACAGACCTTGATGCAGGGGGCATCGTCACAGTGACGACATTGAACCGGCATGGTGGCCTGCTCGTGTCGCATGACGGTTAATCGGGGGGCCTGTTGCAAACCCTTGGCCTTGTGGACGGTGGAACAGGCGGCCATACAGGTGCCACAACCGATACAAAGTTTGGGATCAGCGATAACGAAGCGGTTCATAGCCTACCTTGTCGTGTCGCGAACGGAGAAAGTAGGGGGTGGTTGGCAAAATGCGGGCCAGCTTGGGGTTGCAGCGTAAAATGAAAGTAAGATTATGTTTTTTATCGCGATTTTATTGGCTGTCACAGCAGGGTGAGAAGCATGGGCCCGTGTCGAAGTGTGACGTTCGTCACTTGTGACGAGGCGCTCGACAGGGGATAAAAACAGACAGCCGGGCTGCACCGTGGTGATGGTGGCGCTTGGCAGTGCCGGTTGAATATGCCGTCAGAGACGATCATGATGAGTGCCCCAATCCAGCAAAACAGGAGTGTTGTATGGCCGTATCAGCCCGAAACCAGTTACAGGGAAAAGTCTCTGCGGTGAACTCAGGGGCGGTGAACGATGAAGTGGAAATCATCCTTGCGGGGGGCGCCAGTCTGGTGGCCGTGGTGACGGCAAGCAGCCAGAAGGCGCTGGGGCTCAATGTCGGCAAAGAGGTGATCGCCTTGATCAAGGCCCCCTGGGTCATGCTGGCCTCGGAAGAGTGCGGGCTGCGCTTCTCCGCCCGCAACCAATATCCGGGCACCGTCAGCGCGGTGCAGCCGGGGGCGGTCAACAGCACCGTGCAGGTGAAGACGGACGCCGGCTTTGAGCTGACTTCGGTCATCACCAACGACGCCAGCGAAGAGATGACACTCGTTGCCGGCGCTCGGGTATTGGCGCTGGTGAAAGCCTCCGCCGTACTGCTCGCAGTCAAGCAGTAATCATCCTCATCTCAAGCAGGCTAGACCCCGTATAGCCTGCTTTAAGCATGTTTGCCTTCGGGCGAATGACACCTTAATCGTCACAGCGATACGAGACTGAGCCTTTGATGGATAAGCCGAGCCAAAAGCGACGTTCCAAAAAATAGAGGCGTAGCCTGCCTAGCCGTTGTTTCTGCTCAATCGCAGGGTCAATCCAGGCTGTTTTTTTGTTCTATTTTTCTTTACGACTCTGAGTTGGTGGATAGTAAAACTAAACGCTGTGGTCAGCGTCTTGTCCCCTCCTGTGGCTGCCCAGGCTGTTTTTATCCCTCTTGTTGCCATGCCATCAATGCCTCGTCCCTGTGTCGGCGAGCGGTCGGCCCATTCGATGGAGAGGGGAGGCTCTGGGTGTCGAGCTCGTCACTTTTGTCGTGTCGATCACAGTCTTGTTCCCCGCTCGTCAGCATCATGGGGCTAGGCAAGGGGCCAGGCATGATGGTGTTAATCCTTTATTTTCAGTTGGTTGTGGATTTTATCGCGGGATTGGCCTGACTTGGTCTGATTAATGCCTAGTGGGATGACCGGCCGGGTCCTGGGGGATCCAGCCGGCGGTATCGAACCATTTAGGATCCCTCTTTTATGAACAGCTTCGTGATTGCCGATCCCGGTCTCTGCATTGGGTGTCGTACCTGTGAGGTGGCCTGCGCCGTGTCACACCAGTCTGGGTCCTGCAGTGGCACCCTGGAGCGGGAGAGCGGCCTGCACCTGGCCATCGAGGATGGGCACCTGGTTTCCAGGGACAGCTATTTTCAACCCCGCCTGAAAGTCATCGTCGGCAGCAAGGTGACCACCCCGGTGCTCTGTCGCCAGTGCGAGGACAAGCCCTGCGCCAAGGCCTGCCCGAACAACGCCATCGTCACCGAGGATGGTTATGTCAAGGTCTATCAGGCGCGCTGCATCGGCTGCAAATCCTGTGCGGTGGCCTGCCCGTACGGTGCCATGACGGTGGTGGTGCAGGAGGTGGCCCCGGCCGCCGATGCGCTGTTCAAGCGGCCGCAGACCAAGGCCCGTGCCCTCAAGTGCGATCTCTGCAACCACCGGGAGGCGGGCCCGGCCTGTGTCGAGGTGTGCCCCACCCAGGCGCTGCGTCTGGTGACCCCGCAGAGTCTCGATAACCTGAATCGTCAGAAACAGCTGGCCAGTGCCGAAGCCATGCTGGCAGGGCTGGGACGCTGAGACGCGATGGCCGCCGTGGCAGTGGATTTATCTGGCAATCCAGTATTTTGCAATGCTTCCGCGCTGCCAATTGGCCATGTGCCCATTCGTTCGACCATCTTTCGTTAACAAACAAGAGTGTGAGTCATGAAAAAAGTCATTACCGTCTGCCCCTATTGCGGCACCGGTTGCAAGATCAACCTGCTGGTTGACAACGACAAGGTGGTGGGGGCCGAAGGCGCCCACGGCCGTACCAACGAGGGGCAGCTCTGCCTCAAGGGTTACTACGGTTGGGATTTTCTCAACGACACCAACCTGCTGACCCCGCGCCTCAAGAGCCCGATGATCCGCCGCGAGCGCGCTGGCAAGCTTGAAGCCGTCTCCTGGGACGAGGCCATCGAGTTTGCCAGCAGCCGCCTGTCGGCCATCAAGGCAAAATATGGCCCGGACGCCATCATGACCACCGGTTCGGCCCGCGGCCCTGGCAACGAAGCCAACTATGTGATGCAAAAATTTGCGCGTGCTGTCATCGGGACGAACAACGTCGACCACTGCGCGAGGGTGTGACACGCCCCCTCAGTCTCCGGTCTGGAGACAACGGTAGGCAATGGCGCCATGAGCAACGCCATTCCCGAAATTCAAGAGACCCAATGCCTGCTGGTGTTTGGTTACAATGCTGCTGACTCTCATCCCATCGTCGCGCGCCATATCCTGAAGGCAAAAGCCAACGGGGCGAAAGTGATCGTTTGCGATCCGCGCATGGTGGAAACCGCCCGCATCGCCGATCAATGGCTGCCGCTCAAAAACGGCTCCAACATGGCGTTGGTCAATGCCTTTGGCAACGTGCTGATCGCCGAGAACCTCTACGACAAGGAGTTCGTCGCCAACTACACCGAGGGCTTTGAGACCTACAAGGCGCTGGTGGCCAAGTACACCCCGGAATACGTGGAAGGGATCACCGGCCTCAAGGCCGCGGATATCCGCGCCGCCATCCGCACCTATGCGGCGTCCCCTGCCTCCATGATCCTGTGGGGCATGGGGGTGACTCAATACGGTCAGGCGGTGGACGTGGTCAAGGGCCTCGCGGGGCTGGCGCTGCTCACCGGCAACTTCGGCCGGCGCGGTACCGGCTGCGGCCCGGTGCGCGGTCAGAACAACGTGCAGGGCACTTGCGACATGGGGATGCTGCCCCACCAGTTCCCGGGCTATCAGTCCGTGGCCGATCCCGCCATCAGTGCCAAGTTCGCCAAGGCCTGGGGGGTGGAATCCCTGTCCCAGAAACCGGGCTACCGTCTGACGGAGCTGGGTCACAAGGTGGAGGAGGGCAAGTGCAAGGCCTTCTACATCTTCGGGGAAGATCCGGCCCAGACGGAAGCCGATCTGGCCCAGTTCCGCCGTACCCTCGGGGGGATGGAGCTGGTCATCGTGCAGGACATCTTCATGACCCAGACCGCCGAGATGGCGGATGTCATCTTGCCCGCCACCAGTTGGGGCGAGCATGAAGGGGTCTACAGCTCGGCGGATCGCGGCTTCCAGCGCTTCTACAAGGCGGTGACTCCGCCCGACAACGTGAAGCCGGACTGGGCTATCTTCTCCCTGATGGCGACCGCCATGGGTTATCCCATGGAATATCGGGACACCCACCAGATCTGGGACGAGATGCGCTCGCTCTGCCCACTCTACGCCGGGGTCAGCTATGACAAGATGGCGGATCTCAAGAGCGTGCAGTGGCCTTGTCCGACCGAGGATCACCCGGGCACCAGCACCCTGTTCGAGGGCAATGTGTTCACCACCCCGAGCGGCAAGGGTCAGCTGATCGCCTCCGAGTGGCGCCCCCCCCTGGAGCAGCCCGATGAAAACTATCCGCTGGTGCTCTCCACCGTGCGGGAAGTGGGTCACTACTCCTGCCGCTCCATGACCGGCAACTGCTCGGCGCTGCAGACCCTGGCCGATGAGCCCGGCTATGTGCAGATCCACCCAAGCGATGCGCAAAAGCTGGGGGTGAAAGATCAGGCTCTGGTCTGGATCTCGTCCCGGCGCGGCAAGGTGATCACCCGGGCGAACTACAACGAGCGGGTCAACGCCGGGGTGGTCTACATGACCTACCAGTGGTGGATCGGGGCCTGCAACGAGCTCACCATCGAGCACGTGGACCCGGTCTCCTATACCCCGGAATACAAGTACTGCGCGGTTAACATTGAGCGAATTGATAATCAGTCTGAGGCGGAGAATTATGTCCAGACCGAATACAGCGCGCTCAAGGCGAAATTGCGCAGCGCCGCCAAAGGGTAAGTCTCGCTAATTAAAGAGGATCCAGGCTCTGTTTACAGAGCCCTGATCCCTTCACCCTTTTTTCAGTGAACAAGGGGCAGTCATGAAAAATGAATTAAATGTATCGTTCGGTATATGCTATGTATCGGCTTATTTCCTGGTGATGTCATTCGGGGTGGCCTGCTATTTATGGCAAGACGAGATGATATTCCTGCTGGGGTTTGGCTTTTTTGGCTGCTTCATCGCCGCGCGTCTGGCCATGAGCATGGTGCTGGCGGCCCTCAGCGTGCAGGCGGCCTGGCTCATCGCCTTCCTCTCCACCACCCTGGTCAACAGCCTGCTGATGGGGCTCTCGGCGTTGATGCTCTATCTGACCCATCAGGCGGTATCGGCGGAGCTGGCCGACAACATCACCCTGATCCTAGTGGCTTTCCAGCTGTTGTCCGCCCTGTTCATTTTCGGTGGGCTCAAGTTCAATCGCTATCAGGTGCACCTCTCCTGAGGGTGACTTGATCGTCGTCAAATATGTCAGCGGTGGCTGAATATATTATCGGGCACGCAAGAATAATGGCTGGCGAATAATGTGAGGATGTGGCGCCGTTGTCATGGTGCGAATGCTCCGTTATTATGCGCTAAACCAGCTCGATGCTATTTCAATGGATGTTTGTTTTTATAATTAAGTGTTAATTCATTAAGTCTTAATTATAACATCTGACGGATATGGCTAATACATCGCTCTGCGTCGTTGCTCACTGCAATGTGCCCGCTCTTTTCCCATACCCTGCGTATGCGAGGCCTACATGCTGAACATGAATGCCATTCCGCTGACCGAGATCTCCCCCATCTGGGATGACGGCTTCCTTTCCCTCTCCAAGACCCTGCTCTCCGCCGTCACCCTGGACGACTTCATCACCAAGCTCAGCCACATCGACAGCTGCTTTGGCGACGTAAGCCGGGTCAACCTCATTCTGAACCTCGGCGGGGAGGAGGGGCTCTTCTGCTACATGGGGGAGGCGGGGCCGCAGCAGCTGCTCTGCCAGAAGGGGGAGCTGCATTTCTCCCGGGAGCAGGCCATGGTCCTGTCAGCGGAAAGCTTCGTGAATCACTGCGCCGGGCTTGCCAGCACCCCCGTCTATGACGACCTGCAATCCTATTGCCAACTGCCCATCACCACGGCCCGCAGCCACCTGGGGGGCATCGAGTTCATCAGTGCCGAGGAAGACGCCTTCCCCATGGCGGCCCTGGCCAAGCTGACCCAGCTTGCCGCCATCGTCGCCATTGCATTGGAAAGCGTGCAGGACAAGGAACGCACCTTGGAGCAGGCCCACTCCCTGCGCCTTGAACGCGACAGTTGCAAGATCCTGGTGGACATCACCAATGCGGTGCTCCAGCTGGTGCGAATCGCCGAGCTGCCCCGCAGCCTGTTCACCATCTTGCAGCATCATTTTGCCATCGGCAGCCTGTGTCTGGCGGAGTACAACGCCACCTCCGACAGTTTCAAGAGCTATCTGGTGAATCAGCGCGAGAGCGATAAGCCTGGCATCATCAATCACTCCTGTTTCGAGAAACACTGCCTGCAGGGGGCGCTCGGTCACAGCGAGCCTTTCTTTGTGTATCGTGAGCAGGGCCACGGCTGCGATTCGGGTTGCCGCTTCAGCTCCCAGATCCTGCCCCCCGATGCGCACAGCTCCTGCATCCTGCCCCTGCGCTATCGGGGCAACCTGCTGGGGGTCTTGATCCTCTCCCACCCGGCGGCGGATTTTTTCGCCGATCTCGACATCTCCCTGCTGGAGCAGGTGGCGGCCCGCACGGCGATTGCCATGAACAACGTGCAGGCGCAGCAGGAGATCTCCAACACCAACGGTGCCCGGGAGAAGACCTTGCGGGTGGCCGATACCCCGGAGGGGGATTTTGCCAACATCATCTACCAGAGCGCCGTCATGGCGAATGTGCTGGAGAAGGTGAAACTGGTGGCCCAGAGCGACTGCTCCGTGCTCATTCTGGGGGAAACGGGCACCGGCAAGGAGCTGATTGCCCGGGCCATCCATCAGCAGAGCCTGCGCCATGAGCAGGAGATGGTGAAGGTGAACTGTGCCGCCATCCCCACCGGTCTTATCGAGAGCGATTTGTTCGGCCACGAGAAGGGGGCCTTCACCGGCGCCCTCAGTCAGCGCATCGGCCGCTTCGAGCGGGCCCACAAGGGCACCCTGTTCCTGGATGAAGTGGGGGACATGCCGCTCGACTTGCAGCCCAAGCTCTTGCGGGTCTTGCAGGAGCACGAGCTGGAGCGGGTGGGCAACAGCACCCCCATTCCCATCGACGTGCGGCTGGTGGCGGCCACCAACTGCGATCTGCTCTCCATGGTCAAGACCAAGCGCTTTAGGAGCGATCTCTACTACCGACTCAACGTCTTCCCCATCGAGCTTCCCCCCCTGCGCGAGCGCCGCGAGGACATCCCGCTGCTGGTCAACTTCTTCATCAAGAAGATTGCCAAGCGGATGCGCCGCACCATCACGTCCATCCCGGCCGATGCCATGAAGATGCTGGTGTCGCTCCCCTGGTACGGCAATATCCGCGAGCTCGAGAACATCATCGAGCGGGCCGTGGTGATGACCCGTGGCCACGTGCTGAACCTCTCCCCGGACGAGCTGTTGCCCCTCAAGGGCTTTCACAAGATAGAGACCCTGGTCTATGACCAACCGGCCGGCGTGCTCTTCGATGCACCGGCGCGCACCGCACCTCCTTCGGAGGGGGACGGCGAGGACGAGCGTGAACAGATCATCCGGACGCTGAAGGAGTGCAACGGCATCGTCGCCGGGGAGCGGGGCGCCGCTCAGCGCCTCGGCATGAAACGCACCACCCTGCTGTCGAAGATGAAACGGCTCGGTATCTCGGCGAAAGCCCCCCAGACTCTCGATTGAAGGCAGAGCGGATGTTGTCAGAGCAGAACAATGATATGCACCCCTTGAGCCGTCAGCGCGAGGTGGTGCACTACCACCGTGATGGCGTCACCACCGACAGCGCCATGCTGCTGCCTGCCGAGACACCGGTGGCGCTGGTCTACAACGGCATCGCCCACAGCGTGATGATGTGCAGTGCCTCGGATCTGGAGGATTTCGCCATCGGCTTCTCCTTGACGGAGGGGATCATCGACGGCCTGCACGACATTCACGACATGGAGCAGGTCGATGGCTGCCAGGGCATCGAACTGCACATCACCCTGGCCAATCGCTGCGTTCACCGCCTGAAAGAGAAGAAACGTACTCTGGCGGGGCGTACCGGTTGCGGCATCTGTGGCAGCGAGAGCCTGGATCAGGTGGTGCGCACGCTCCCCCCGCTGCCAGACAGCCAGCGCCTCGCTGTCGACCAGATAGACAAGGTGCTGACGGCCCTGCGTCCGCTGCAACGGCTCGGGCAGAGCACGGGGGCCACCCATGCCGCCGTGCACCTGGACCTGGCCGGCAACATCCTCGCCATCCGTGAAGACGTGGGCCGCCACATCGCGCTGGACAAGCTGGTGGGATACCTGTGCCGCCATGGTCGCCGCGATGGGGCCATCCTGGTGACCAGCCGTGCCAGCTTCGAGATGGTACAAAAGTGTGCCAGCGCCGGGGTCGAGATCCTGCTCGCCATCTCGGCTGCCACCGAGCTCGCGGTGAGACAGGCCGAGCAGACCGGACTCACCCTCGCGGGCTTCTGCCGTCCCGGGCGGGCCGAGATCTACTGTGGCCGCCAGCGGATCCTGCTGGAATAACGCCCCTTGATTGGCGCTCCCTTGTGGCGCGGGCATTGGCGCAGGGGGCGGGCTCGGGTATAGTCCTGCGCCAACAAACGAGATCCGGCGGGATGAGTGAGGGCGGCGCGATGGCCGCAGATGAACTCATCCCTTCGGCGCGGCATCAAAGGATATCCCCATGAAATTCAGCCCCCTGCTCGATGAGATGATGAAGGCGCTGCAGGTGCTGCCGGGCGTTGGCCCCAAGTCGGCCCAGCGCATGGCGTTCACCCTGCTCGAGCGCGAGCGCAGCGGCGGCCTGCGTCTGGCCTCCCTGCTCAACCGCGCCCTGACCGAAATCGGTCACTGCAGCCACTGCCGTACCTTCACCGAGAACGAGCGCTGCGAGATCTGCACCAACCCCAAGCGCGAGGAGAGCGGTCTCTTGTGCGTGGTGGAGAGCCCGGCAGACGTGGCCGCCATCGAGCACACCGGCCAGTTTTCCGGTCGCTACTTCGTGCTGATGGGGCACCTCTCGCCGCTTGACGGCATAGGCCCCGAGGAGCTGGGGCTGGAAATCCTGGAGCGCCGCCTGAAGGACGAATCCATTGAGGAGCTGATCCTCGCCACCAACCCGACCATCGAAGGAGATGCCACCGCCTGGTATATCGCCGACATGGCCCGCGCCGCCGGGGTGGCGGTGAGCCGCATCGCCCACGGGGTGCCGGTGGGAGGCGAGCTGGAGCTGGTGGATGGCACTACGCTGTCTCACTCCCTGATGGGACGCCAGCGTCTCTAGCCGCGACGGTACAAGAAATGGGCAGCTGAGCCCGCAACGGGGGGCGAGTGGGCAAGTTTGCACACTTGCCCCTTGATATTTTCAAGGCCACCCCCATCTAGCTTGGGAATCTGTTCAACCCGACGTTTTTGAGGATTGGTCGATGACCCAAAGTGTTCACGCCGAAACCCACGGCTTTCAAACCGAAGTCAAACAACTGCTGAGCCTGATGGCTCACAGCCTCTACTCCAACAAAGAAGTATTCCTGCGCGAGCTGATCTCCAACGCCTCCGATGCGGCGGACAAGCTGCGCTTCAAGGCGCTTTCCGATGCCTCTTTGTTCGAAAACGACGGCCAGCTGCGCGTGCGCCTGGTGGTGGACAAAGAGAACAAGACCCTGACCATCTCGGACAACGGCATCGGCATGACCCGTGACCAGGTGATCGAACACCTGGGCACCATCGCCAAGTCCGGCACCGCCGAGTTCTTCAAACACCTCTCCGGCGATCAGGGCAAGGACTCCCAGCTGATCGGTCAGTTCGGGGTGGGCTTCTACTCCGCCTTCATCGTCGCCGACAAGGTGACCGTGATCTCCCGTGCCGCCGGCACTGACGCCAGCCAGGGCGTGCAGTGGGAATCCGAAGGGGAAGGCTCCTTCACCGTGGCGGACGTGACCAAGGAAACGCGCGGTACCGACGTCATCCTGCACCTGCGTGCCGAGGAAGAGGAGTTCCTGGACGACTGGCGCCTGCGTTCCGTGGTCAGCAAATACTCCGACCACATCAGCGTGCCGGTTGAGATGTACAAGGAGGGGACCCCGGATCGGGAGGAAGACGGTGAAACCATCGTCGGCACCCCGGGCGAGTGGGAGCAGGTCAACCGCGCCACCGCACTCTGGACCCGTAATCCGAAAGACATCAAGGAAGAGGAGTACCAGGAGTTCTACAAGCACGTTGCCCACGACTTTGAGGATCCGCTGCTCTGGGGCCACAACCGGGTGGAAGGGGCACAGGAGTACACCAGCCTGCTCTACATCCCGGCCCGTGCGCCCTTTGATCTCTACAACCGCGAGCAGAAGCACGGTCTCAAGCTCTACGTGCAGCGAGTCTTCATCATGGATGACGCCGAGCAGTTCATGCCGACCTACCTGCGCTTCGTGAAAGGGGTGCTGGACTCCAACGATCTGCCGCTCAACGTCAGCCGTGAAATTTTGCAGGACAACAAGGTCACCGCCTCCCTGCGCAAGGCCTGCTCCAAGCGCGTCTTGACCATGCTGAACAAGCTGGCGAAAGAGGATGGCGAGAAGTACGCCAAGTTCTGGAGCGAGTTCGGCAACGTCTTGAAAGAAGGCCCGGCCGAGGATTACGCGAACCGCGAAGAGATCGCCAAACTCCTGCGCTTTGCCAGCACCGCCGGTGAAGGGGAAGCCCAGACCGTTTCCCTGGAAGAGTACGTCGGCCGCATGAAGGAAGGTCAGCAGAAGATCTACTACATCACTGCCGACAGCTTCGCCGCCGCCAAGAACAGCCCGCACCTCGAGATCTTCCGCAAGAAGGGCGTCGAAGTGCTGCTGATGTGGGAGCGGGTGGACGAGTGGTTGATGAGCCACCTGACCGAGTTCGACGGCAAGCAGCTGGTCTCCGTCACCCGTGGCGAGCTGGATCTGGGCGAGCTGGAAGACGAGGCTGCCAAACAGGCGCAAGAAGAGGCCGAGAAGGCCAACGCCGGTCTGGTGGAGCGGGTCAAACAGAGCCTAGGGGAGAGCATCAAGGAGGTGCGCGTCACCCATCGTCTGACTGATTCCCCCTCTTGCATCGTCACCGACGACAACGGCATGAGCACCCAGATGATCAAGCTGATGCGCGCCGCCGGCCAGCCGGTGCCGGAGCAGAAGTACATCCTGGAACTCAACCCGGAGCACGCGCTGGTGAAGAAGCTCGATACCATCGAGGACGAGAGTCTGTTCGGTGAGTGGGTGAGCCTGCTGCACGAACAGGCCCAGCTGGCCGAGCAGGGTGGCCTCAACGATCCGGCGAGCTTCGTCGCCCGCATCAACCGCCTGCTACTCCAGGCGTGATAGCCAAGAGCCCACTGCATGCAGTGGGCTTTTTTACGCTGGCTTGCTGGCGTCGTTGCGACTGGCCAGACCACTATTTAGCTGCATTTTCAATCATTTTCTGTGTGCAGCCCTTGCGTCTTTCGTCGTAGTGCCAGCACAAACACATGGTGATAATGTGGCCACTCACACGGGGCAAGCTTGTGAAAATGGGCGAAACCGTGTAGTTTTTTGCCTTCTCAAGAATTGAATAACCAATCAATTAGGAGCGTGTATGCGCATTGTTCTGTTGGGAGCACCGGGTGCAGGTAAAGGCACTCAGGCTCAGTTCATCATGGAAAAACACGGTATTCCGCAGATCTCCACCGGCGACATGCTGCGTGCGGCGATCAAGGCGGGCACCGAGCTGGGCCTCAAGGCCAAGGCCGTGATGGACGCAGGTCAGCTCGTCTCCGACGACATCATCATCGGCCTGGTCAAAGAACGTATCGCGCAAGCGGATTGCGCCAACGGCTTCCTGCTGGACGGCTTCCCGCGCACCATCCCCCAGGCGCAAGCCATGAAGGATGCCGGTGTGGTGGTGGACTTCGTGCTGGAGTTCGACGTGCCGGACGAAGAGATCGTCAAGCGCATGAGCGGCCGCCGTGTTCACTCCGGCTCCGGCCGTACCTACCACGTGGTGTTCAACCCGCCGAAGGTTGAAGGCAAGGATGACGTGACCGGCGAGGATCTGGTGATCCGTGCCGACGACGAAGAGACCACAGTGCGCAAGCGTCTGGATGTGTACCATCAGCAGACTGCGCCGCTCATCGGTTTCTACGGTAAAGAAGCCGAAGCGGGCAACACCCGTTACGTCAAGATCGACGGCACCCAGCCGGTGGATCAGGTCAGCCAGCAACTGGCGGCGATCCTGGGCTGATTTTTCCTTCGATCCCCAACGAGTTCGAGACAAGGGTCCATGCAGGGCCCTTTCTTGCATCATAACAAGAACGACAAACACGACAGGAAGCTAACGTGACCACGAAAACCGGGATCTTGCTCGTCAATCTGGGAACCCCAACCGCGCCGACGGCCTCGGCCGTGCGGGCCTTTCTCAGCCAGTTTCTCAGCGATCCGCGGGTGGTCGAGATCCCCCGCTTGTTGTGGTCACCCCTGCTCAACTGCGTCATTCTGCCCCTGCGGGCTCCCCGGGTCGCCAAGCTCTACCAGCAGATCTGGACCAAAGAGGGCTCCCCCCTGATGGCCATCAGCCAGCGTCAGCGGGCGGCGCTCGAGCAGGAGCTCAAGCGGGAAGGGGTGGATGTGCCCGTGGTGCTCGCCATGACCTATGGCAGCCCCTCCCTTGCCGATGGCTGGCAGGCCCTCAAGGCCCGGGGAGTGAACCGGGTGATCCTGTTGCCGCTCTACCCCCAGTATGCCGCCAGCACCACGGCCGCCGTGTTCGATGGCTGGGCGCGGGTGATGCAAGGGGAACGTCACCTGCCGGTGATGCGGCTCATCCGTGATTATCACAACCATCCGGAGTACATTCAGGCCCTCGCCATGAGTGTGCGCCGCCAGTGGGAGCAGCAGGGGCAGGGGGAGCATCTGTTGATGTCCTTCCACGGCATTCCCCAGCGCAGCGAAGACGAGGGTGACCCCTATGGCCACCAGTGTCGCCGCACCGCCAGCCTGCTGGCAGAGGCGCTCGGCCTTGCCCCCGAGCAGTGGAGCGCCAGTTTCCAGTCCCGCTTTGGCAAGCAGGAGTGGCTCAAGCCCTACACGGATGCCACCATCACCGAGCTGGCCAAAGCGGGGGTCAAGCGACTCGATGTGATCTGCCCGGCGTTTTCCGCCGACTGTCTCGAGACCCTGGAGGAGATCCAGGTCGAGAACCGCCACCTCTTCACCGAGGCGGGGGGAGAACAGTTCCACTACATCCCGGCGCTCAACAGCGATCAGGCCCACATTCGCATGATGGTGTCGCTGATCTGCCGCGAGCTGGCATAAGTCTAGGGATTCATCTTCAACCACAAGGATTGTCTTTATGCTGCATATCACGCTGATCTACGCCGGTCTTCTGGGGCTCTTGTTCTTGCTGCTCTCCTTCTGGGTGGTCAAGCGCCGTGCCCAGTTCAAGGTGATGATAGGGGAGGGCGAAGCCCCCGAGATGCTGGCCGCCATCCGTGCCCACGGCAACTTCGCCGAGTACGTGCCCCTCACCCTGCTGCTGATGGCCCTGTGCGAGCTGGCAGGGGTCGGCGCCCTCTGGCTGCATCTGGGGGGCATGCTGTTGCTGGTGGGGCGCGTGCTGCACGCCATCGGTATCCAGATCCCCAAGGCGCCGAACAAACCGCGCCTGTTTGGCACCCTGTTCTTCTGGCTCTCCCTCGGGCTCTTCTCGGTGCTCGCCCTGGTGCAGGGTTTGTCATTTGGTTGAGAACCCAACACGCTGATTTGTTAAAAACCACCCGTCATCGAGGTGGTTTTTTTATGCCGCCACAGTCAAACGTTTTTCTCTGCAGCCCTTGTCTATACTGACCCCATATTTTAAGCGGGCGACTTTTCGATGGGGCGGATTGTGTTAAAATCCCGCCCCTCTTTTCCCCAGAGCACAGAAGATTGCCATGAAATTTCCCGGTCAGCGCAAGTCCAAACACTACTTCCCGGTCGACAGGCGGGATCCTCTGATCCCGCAAAATCCCCAGCTCACCGAATTGGGCAAGGCCTATGTGGTGGGCATCGATCAGACCCTGGTGGACATCGAAGCTCACGTGGATGAAGACTTCCTGAACCGGTACGGCCTGAGCAAAGGCCACTCCATGCTCATCTCCGACGACGTGGCCGAACGGGTCTACGAAGAGCTCAAGACCAACAACATGGTGGTGAGCGAATTCGCCGGCGGCACCATCGGCAACACCATGCACAACTACTCCGTGCTGGCGGATTCCCACTCCATACTGCTCGGGGTCATGAGCCAGGATATCCGCATCGGCAGCTACGCCTACCGCTATCTGTGCAACACCTCCTCTCGCGTCAACCTCGACTACCTGCAACCGGTGGACGGCCCGGTCGGCCGCTGCTTCACCTTCATCACCGAAGGGGGCGAGCGCAGCTTTGGCATCAACGCCGGCAAGATGGATCACCTGGATGTGGCGCACATCCCCGAGGCCATCATCAAGGAGGCCTCCGCCCTGGTGATCACCGCCTATCTGGTGCGTGGCGCCGATGGCACCCCCATGAAGGACGCGGCCATGACCGCCGTGCGCTATGCCCGCGAGGCCGGTGTGCCCGTGGTGTTGACCCTCGGTACCCGTTTCGTCATCGATGAAAACCCCCAGTGGTGGCGCGACTTCATCGCCGAAAACGTGACCGTGCTGGCGATGAACGAGGACGAGGCCGAGGCCCTGACCGGGATCAGCGATCCCCTCGGCGCCGCCGACAAGGCGCTGGACTGGGCCGACATGGTGCTCTGCACCGCCGGTCCCATCGGCCTCTACATGGCGAGCTACACCGACGAAGATTACAAGCGCGAGACCACCCACACCCTGCTGCCCGGGGTCATTCCCGAATTCAACATGTATGAGTTCAGCCGCCCCATGAGCCGTGCCAAATGCCGCCAGCCCGCACGGATCTACTCCCACATCTCCCCCTACATGGGCGGGCCCGAGAAGATCAAGAACACCAACGGTGCCGGTGACGGCGCGCTGTCTGCCGTGTTGCACGACATGGTGGCCAACGCCTATCACCGCATGAACGTGCCGAACTCCGCCAAGCACATGTCCGAATTCCTCACCTACTCCTCCCTGGCCCAGGTGTGCAAGTACGCGAACCGGGTGAGCTACGAAGTGCTGGCCCAGAGCAGCCCGCGTCTTTCCCGTGGCCTGCCCGAGAAGGAAGACAGTCTGGAAGAGGTGTACTGGGAGCGTTGATCCCGCGGGACTGTTTAGACTAAAAGACGAAGGTGCCTGCAGGCGCCTTCGTGCATTTCGGGGCTGGATCATGTTTTTGACAGCGGCGTTGCAGTGGTCGTGGACAGCCAGCGCTGCCGCATCATACCTTGTTAACAATATGTAGCGGTATGAGGTGGGCTTATGTTGAGACAATGGAGTATCGGTCGACGCCTGTCGCTGGTGACCCTGATGGTGCTGGTCCTGCTCGGACTCTTGCTCTTTTCCTGTCTGCAGATCTACCAGCAGGGATTGATGGGGGAGAAGAGCCGCCAGACCCGGGCCCAGGTCGAGACGGCCTACAGCTTGGTGGCGCAGTTCGAGGCGAGAGTGCAGCGTGGCGAGCTCGACGAGGCAGATGCCAAGGCCCAGGCGCTGGCGCTGCTCAAGGGGCTGCGTTACGGCCAGGACGACTACTTCTGGATCAACGACAGCCACCCCACCATGGTGATGCATCCCATGAAGCCGGAGCTGGACGGCAAGGATCTCTCCGGCGTGGAGGACAAGCAGGGGCTCAGGCTGTTCGTGGCCTTCGCCGATCTCGCCAAGGCGCAAGGGGCGGGGGAGCTCGCCTACTACTGGCCCAAACCCGGGGTGGAGGAGCCGGTGCGCAAGATCTCCTACATCAAGCGATTTGCGCCCTGGGACTGGATCATCGGCACCGGCATCTATGTGGACGACGTGGAGGCCCAGTACCAGGAGGTGCTGCGAACCCTGCTCAGCATCGGACTGGTGCTCGCCATCCTGTTGTTTGTGGTGGTGGGGCTCATCGTGCGCAGCATAGTGGTGCCGCTTTCCCAGTCGGTATCGGCCCTTGGCAATATCGCGCGAGGGGAGGGAGACCTGCGATTCCGCCTGCCGGAGCGTGGCCGGGATGAACTGAGTCAGCTGTCGGCCAATTTCAACCAGTTTGCCGGCCAGATGGCGCAACTGGTGGGACGCAGCCAGCAGATTGCCGCCCAGAACCGGGAGCAGGCCCATCAGCTGGAGCAGGTGGTCGATCGCACCGGCGCCATCGTCACCGGACAGGAGCAGGATACCTTGCGGGTGGCCAGCGCCATGGAACAGATGACGGTGAGCAGCCGGGAGGTGGGCCAACATGCGGCCGATGCGGCAGAGGCGGCGGATGCTGCCCTGGATCTTGCCCGCCATGGTCGCGAGGTCGTGGCCCAGACCATCGCCACCATCAGCCAGCTGGCCGATGAGATGGCCGAGACGGTACAGGCGGTGAGCCAGCTGGAGCAGGAGACCCAGCAGATTGGCTCGGTGCTCGACGTCATCCGCGGGGTGGCCGAGCAGACCAACCTCTTGGCGCTCAATGCCGCCATCGAGGCGGCCCGGGCCGGAGAGCAGGGGCGCGGCTTTGCGGTGGTGGCCGATGAAGTGCGCACCCTGGCGACCCGCACCCACAGCTCCACCGACGAGATCCGGCAGATGATCCAGCGCCTGCAGGAGGGGGCGGGCAAGGCCGTGCACGGAATTACCCAGTTGCAGCAGCTCTCCCGCACCACGGCGGACAAGGCCGGGGATGCCGATGGGGCCATCAATGCCATCGATGGATCCGTACACACCATCACTGCCATGAATAGTCAGATAGCCAGCGCGGCGGCGCAGCAGAGTCAGGCGGCGGAGGAGATAAACCAGCGGCTGGTGGCGATCACGACCCTGGCGGCGGACGCCCTGGCCCAGAACCGGTTGACGGAGCAGGCGGCGGGCAAATTGGCCCACTCCTGCGACGAATTGGGGGCCCTTGTCGCGCAATATCGCACCTGATGGGCTTTATCCCCTGCTTTTTGGGGATTTGACTTGAGTCCGGGGGGCTTTTGGGACACCATCAGCCCCATTATCGGCCACGCTGGTCGACTGCCTGCCATTGCCTGCAAGAGAGAGATCCCATGAGCAAATTAACTGACAATCTTGACGCCAATTTCCAGCTGTTTATCGAAGAAGTCCGTGAGTCGGGTCAGGTATGGGGTCTGCGCTACGGGGAAGACTGGGTAGTATGCCGCTCCGCTGAGTTCGAAGATGCGGACGTGATGCCGCTCTGGTCCGCCGAAGGGGATGCCCGTCTGCACTGCGTGGATGAGTGGGCAGACTACGAGCCTGAGGTGATCGAACTGGAAGAGTTTCTCGACATCTGGATCAACGATCTGGATGACGACGATGTGCTGGTCGGTCCGAACTGGAACGCGGATCTGGAAGGCCAGGAACTCGAACCCATCGAGCTTGCCAAGGCGCTGGTGGAACTGGACGCCTGAACCGTACTGCATTGAGGCCCAGGCCTTCGATGTAATAAGGACCGGCAGCCGCGAGGCTGCCGGTTTTTTATGGGAATGGGGGCGGGATCTGTATGAAAGGGCGAATTGGCTTGGATCGGGGGACAGGATGGGCCATCATCAATCCTTTGCCAGTCAGGAGGTGCCATGTTTGTCTTTGACGTGACCACGGGGGCGGGTGCACATGCGGAGATCCGGGTGCAGGCGCTGGACTGGACCCAGAGCGGGCCTGTGACCTTTTGCTGCGACAGCGATGAGCTGGCGCTGGTGCTGCTGGGGGGCTGCCGCTGCGATGCGGTGGGCTATTTCAATCTGCTGGCGGGCTGCAAGCCGCTCTATGTGGAACAGTGGCTCGCCTATCTGCAGGAGACGGGGCAGATAGACAAGCAGAGCTGCCAGCTGGAGAGCCCGGCCCAGGAGGACTATCTGGCCAAGGCCGGACTGGATGACGAGGAACTCAACGTGCTGCTGGGGCAGGTCTACAAGGTGGCCGGTTTCAACCGCCTGCAGATCAACCGCTACCTCAAGAATCGCCATAATCCCACCATGCTGGCGACCCGTTACGATCAGAAGGAGCTGGAGCGTTACCGCCAGCTCAACGACATCATACTGACCTTGTTGAAGTTGAAACGTCCCCAGTAAACAGCCCCTGATAACTGCTATCCGGCCTCAGTTCCTGGGGCCTGGCGATGAGCCCTCCCTGCAGCCCATCCGCATACATGCCTTGCAGCAGCTCTTTCTGCGCCACCTCTTCCACTCCCTCCGCGATCACCAGGCAGTCCATGCGATGGCACATGTCGACGATCATCTGCACAAACTGCTGATTGGTGATGTCACGCTCCAGGGTACCGAGCAGCAGGGGATCCAGCTTCACGTAATCCGGTCTGAGCTCATGAAGCAGGGTGAAGGAGTCCATCCCCTTGCCGAAGTTGCGAATGGCGGAGCGGCTGCCCTGGCGCCGCAGCAGCTCAAACAGTCGCTTGCCGCCGGCCAGGTTGTGTTTGAGCTGATCTTCGTCCAGAGCGAAGACCAGGTTGGCGCTGATGTTCCCATCTTTTTGCAACTGGTGATCGAACCAGATCAGGAAGGCGCTATTTTGCAGCAGGGCGCTGGAGAGGTTGATCCCCCAGCGATGGGCTTGTTGATCGAAGGTGCGATAGTGGCGGATGACGTGGGTGATCAGCATCTGCTCGAGACGCATCAGCATGTCCAGCCGCTGCGCCATGGCAAACAGGGTATCGGTGGGAAACTGTATGCCTTCCCGGCTGCTGAAACGGGCGAAGACCTGCTGGTAGGGCACCATGTCCCGGTTGAGTGCCTGGATCGGCTGGTAGTGAAGAATGATGCGATCAGGTTGCGACAGCAGCTCGTCCAGCACGCTTCTCCAGTGCTGCTGGCCGTGGAGACTGGCGTGATCATGCTGCTGGATGGCCCAGCCGTTGACGGTTTCGGTCTGGGCACGGGCGAGGGCCAGATCGGCGCGGGAGAGGATAGCCTCAATGTTCTGGCTGCGGGATAACAGGGTGATCCCCGCGTAGGCCACGTTCTCCAGCTCCCGCTCCCTATGGTAGTGGTCGAAGGCCCGCTTGAACTCCTGACCCAGCAGATGGGGGGGAATGTTGGCATCGGCGGGGAGCAGCACCGCAAAGTCGGAGCCCGAGATGCGATAGACACGCTGCCCCTGAAAGCGGTTGATCACCAGATGGATGAGGTTGGCGATGTCCTTGATGTAGGCATCCCCGGACTGGAAGCCATATTGGGCATTGAGCCGGCCCAGCTCGGTGGCGCGGATCAGCACCAGGATGGAGGTCTGGGACTCCTCTTGTTGCAACCATTCGGTCAGATCCCGGCGGAAGGCGTGACGGTTGCCAAGCTGGGTCATCTCATCCCGGGTGGCCAGGGAATAGAGCTCGGTGATCTGGCGGCGGGCCTCTTCCTCGGCGTTGTTGAAGCTGGCGAGCAGCTGCTGCAGGGCCAGCCTGGCATGGGGGCTATCCAGTCTGGTGGGGTCCCGCAGTTGCAGTGCCTGCAGCCAGCGCTGCTCCCATCGCTCCCGCTCTGCCTTGTGCAGGCGATGGTTGAGATAGAGCAGCAGGAAGAAGCCAACCACAGTGCATAACATCACCAGCAGTAGGGTGAGCGGCGGGATGGGGGGAGCCAGCAAGACCCCTTGCAGCATCAGCAGCGGCAGGGTGGCCATGGCGCCGACCAGCAGCAGCGTCCTCCCAGACTTGTTCGACATCGGCGGGTCCTTGATGAAGTCGTCGTGGATCAATTCTAACCATGTGGTGAGCATAGTACTGATGGGCTTGTCAGCCCCCATGGAATGGGGGTTGCAATCCCATTAAATGTGATTGAAAACACTTTCATAACGGCTAAAAAAGGTGAATATGGGATGAAAACAGCAGCAACCAGGCCGAGGTATTTATGCAACTAGAACCCGTCAACACAGCCAAAGCACGGCAGTTATTGAATCAGAGTATGGCCTTGGTGCTCGCGGGGGGGCGAGGGAGCCGCCTGAAGCAGCTGACCGACAACCGCGCCAAGCCGGCAGTCCACTTTGGCGGCAAGTTCCGCATCATCGATTTCGTGCTCTCCAACTGCATCAACTCCGGTATTCGCCGGGTGGGTGTGGTCACCCAGTACAAGTCCCACAGCCTGTTGCGCCACCTGCAGTCGGGCTGGTCCTTCCTGCGCTACCAGATGAACGAGTTCATCGATCTTCTGCCCGCCCAGCAACGGGTGGACGAGGTGCACTGGTATCGCGGTACCGCCGATGCCATCTACCAGAACGTCGACATCATCCGTGACTACGGCCCCAAGTACATCGTCGTGCTGGCGGGGGATCACATCTACAAGATGGACTATGCCGCCATGTTGCTCGATCACGTGCGCCTCGGCGCCAAGGTGACCGTGGCCTGCATCGAGGTACCGCGCTGTGAAGCCTCCGCCTTCGGGGTGATGGACATCGACGAGCAGCGCAAGATCCGCGCCTTCGTGGAGAAACCAGCCAACCCACCCGCCATGCCGGGGCGCGATGACCTCTCCCTCGCCTCCATGGGGATTTACATCTTCGAGGCGGAGTATCTCTATCAGCTGCTGGAGGAGGATATCCACAACCAGGAGTCCAAGCATGACTTTGGCATGGATGTGATCCCGCGCATCGTGGGGGAGGGCAAGGCATTCGCCCACCCCTTCAGCATGTCCTGCGTAGGGGCCAAGGAGGGAGTGAAACCCTACTGGCGTGATGTGGGAACCCTGGACTCGTTCTGGGAGGCAAACATGGATCTCGCCTCCGTGGTGCCCGAGCTCGACATCTATGACGAGAACTGGCCCATCTGGACCAGTCAGAACATGGCCCCTCCCGCCAAGTTCGTGCAGGACAGAAACGGCCAGCACGGCATGACCATCAACTCCATGTTCGCCGGCGGCTCCATCGTCAGCGGCTCCTTCGTGCTGAACTCGGTACTCTTCACCAATGTGCGGGTGCACTCCTTCTGTACCCTGGATCAGGCCATCATCTTCCCCGGGGTCGAGATAGGCGCCGGTTGCCGTCTGCGCCGGGTGGTGGTGGACAAGGGCTGCAAGTTGCCGGATGGCCTGGTGGTGGGGGAGAATGCGGATGAGGATAATCGCCGCTTCTACCGCTCGGAGCAGGGCATCGTACTGGTGACCAAGGAGATGTTGGCCAAGCTGGGGTAATCGAGGCCCGATCAGCAAAACGAAGCAAAACAAAAGGGAGCCGCGAGGGCTCCCTTTTTCATGGGTCAGCGGCTGACCTGTTTGCTGATGTGTTATTCGCTCACGACGGCCTTGCCGGCCATCACCATGGCGGTGCCGTGCTTGCCACCGGCGGCGGTCACTTGCGGAACGCCATCTTCGTCGGTGTCATGGCTGGCGCCGTCGATGACGTTCTCACCGGAGTCACCGATCCACTCGGCCATCTGCATGCCGCCGTTGACGGTACCGCGGAACCAGCTCACATAACGTTGCGTGAGATGGGCCAGCTCCAGCTCGGGTGCCTTCTCGGCGCCTTCGTTGCGCAGGTTCAGCATGGCGGAGCGCAGGGCGCCGGAGATGGCGGCCTGGGTCCAGGGGGTGTATTCACCCTGCTTGCCCGCGAGCCAGGTGCCGGCCTTGGCGTTGAAGAAGGCCTTGTCGGTAGCGATGAAGAGATCGCGCGCAGCAGTGCGGTACTTGGCGTCCGAGGTAGCCAGGAAGGCGGCGGTCAGGCCACGGATGGCGGCGAACTGGGTCTCGATGGACTGACCCGCATCAGCCTTGCCACCAAGAGTAAGACCGTCGTGCAGCAGACCGTTCTTGCCCTTGAGCTGGGCGAGCAGGAAGTCAGCCTGCTGGCGGACGATCGCGAGAGCCTGCTGGCCCTGGGCGGTCTTGAGGTTCAACTCGCCGTTGTCACCGGCGGCGTAGCCGACCGGCAGTGCATCCTGGGCGCGCTGGAAGATCTGCAGGGCGACCAGGCTGTAGGCGGCGTCGAAGGTCGTGACGTGCTTGCCCTGTTTGCCGGCCTGCCAGCTGTCCACCAGGGTACCGGCCTTGGGATCGAAGTGCAGGGCATTGAGGTTCTTGAACACCATGCCGGAGAGGTTCAGGGCCAGGGAGAAGGCATCGTCACCGGCGACCAGCTTGGCGGCGTCGGTACCCTTGTTGGCGGCCGGTGCGGCGGCGAAGGGAGCACCGTCAAACACGGCGTGGAAGGCCGGGTTCTGGTTGGTGTTGGCGCTGCGCTGATCGCTGAAGGCGTAGAACTCGGACAGGGGCCAGAGCAGCATCCAGGCATCTCGCAGCTGGGCGGAACCATCCACCACATCCAGTTTGCCGATGGCACCCACCTCGTTCTTGGTGGTCTCGGTCACTTTCACCTGATGGGGGAAGTAGATCACACCCTTGGCCGGATCGTACTGGGGGCTTATCTTGGCGCCGAGCTGCTTGCTGTCAAAGCCAAGCTGACTCTGCAGGATGCTCAGCTTGTCGATGGACTGTTCGGTCAGCATCATGCCGTTGAAGCCGTCGGCCGCGGAGACGCCGAGCTTGTGCTTGCCATCCTGATCCATGGTGGATGAGGCCGCTTCCACTTCTTCATCGCTCTCGGCCACGTGCATGCCGCCGAGGAAGTCCTGGGACCACATCACTTCCTTGAGCAGAATGCCGCCCACGGCTGCCGGGTTCAGCAGGTTGTCGGAGCCGCTCCAGCGCAGGGTGGCGTAGTCACGGAAATAGGCGGGAACCTGGGTCTTGACCGCTTTCTCGACGCCCTTGGCGGTCTTGATGGTGACCTGATCGCCGTTGACCGGGGTGGTGTTGACCGCCTGGGCAAATTCTGGATTGGCGGAGGCGTAGGGCAGGGAGAGGGGATACATGCCTTGCGGCACTTCGTCGGCGGGGAAGCCGACGGCGTCAGCCATGGCCAGCACGCGCTTGCCAAGGTCTGCCAGGGTGCCGCCACGGGCCAGGTTTTGCGGCCCGTTGACCAGGTGAGGACCCATGCCGGACTGATAGTTCAGGGCGTACATGGCCTCTTCGGAATACTCATAGGATTCGATGCCGGCGGCAAAGTCGAAGGGGGTGGGTTCGTCGGCGCGGTTGGCATCCAGCACGTCCAGATCCAGGCCCAGCGCCTCGGCAAGGGGCTCGCCGGAGAGCTCGAATTCAGTGTAAGCCAGCATGCTGGCGGCGGTGTGGAAGGTCTTGTCCTCGATCTTGACGGCGGCCTGTGCGGCGGTGCCGATCAATGCGCAGGCAATCGCCTGCACCAGTACGGTTTTTCTCATGTCCTTTTCACCCATATGTTTGATTTTATTATGACGATTCTCAAATTCTAAATGAGAATTGTGTGCATTATGGGCCAAAGGAAGGGGCTTGAGAAGAAAAAAGCCGCACCTTGGAGGAGGGGAGAAGGCAGGTGCGGCGATGAGTGTTACATCAATTTGAAGGGGATCACCAGGCGTCCCGGCTCCACCTTGAGGGCTTCGACCTTGTCCTTGATCCTGGCTTCGTTCTGGCGGTTGCCATCCAGCCGATAGACGGGGGTTTGGGAGAGGAACAGGGAGAGGGACTGGTTGAACGTGGGCAGCAGGGGAGTGAGGGCGGCACCCACATCGGCCGGCTCTGTCTTGACCGAGATGAGTTCCAGATCCCGCAGATAGATGGCGCCCTGATCCGCCACATAGTCCGGCCGGGCACTCAGGGAGAGGCGCACCTTCATCTGCTGGCTGCCGAGAGGGCTGGCGACTTGCAGATCCCCGGCGGCATCCAGTTCAACCCTGTCGCTGCGGGTACGGCCGATGCGGCTGGTGAGATCGTCCAGGCTGATCCGGCTCGACATGATCCCCGGGATGCCGATCTCTTTCTGGAAGGCGACTCTCTCCTTGAGGTACTGGTTTATCTCGCTCTCGCTGACGCTGTATTGGGTCAGGGAGGAGCAGGCCGCGAGCAGCAGGGCAAAGGGGAGCAATAACAGATGCTTGAGCATGAAAGGTTTCCATCAACGGGACGACAACGGGTGATGGCGCCATCTTAGGGGCAAAGCGGGTCGATCGCCAGTCCGGCACTGGGATCCCGTTTCTGTCGCATCCCCCATATGGGGCTAGCAATCTGCGGTCATCCAAGTAACCCGCGTGAGGCCAACCACGTCAGGCCAGTGCTGGCTTGAACCCGCCAATATCCACAATCAGACTCCAGTTTTAGCACCGAAAAATCCCCTTGACCGGTTTCTTTCGGGACGAGTATTTTACTGCCGCTCAAAAGCAATTGATAACGATTATCATTTTGAATCATCTTTGAGGGTGTAGCGTGAATACTCTAGTAATGGAAGATGGTGCGCCAGCCGAGGCCGGATCCCCGCCCGATTTCTTGTTTACCTCGAGTCAGGGCTGCATTCGCGCCTTTGATCTCGGCCAACCCATCAGCACCCCCGCCTGTGAATGGCCCCTGCTCGAGCGGCAGATAGTGCAAGCTCTGGGGGCAGCCGAGGCCGCCGGTCAGCACAACCCGCTGCTCATCGGTGCCTTCGCCTTCGATCCCGCCGAAGCCTCTTGTCTTTATGTTCCCGGCCGCTACGAGCGGGGAGAGCGACATACCCCGGCAGCCAGCCTGCCCGAGCACAATCAGGTGATCTCGGTGCAGAGCACGCCGGCTGCGGCCGAGTTCAAGGCCTCGGTGAATTCCGCCCTGGATGCCTTTGCCGAGGGGCGCCTCGCCAAGGTCGTGCTGTCGCGCAAACTCTCCCTGCAACTGAGCAGACCGGCGGATCCCCAGCAGGTGCTGGCGCGCCTGATGACCCAGAACCCCAATGCCTTCCACTTCTCCCTGCCGCTTGGTCAGGAGCGCCGCCTGCTTGGTGCTAGCCCTGAATTGCTGCTGCGGGTGAGCGAGGGGGAGGTCTTCACCCATCCTCTGGCAGGCTCTGCCAAGCGTGGCAGCGAACCGGCGCAGGATGAGGCGGTGGCCCGGGCGTTGCTGGCGTCGCGCAAGGATCAGCACGAGCACAAGCTGGTGATCGACGAGATCCGTCGGGTGCTGGCTCCTCACTGCCGGGAGCTGGCCATTCCGGCCGAGCCTTCCCTGATGAGCACGGATACCCTCTGGCATCTGGGTACCCCCATCGCGGGCCAGCTGCACGGGGAGCAGGCGTCTGTGCTCTCTCTGGCCTGCCAGCTCCATCCCACCCCGGCCCTGTGCGGTTATCCGACGGCGCTGGCCCGCCAGTTCATCCGCGAGCAGGAGCCCTTCCGGCGCGCCCTGTTCAGCGGCATCGTCGGCTGGTGTGACAGCCAGGGCAACGGCGAGTGGGCCGTGGTGATCCGCTGCGGTGTGCTCGATGGCCATCATGTGGAGCTGTTTGCCGGTGCCGGCATAGTCGCGGGCTCGGATCCCGCCATGGAGTGGGCCGAGACCGGCACCAAGCTCGGCACCATGCTCAAGGCCCTGGGGCTGGGCACCGAGGTGGCTCTATGACCAGGACTCACCGTTTTCTGCCCTATAGCCGCTGGCCAGCCGAGCTGGCCGAATCTTACCGTGCCAAGGGGTATTGGCAGGGCGAGCCCCTGACTGCCATGCTGACGCGCCAGTGCGAGCTGGCACCGGCCGCCACGGCCGTCATCTGCGGTGAGCGCAGCTTCACCTATGGGGAGCTGGACGCAGGCTCGACACGGCTGGCGGCGCGCCTCGCCCGTCATGGCTTCCTGGTGGGCGACACCGCCCTGGTGCAGTTGCCGAACGTGGCCGAGTTCTATCTGGTGTTTTTCGCCCTGCTCAAAGTCGGCATAGCGCCGGTCAATGCACTCTTTAGCCACAACTGGCTGGAGCTTGCCGCCTATGCCGAGCAGATAAAGCCCCGTCTGTTCATCGGATCCTTGGCTCACCCTCTGTTCGAGACGGGGGCTCGCGAGAGCGAGCTGCTGACACAGATGGGCGCCGAACTGGTGCTGCTGGATGGGGACGCGGGTGAACTGGGGCTGACCCATTGGTTGGCAGCGCAAGATGAGATGGCGTCGGTGACATTTGGCCCGAGCCCGGCGGACGAGGTGGCCTTCTTCCAGCTTTCCGGCGGCAGCACCGGTACCCCCAAGCTCATCCCCCGCACCCACGATGACTACTACTACAGCGTGCGTAGAAGCAACGAGATCTGCGAGCTCGGTCCCCATACCCGCTACCTCTGCGCCCTGCCGGCTCCCCACAACTTCCCCTTGAGTTCCCCCGGTGCCCTGGGGGTGTTCGACGCAGGGGGCGCCGTGGTGCTGGCGCACGATCCCAGCCCCATCAGCTGCTTCCCGTTGATTGCACGCCACGAGATCAACCTCTGCTCCCTGGTGCCGCCGGCTGTCAGCCTGTGGCTGCAGGCTGCCGAGGCCGACCCGTCCGTGCGGACTCAGCTCGCGAGCCTCTCGCTGCTGCAGGTAGGCGGCGCCAAGCTCGGTGAAGCGGTGGCGAGAAAGATAGCGCCCCTGCTCGGCTGCCGCTTGCAGCAGGTATTCGGCATGGCCGAAGGGCTGGTGAACTACACCCGGCTCGATGACCCGGACGAGAAGGTAGTCCACACCCAGGGTTGCCCCATGAGCCCGGACGACGAGGTGCGCGTGCTGGATGAAGAGGGCAATCCGGTTGCCCAGGGGCAGCCCGGTGCCCTGCACACCCGTGGTCCCTATACCTTCCGTGGCTACTACCAGAGCCCGGCCCACAACGCCCGGGTGTTCGATGCCGATGGCTTCTACTGCTCGGGAGACCTGGTGGTACAGGATGCCGATGGCTACCTCACCGTGGTGGGGCGCCAGAAGGATCAGATCAACCGGGGCGGCGAGAAGATAGCGGCGGAGGAAGTTGAAAATCAGCTGCTGCACCACCCGGCCATCACCCAGGTGGCCCTGGTCTCCATGCCGGACAGCACCATGGGGGAGAAGAGCTGCGCCTTCATCGTCGCCACCGAACCCGGCCTCAAGGCGCTGGCCTTGCGCAAGTTCTTGCGCTCGCGCGGGGTGGCGGAATTCAAGCTGCCGGATCGTTTCGAGATCCTCGACGCCCTGCCCATGACGGCGGTGGGCAAGATAGACAAGAAAGGATTGCGCGAGCGCATCGCGCACTCCCTTGCAGGCGACAGCCTGCCGATGACAACAGTTTAAAACTAAAAGGAATCATGACGTTATGGCTATCCCAACCCTGAACAACTACGCCATGCCCAGCCAATGGAAGGACAACAAGGTCAGCTGGACCCTGGATCCCAAACGCGCCGCCCTGCTCATTCACGACATGCAGGAGTACTTCACCGCGTTTTATGGCGAGAACAACCCGCTGATCGCCGCCCTGACGAAACGTCTGGTGGCGGTGCGCCGTCACTGCAAAACCCTCGGCATCCCCGTCTACTACACCGCCCAGCCCAAGGACCAGGCCCCCGAGGACAGGGCCCTGCTCAACGACATGTGGGGCCCGGGCCTGAACAAGCGCCCCGAGCAACAACAGGTGGTTGCCCCCCTGCGCCCGGAGAGCGACGACGTGGTGCTGGTCAAGTGGCGCTACAGCGCCTTCCAGCGCTCCGAATTTGAACAACTGCTGAAAGATCAGGGGCGGGATCAGCTGATCATCGGCGGCATCTACGGTCACATCGGCTGCATGATGACCGCCTGTGACGCCTTCATGCGCGACATCCAGCCTTTCTTCCTGGCGGACGGGGTGGCGGACTTCTCTCTCGCCGATCACCAGATGGCGCTGGACTATGTGGCGACCCGTTGCGGCAAGGTGATCCCCTGCGAAGAGGTGCTGGCCATGGCGGCGCCCAAGACAGCGGTTGCCAAGGCAGGTCAAGCCGAAGGACAGAACCCCTTGTTGACCTATGAGGGGCTCAAGGCCCGGCTGCTGAGCCATATCGACGAGGACGAAGCAGAGTTCGACGCGGACGAGAACCTCATCGACTACGGCCTGGATTCAGTGCGCATCATGGCCCTGCTCACCGAATGGCGCGTCGCCGGGGTGGAGCTTGGTTTCGTGGATCTCGCCAAGAAGCCGACCCTGAACGGTTGGTGGCGGTTAATCGAACAGAAGCTGGCGGAGCAACAGATCCTGGAGGTGGCACAATGAGTCGCTTCCCACTGACCATTCCCCAGCAGGGGCTCTGGTCCGGCCATCTGCTCAACGACGACAAGGGGATGTTCAACACCGCCGAGTGCATCGCCTTCGATGGCAAGGTGGACGGCGCCGTGCTGGCCGCGGCCCTCGCTCAGGCGGTGGGGGAGTGTGAGGCCCTGCAGGGCCACTTCGAGGAGAGTGGGGATGAGGTCTGCTTCATCAGCCATACCCTGGCCCCCGTCTATGGCGAGATAACCCTGGCGCGCGGTGACGAGGCCGAGGCTCGCGCCTGGGCCTGGGCGGATCTGCGCCGTCCGTTCGAGCTGACCCGGGAATCTCCCTGCCGCTTCGCCCTGCTGCGCGGCCTCGATCGGGATTACCTCTACAGCTGCGTGCATCACATCGCCCTCGACGGCTTTGGCACCACCCTCCTGTTCCAGCGCATCGCCGAGCTCTACGGGGAGGGGCTGGAGGGCGCCATGCTGTCGCCGTCTCCGTTTGGCCTCTTGGACGAGGTGCTGGCCGAAGAGGCAGCCCGGGAGGAGAGCGGCAAGAACGCCGTCGCCCGTGCCTTCTGGCAGGAGCAACTGCAAGCGTGGCCCGAGGTAAAATCTTTCAGCGAATCCCGCGCCCCCATCGCCGCCGAATTTATCCGCGAGAGCCGCCCGCTGCCGGCGGCGCTCTGGCAATCCCTGGTGGGCTTTGCCGATGAAAACAAGCTGAGCTGGCCGGATCTGCTACTGGCCGGCCTCTCGGCCCAGCTGGCGCTGGCGAGCGGTCAGCAGAAGACCCTGCTGGGCCTCATGATGATGAACCGTATCGGCTCGGCATCGCTGACCGTCCCCTGCATGCAGATGAACATCACCCCCCTGGCCCTTGAACTCGGTGAGGAAATGAGCCTGCTGGAGGCCGCGGGCGCTGTGGCCAAGGCCAAACGCGGGGTGCGCAAGCATCAGCACTATCGCTACGAACTGCTGCGCCGCGACCTTGGCCTGGTGGGGGGCGACAAGCGCCTGTTTGGCCCCCTGGTCAACATCATGCCGTTCGATCATGCCCGCCGCTTCGGCCCGCTCAATGCCCATATCCTCAACATCAGTGCCGGCCCGGTGGAAGATCTCACCATCGAGGTGCAGGTGGGGGCCGATGGTCAGCCGAGGCTGGATCTGGACGCCAACCCTGGCTGCTATCAGGCCACGGATCTGGCGCGCATCGCCGACACCCTGTTCACCCTGCTGGGGCGCTGGCTCGCCGAGCCGACACAAACCCTCGGCACCCTCAAGGCCGACTGGCTGGCAGAGCAAAGGGCCGAGGCCCTGATCACCGGGCCGGCCCAGGAAGTGATCAAGGTGCGCCCCGTGCTGGATGCTCTCTGCCACTTCGCGGCCCAGACCCCGGACAAGATAGCGCTGGAGCAGGGGGAGGCACGTTTTAGCTACGAGGCGTTGCTGACCCGCGCCGAGCAGATGGCCGCGGCCCTGCAAAATGCCGGCGTGCAGCCAGACGAGCGGGTCGGGGTCATGCTAGCTCGCACTCCCCAGGCCATCTTCGCCCAGCTGGCGGTACTGCTGGCGGGGGCTGTCTATGTGCCGCTCGACCCCGAGCAGCCCCTGGAGCGTCAGGGCCATATCCTGCGCATCGGCGAGGTCAAGACCCTCATCACCCAGGCGGAGTATCGCCACAAGCTGGCCAGCCTGTTCGAAGGCCGCACCCTACTGGCCGGGGATCTGGTGAGCGGAGATCGCCTCTGCCAGCCGGCCGCGGGCCGCGCCGTCGCCTACCTGATGTTCACCTCGGGCTCAACCGGCCTGCCCAAGGGGGTCGCGGTCAGCCACGACGCCCTGGATCACTTCGCCGCTGCCGCCCGCTGCCGTTATCACCTGGGGGAGGGGGCGCGCATGCTGCAATTTGCCCCCTTCAACTTCGACGCCAGCATCGAGGAGGTGTTCGCCACCCTGAGCGCCGGTGCCACCCTGGTGCTGCGCACCGACGCCCTGCTCGAATCCATGCCGGCCTTCGCGGCCGGAGTGGAGGAGATGGGGATCACCCACCTCGACCTCCCCACCGCGTTCTGGAATGAATGGGTGGTGTCGCTGGGCGCTGGCCAGGCCCACATTCCGGCCAACCTGGCCACCGTCATCATCGGCGGCGAGGCGGTCTACCCCGAGCAGCTGGCCCAGTGGCAGCGCCAGGGACGCGCCGATGTGCGCCTGTTCAACACCTATGGTCCCACCGAGACCACCGTCGTGGTCACCACGCAGGAGCTGCAGAACGAGGATCCCGCCCAGGCCCAGCTGCCCATCGGCTTGCCGCTGCCCGGCATGCAGGCGCTGATCCTGGGGGCGGGGGAGCAACCCGCCGGGGAAGGGGAGCTGGTACTGTTCGGCCCGCAACTCGCCAACGGTTACGTCTGTGGCGTGCAGGGTACCTTCGGCACCCTGCGTGTGGGCGCCGAGCTGCTGCCTGTCTATCGCACCGGCGATCGGGTGCGCTGGGTGTCCGGTCGGCTGGTCTATCTCGGCCGCCGTGACAACGAGTTCAAGATAAGCGGCTATCGCATCCAGCCCGGTGAGGTGGAGGCCCAGCTGCTGGCCCTGCCCGGGGTGGATGAGGCCTGCGTGCAGGGCATCAGCCAGGGCAGTGTGCGCCGGCTGGTGGCCTTCGTGGCCGGCCCCGAGCGCGACAGCCGGGTCATCAAGGCGCAGCTCGCCAAGGTGCTGCCCGCCGCCATGATCCCCACCGACTATCGCCACTACGATCAGCTGCCCCGGACCGGCTCCAACAAGCTGGACCGCAAGGGCCTGCTGGCCCAGTACCAGGCGGGGGGCGAAGCCCTGACCCTCGGCAGCGAGACCGAGAACCGGGTCGGCGCCATCTGGCAGCAGATCCTGGGGCTCGCCACCATGGGGCCGGCTGACAACTTCTTCGAGCTGGGGGGCCAGTCCCTGCAGACCATCCAGATAGTGAACCGGCTCGGTGCCGAGTTCGGGGTACAGGTCAAGGTCTCCGATGTGTTCGATCACCCGCGCCTCGACGACTTCTGCCGCTTCCTGGACGGCAAGTTGACCGAGGACGAAGAGAGCGTGGAGATGGTGTGGTGATGGACAAACAGAATATGACCTTCGATTTTCGTGGCAAACGGGTCTGGGTAACCGGGGCCGGGCGCGGCATCGGGCGCGAGGTGGCCGAGCAGTTCGTGGCCGCCGGCGCCAGCGTGATGGGGCTGGATCTGGCCTTTCCCTATGAGGATTACCCCTTCGCCACCCGGGTGCTCGACATACGTAACTCGGGGGCGGTCAATGCCTGCTGCGCTCAGCTGCTGGCAGACGGCGGGCTGGATGTGCTGGTGAACGGGGCCGGGGTGTTGCGCCTCGGCCCCACTGAAGCCTTGAGCGATGCCGATTGGGATGACTGCCTCGCGGTCAACGCCAGCGGCGTCTTCTACCTGCTGCGGGCCCTGGTGCCCCACTTCAAGGGGCTGCGGCGCGGCGTCATCGTCACCATCGGCTCCAACGCCGCCCATGTGCCGCGCATGCAGATGGCGGCCTATTGCGCCTCCAAGGCGGCGGTCACCAGCCTGACCCAGACGGTGGGGCTGGAACTGGCCCCCTTCGGCGTGCGGGTCAACCTGGTGTCGCCGGGCTCGACGGACACCGAGATGCTGCGCGGCATGCTGCCGGATGAAGGGGCCATGGCCCGCACCATTGCGGGGCTGCCGGATCAGTTCAAGCTCGGCATACCACTTCGCAAGATTGCGACGGCGCAAGAGATAGCCCACAGCGTCCTCTTCCTGGCTTCCGATCTGGCCAGCCATATCACTCTGCAGGATCTGGTCGTCGACGGCGGCGCCACCCTGAGCGCCTGAGGACTCAAAGACAGATGAACAATATGATCACGCTGCTCAAGCAGCTGGAGCGCCAAGGGGTCAAGCTGGCCCTGAACGACAAGGGGCAGCTCATCTCCCAGTCGAGCAAGGAGGCGGTGACCCCCGCCATCGGCGCCCAAATCAAGGCCCACAAGGATGAGCTGGTGCGCGCTCTGGCCGCCCGCGCCGCCTTCGAGGCACCCATCGCCGTCAGCGAGGAGGCGAAGAGCACCCTGCAGGGGCCGCTCTCCTCCTCCCAGAGCGGGCTCTGGTTTATCGAGCAATACGAAGAGGCCTCCCACCTCTACAATATGCCGGTCTACTTCCGGGTGCGTGGCGATCTCGATACCGCGGCGCTGGAATTTGCCTTCGATCACCTGTTTGCGCGCCACCCCAGCATGCGCACCCGCTTCGTCAAGGACGCGGCGGGCAGGGGAGCCCAGGAGATCCTGCCCCATGCCCCGTTCAAGCTGCAGATTGAAGATGTGAGCGGTGAGCCGTCTGCCGAGCGCGAGGCCTATGTGGCCCGCCGGGTGCGCGAGGAGATAGGCCGTCCCTTCTCGTTGACCAAAGGGGACTTGAGCCGGGTCAACCTGATCCGGTTAGGGGCTCATGAGCATGTGCTGTTGATCACCCAGCATCACATCATCTCCGACGGCTGGTCGGTCAAGAACATGTTCGCGGACTTGAAGCGCGCCTTTCTTGCCCACCAGAACCGGGAACCTCTGCAGGTGGCCGAGTTGCCGCTCAATTATCTGGACTACGCCCACTGGTTCAACTCCCCGCGCTTTCTCGACTATCACGCCGAGTTCAAGCCGTTCTGGGTGGACCGCCTGGGGGGGAGCCCCGAGGTGCATGGCCTGCCGCTCGACAAACCTCGCCCGGCCCATCAGGGCAGCGGCGGCGAGTTGGTCTTCTCCACCATAGACAACAGTCTCTGGGACAGCTTCAAGCGCCTGTGCCAGCGTCACAGCACCTCCAACTTCATCGGTCTGCACGCCCTGTTCGCCCTCTTGATGGTGCGCCAGAGCGGGGAGAAGGAGGTGGTCATCGGCACGCCGCTCGCCTACCGCGAGCGCCACGAGATTGAGTCTCTGGTGGGCTTCTTCGTCAACACGCTCGTGTTGAGAACCCGGCTGGAGGGGCGACCGAGCTTCGTGGATTACCTGCAGCAGTGCCGGGAAGAGGATTTGGCTGCCTTTGACCATCAACTCTATCGGTTTGAGGCGCTGGCCGAAGCCATAGGCGCGGATCGCACTACCGCCATCAACCCCATCTTCCAGATCATGCTGGTGTATCAGGCCAAGGTGGATTTCAACGATCTCATCCCCGGCTGCG
This sequence comes from Aeromonas intestinalis, assembly GCF_054052485.1. NCBI lineage: Bacteria > Pseudomonadati > Pseudomonadota > Gammaproteobacteria > Aeromonadales > Aeromonadaceae > Aeromonas > Aeromonas intestinalis. The sequence goes on from NZ_JBSTYK010000002.1 coordinate 118,260, forward strand.
AGCTGGTGGAGGAGACCTCCCCGGTGCTGCCCGCCAAGACCGACATCTCGGTGAAGGTGACCGAGCTGATGGACTCGGTGCGGGTGGACTGGCTGTTCGCCACCGCCCTGTTCGAGCGCGCCACCATAGAGGCTTACGCCGATCGCCTGCTGCACCTGATGCGCGCCGTGGTGGCCGCCCCCGAGACCGACATCTGGCAACTGCCGCTGGAAGCGGGGATGGACGACGCAGCCCTGGGGTTGGAGCTTGCGAGCCTGCCGGTCGATTACCCGAGCCGCGACACCCTGCTCTGCCATATCGAGCGCCGTGCGGCGGTCAGACCCGACGCCCTGGCGGTCAGCGATGATCAGCAGGCACTCAGCTATGGAACGCTGGAGGCCGAGGCCAACCGGTTGGCGCACTGGCTGCTGGCCCAGGGGGTGACCCCTGGCGCCGCCATCGGTCTGCAGGCCAAACGGGAGTCGGCCTTCGTCATTGGCCTGCTGGCCTGCTGGAAGGTGGGGGCGGCCTATGTGCCGCTCGACCCCGCCTATCCCGCCGAGCGGCTGGCTCATATCCTGAGTGACGCCGCCATCGGCCTGGTGCTGGGGGGCGAGCCGGACGCGCGCCTTGCCGCGGCGTTGGCGGGCACGGCGGCCGAGTATCACAACCTGCACGCCCTGGCGCTGGCTGAGATGCCGACCGGCGTCCCCGCCGTTTCCCGCGATGCCGCCATGCTGGCCCAGATCATCTACACCTCGGGCAGCACAGGTCTGCCCAAGGGGGTCATGGTGGAGCAGGGCAGCCTGGTCAACCTGATGGCGGATCACGGCGCGCGCATCGCGCTTGATCACAGTGGCGCCATGTTCAACTGCATGTCTCTCTCGTTCGATGCGGGCAACATGACCACCTTGCTGCCTCTTTACTGCGGCGCCGCCCTGCACTTCGGCGAGCCGGGAGAGGGGGTGATCGCCGCCGCCATGGCCAAGGGCGCCAGCCACATGATCCTGCCGACGGCCCTGCTCGCGAACCTGCTGCCAGCGGCGGACCTCGGGTCGCTGCGGGCCATCGGCTTCGGCGGCGAAGCCTGCCCCAGCTCTTTGGTGGAGCGCTGGGGGAACCGGGTCGCGCTCTACAACATGTATGGCCCGACCGAGTGCACCGTGACCGCGCTCTGCGCGCGCTTGGTGCCGGGCGAGCCCATCACCATAGGCCAGCCCATCGACAACCTGAAGGCGGTGATCCTGGATGAGGCGGGCAACCCCTGCCCGGTGGGGGTGCCCGGCGAGCTCTGCCTGACCGGCCTCGGCCTCGCCCGTGGTTACCTCAATTTGCCAGAACGCACCCAAGACGCCTTTATCGAGCGCACCCTGGTCAGCAGCACAGGGGCTCGGCGCCATCGTCTCTACCGCACCGGGGACAGAGCCCTCAAACGCCGCGACGGCAACATCCAGTATCTGGGCCGCATCGATGAGCAGATCAAGCTCAGGGGCTATCGCATCGAACCCGGCGAGATAGAGACCCAGATTGCCGCCATTGAACCGGCCATCCGCCAGATCAAGGTGGTGGTGCAGGAAGCTCGCCTGTTAGCGTACGCCTGCCTGCAAGCCGGGGCGCCCGAGCCGGATGCCGAGGCCCTGCTGCAGCGGGCCGGCGAGTGTCTGCCCGAATACATGGTGCCGGTGCGCTTGTGCTGGTTGCCCGAGATGCCGCTCACTCCCAACGGCAAGCTGGACTTGCGCCGCCTGCCCGCCATCAGCTGGCAGGAGAGCAAGGGCGAGCCGCAAGGAGAGCTGGAGCAGACCGTGCTCGCCATCTGGCAATCGGTGCTCAAGCAGCCCCTCGGGGTGGAGGATGACTTCTTCCGCTTAGGCGGAGATTCCATCCTCAGCATCCAGCTCACCACCCGCCTGCGAGACGCCGGCCTGCACTGCAGCGTGAAGGACGTGTTCGAGGCCAAGACGGTGCGCCGTCTCTGCCGCCAGCTCGGTCAGCAGCAGGCGGTCAGTCACCAGACGGAGCAAGGGATCCTGGAAGGGGAATTCCCCCTGCATCCGATCCAGCGCTGGTTCTTCGAGCAGGGCTTCGCCAAGTCCGGTCACTGGAACCAGGGAGTGATACTGCGCCTGCCCGCAGGCATAGACGACGAAGCCCTCGCAAGCTGGATGAGCACCCTGCTTGCCCACCACGATGCCCTGCGTTTGGCGGTCACCCCGGCCGGTCAGCGCTATCTGCCCGAACTTCCCCTGCCGCCCCTGCATCGACTGGATGCGGCCGGGCTGGGTGAGTCCGAGTTGCAGGCCAGATTGACCGAGTGGCAGGGGAGCTTTGCCCCCGAGCAGGGCCAGACCCTGGCCTGGGCACGGCTTCGCAATCTCACGAGCGAGGCGGATGCCGAGCCCGTGGAGGGGCTCTTTATCGCCTTCCACCATCTGGTCATCGATGCCGTCTCCTGGCGCATCCTGGCCGAGGATCTGGTGCGCCTCGCCGAGGGGCGTCCGCTGCCTGCCAAGGGCAGCAGTTATCGCCAGTGGGGAGAGGGGCTGGCCGCCTATGCGAGCCGTGAAGCGGCGCAACTGGCGTTCTGGCAGGCGCAAGGGGAGGGCAGCGAGCAAGACTTGCTGGAGGCGCAGCGCGCCCCCGATGGCCGCGCTGCCGCGAGTCTGTTGCGACTGGATGAGCAGATCACCGCCCGTCTCATCGATGAGGCCAACCAGGCCCACCTGACCCAGGTGCCGGATCTGCTGCTGGCGGCACTGACCCGCACCTTAAGCGAGCTGGGTTATGGCACCAAACAGTGCGTGATGCTGGAAGGGCACGGCCGTGAAGTTATCGATCCGCAACTGGATGTGAGCCGCACCCTCGGCTGGTTCACCAGCACCTACCCGCTGGCGCTGGCCAATAACCCGTCCTGGAGCGATCTGGTCTGCGACACCAAGGAGCGGCTGCGGGTCGTGCCGGACAAGGGGGTGGGCTTCAACGCCCTGCGTCTGCACCATCCCGGAGGGGATGAACTGCCGCACTCTGCCATCGTCTTCAACTATCTGGGGGTCTCCCACAGAGGCACCCCGGCCCCCTGGCAGCCGCTGCCGGTGGCACCGGGCCAACCCTCGGCGCCAGAGAATCTGCCGCGCGAGCTCATCAGCCTGCACGGCGGCGTCTACGGCGGCTGCCTCACCCTGCGCCAGGTTGGCGCCCTCAATCAAGGGGCGAGCGATGCCCTGATGGTGGCGCTGGCGGCCAATATCGAGGCCCTGGTGAACGCCTGCTGCGCGCAAGCCAAGCCGCGCCGTACCCCGAGCGATTTCCCGGGGCTGGCGCTGACCCAGGCCGCCCTGGATGAGGTGCTGGATGAGGCTGAGGCTGGCGGCGAGGTGGAGACCCTGCTGCCGATGACCTCCTTGCAGCAGAGTATGCTGCATCACAGGGTCTTGGTGCCCACGGATAGCGCCTATCACCTGCAAACAGAGATAGATTATCTGCAGGAGATGGATGTGGCTGTGTATCGTGCTGCCTGGCAGGCCCAGCTTGCCCGCTGGCCCGTGCTCCGGGCTACCCTGCTGCTGGCGGACGGGGTAGCGCTGCAGCGCATCATGGCCAGGGCCGAGCTGCCCTTCCACTATGAGGAGTTGTCCGGCGACCCGCAGGCCGAGTCGCGGGTTCAGGCCTATCGTCTGCAGGACTTGGCCAGACCCATACCGCTGGATCAGGCCCCTTTGCTGCGCATCGCCTGCTTCAAACTGGCCCCCGATCACCACAAGGTGATCCTGAGCGCCCACCACGCCGTGCTCGATGGCTGGAGCGGCCCCGTGCTGCTGGGGTCGGTGCATCGCAGCTATCAGCAGTCGATGACGCAGGCCCGGAATCAGGACACGGCACCCGAGGTGAGTCCTGATACCGCCTGGCTCGCCTTCGGTCGCCATATCGCCAGCCAGTCCGCCAGCAGCGCCGCCTACTGGCAGAAGCGCGAAGATCTGCTGGCGAGACCCAACGATCTGTCGGCCCTGTTCGGGGTGGCACTCGAACCTGGCCTGAGTGGACGCCTCACCCAGCAGCGCCCCGCGCTGTGCGGCCAGTCCCTGACCCCGGAGATCTCCGGGCGCCTGGAGAGCCGGGCCCGCGAGCTGGGGGTCACCGCTGGCCTCTTGGCCCAGTACGCCTGGCATCGGTTGCTGGCCCGCCACTGCGGCGATCCTGTGACCCTGGTGGGCAACGTGACCCCGGGCCGGGATTTCCCCATCGAGGGGATAACCCAAAGCGTCGGGCTCTATATCAACAGCCTGCCGCTGGCCCTGGATTGGCGCACCGAGCTGACCCTGGCGCAACATATCGCTCAGTTGCAGGGGGACTTGCTGGCCCTGAACCAGCACGGCACTCAGTCTCTTTCCGCCCTGACCCGGGGTGGCCCGCGCCTGTTCCAGAGCCTGTTCGTGTTCGAGAACTACCCCATGCCGGTGCCCCCGGCGACCCCTGAGCCCCATCAACTGGTGCCGCGCTTTGGCGCCGTGGTGGAGAAGGTGGAGCTGCCCCTGTCTCTGGTGGTCAACGCCCGTGGCGGTCAGCTCAACCTGCGCCTCGAGTTCGATGGCGAGCAGATAGCGCAGGATCGTGCCCAGGCGGTGCTGGCCCAATGGATTGCCGAGCTCGAGTGGCTGGCAGGCGTGAGCCTCGCCGAACCCGCCCGACTGGCGGATGCCAAGGCGCCTGGCGCTGTGGCGACTCCGGTGGCGGGCGAGGCCATGTCGACCCCATCCATGCCGATTGAGGCTGAGGCCCGTCGACTGCTGACCCTGTGGCAGCACCATTGCGGTCAGGATGCGAGCTGGCAGCAGGCGTTGAGCGCGCTTGGCATCGACTCGGTGCAACAGCTCGCCCTGCTGGCGGCCCTCAACGAGGCGTTCGGTGCCCGTCACGGAATCTTAAGTCTGCAACGGCTCAAGGAGCAGGGGTCGCCGGCGCATCTGTTCAACCACTGGCTGGTACGCCTGCCCGAGGAGGTGCTATGACGACGGCAACAAGGCTCAACCCACGGCAAGGGGAGCTATCCCCTATTGCCCAGCAGGGCGAACAGGGGCTCGGCGTGCGGCTGGCCCGGGTGCTGGGGGGGACGCCGCTCGCCCCCGCCATCGCCATGAACGGCCACTGGCAGAGCTATGGGGAACTGGAGGCGCGAGTCGGCCAGATAGCCGCCAGCCTGCGCGGCTTAGGCGTAGGGGAGCGGGTTGGTCTCTACCTGGCGCGATCCCCGGATCTGGTGGCCAGCCTGCTCGCCTGTCTGCGCCTCGGGCTCACCTTCGTGCCCCTCGAGCCGGATTTTCCGGTGGAGCGGCTGCAGGGCATCGCCCGTCAGGCGCGGCTCTCGGCGGTGCTCTGTGATGAAGTCGAGGGCTGCCCCGCGTTTGGCTGCCCCCTGCGCCCTCTTAGCGCGAGAAGGGGGGAAGCAAGTGGCGAGGCTCTGGGTAAGGAAGTCCTGAACGAGGAGGTGCTAAGCACAGAGAGCTGTGTCTGGCCTCTGGTGGATGATGCCCTGGCCGCCTACATGATGTTCACCTCCGGCTCCACCGGCGAGCCCAAGGGGGTGGTCATCAGCCGGCGTGCCCTGCTCTGCTTCCTCGACGGGATCCGCGAGCGGCTCGGTCTATCGCCGAGTTGTCACTGGCTCTTTATCACCACCCCGGCCTTCGACATCTCCCTGCTGGAGATGCTGGGGCCGCTCTGGGGGGGCGGCCGCCTGACGGTGGCGGACAACGATCACAACAAGGATCTCCTGGGGATGATGGCCCTGCTGGCGGCGGACACCACCATCAACTGGCTGCAGGCGACCCCCGCCTGCTGGCGCATGCTGCTGAAAGCCGGTTGGCAGGGGAGCGAGCACCTCACCGCCCTGTGCGGTGGCGAGGCGCTGGATGCGGGATTGGCCGAGCAGCTCTGCACCCGCACCCGGCGGCTCTGGAACTGCTACGGCCCGACCGAGGCCACCGTCTGGTCCCTGGTGAGCGAGGTGCGCCTGCCATTGACCGACGGACGCATCACCATAGGTCACAGCCTGCCGGGCTATCGGCACTGGGTGCTGGACGGCGCGGGGCAACCGGTGGCCGATGGGGAGGAGGGGGAGCTCTGCATCGAGAGCCCGGCCCTGTGCGAGGGGTATTGGCGCAAGCCCGCCCTGACGTCGGCGGCCTTCCTGCGCCTTGGCACCCATCGCCTCTATCGCACCGGCGATCGGGTGCGTGCCCTCGGGGGGGACAAGTACCGCTACCTGGGGCGGCGCGACGATCAGGTCAAGTTGCGGGGCTTTCGCATCGAGCTCGGGGAGGTGGAGGCGGGCCTGCGTCGCCAGGCCGGGGTGCAGGAGGCGGCGGTGCGGCTTATCGGCGAGGGGGACGAGGCCATGCTGGTGGGCTATGTGGAGGCGAAAAGCGGGGTCACCCTCAACCGACTTGCCCTGCGCAAGGGGTTGCAGGAGAGCCTGCCCCACTACATGGTGCCGGCCCGCATCATCTTGCTGGATGCCCTGCCCAAGACCGGCAGTGGGAAATTGGATAGAAAGGCGTTGCCACTGCCTGAATGAGTCATGGTGATGGGTTGAGCTGCCAGTATGTGGTTTTGCAGTGCTGATATGCTGCAAAAATAAGCATTGTTGGTGGTTTGTCCCTTTTTGGCGTGTCCGATGTTTGACAGGCCGGATCCCGCCTCAGAGTCCTGGCCTCGTCAGCACGGCTCAACCTGTCAGCCAGACAAAAGCCCGCATGATGCGGGCTTTTTTTATCCGTGTTGATCCGGGCGAGGCGGTATCAGCGGGTGATGGGGGCGGCGTCCGGCTTGCTCATCAACTGCTCCACGTCGCTTATCACCCGAAGGGCCGCCTGGGGGCCGCCGGTGGAGGTCCAGAGGGACCCGTCCACGGCGCCGAAGCGCTTGCCCTTGATGGCGCTGAGCTGCTGGAAGGCGGGGGTCTGCTCGGCCTGTTTCATGGCATCCACCGCATCGCCGCTGGCGCTCAGGGTGCCGATCACCAGCCAGTCACCGTCCAGCAGGTTGAGGGACTCGAGGCTCAGGGCCGGGGAGTGGGGGCTCTTGTCACCGACCTGGTGCGGTGGGCGAGCGAGGCCCATCTCCTGCACCACGCTGCTGGCGAAGGTGCTGCCGTGCATGTAGCTCGGTCCCTTGGGGTTCCAGCGCACTATGCTCACCTGCTCACCCTGATGCTTGGCAAGCTTGCTGCGGGCCTCCTGCAGACGGGCGTCGTACTGGGCCAGGAAGGCCTTGCCTTCGGCCTCCTTGTTCAGCACCAGGGCGGTGCGCTGGAACACCTGCTTCCAGGGCTCACCCCAGTTGCCGGTGACGACGGTGGGGGCGATTTCGTTGAGCAGGGTCAGCAGCTCGGGTTTGGTCTGGGCGGTCAGGATGAGATCCGGCTCCAGATCGATGAGCTTCTCCAGATTGGGGTTGTCCAGATCCCCCACCACGCTTATCTCCTTGCCCGCCTTGTCCAGCAGATAGCGGGGCAGGGTGGCCTGACCGCGCCCATTGACGGTGCCGACCGGCTGCACACCCAGGGTCAGGGCGGCGTCCAGATCGAGCTCACCCAGCACGACGACGCGCGCGGGAGCATCCGGGACGGTTTGGGACTGGCCGTTGGCATCGATGACCTGGCGAGTCCCGGCCTGGGCCTGGAAACCGACCAGGCTCGCCAGCATCAGGGCGGCGGCCAGGGGGGAGGAGATCTTCATGGTTACATCCTTATGGGTGAATGCGGCGGGCGCTCGGGTTGACACTGGGTCGGGGCGATGCGTCCGGTTTAATTGGCCCCAAATGGGCGGGAACATGCTACCACAGTCTTAAGTGAGAAACGTTGTCATTTGTATTTGTGGCGATCCATCGTGGAGCTTTGGTACCATCAGGCTCCCCATTGAGAGAGGTTTCCATGCCCGCGTCCCTCCCCGCCACGGCGCCTGCGACCGGTTTTATCCGCCACATCGATGTGCTGAGCGTGGCGGGGATGGCCGCCTTGCCCATCCATCGGATCAGCTTTGATCCCGCCGCCTTGACGCCTGCTAGCTTCGCGGACCACGAGATGCTGCTGCCCGCAGCCCTTGCGCGCGCCGTGGCCAAGCGGCAGGGGGAGTTTCTGGCGGGCCGCCTGGCGGCCCGTGAGGCCCTCGCGCCCTTCGGATTGAGAGGGAGGGAGGTCAGCATCGGGCCGGACAGGGCACCCTGTTGGCCCGTGGGGATGGAGGGCAGCATCAGCCACAGTCAGTTGCTCGGGGAAGGGGTGGCCCTGTGCGCGGTGCGCCCGGCCGGTGCCGGGCTCGGACTGGATCTGGAGGCCTGGTTGTCAGAGGCGCAAGCCAGCCAGCTTTGGCCCGGCATCGTCGATGAGGGGGAGTGGGCACGACTGGCCGCGGGGGCGGCGAGCGCGGGGTTGACCCTGGCAGAGGGGCTGACCCTGGTGTTCTCGGCCAAGGAGAGCCTGTTCAAGGGGCTCTACCCCAGGGTGGGCCGCTACTTTGACTTCCTCGATGCCAGCTGGTCGGCCATGGGGGCCCAAACCCTGCGTCTGAGTCTGAAGACGGCGCTTGCCCCGGACCTGCCCGCCGGCTGGGACTGCACCCTGCACTGGCAGCGGCTGCCGGGGGGAGTGCTCACCCTGCTGGCGCTTTGATGGGGATTAAAAAGCAGAAATGAGAGATAAAAAAACCGCCGTGATGGCGGTTTTTTTATCTCTGGCAGGGCAGGGCTTTATTCATTCACCTGTCTGGCATCTGGTTCTGTGCGCCGGCGCGGCATGGTTGCTGAGTGCCGACGCGGCACGATGACGGGGGCGCCATCGCCCGGGGCATGCAGTATGTCCACATCGGTGTGGTAGAGGCGATCGATGAGGGGCTTGGTCACCACCTCCCGCGCCGGTCCCATGGCCTGGATGCCGCCGTTGCCAAGGGCGATCAGCTCGTCGCAGTAGCGGGCGGCGGTGGCGAGATCGTGAATGACGATGAGCACCGTCTTGCCCTCCGCGGTGATCTGGTGGATGGCTTCCATCACCTCGGTCTGGTGGCCGATGTCCAGCGCGCTGGTGGGCTCGTCCAGCAAGATGATGTCTGCATCCTGGGCCAACACCATGGCAAGCCAGACCCGCTGGGCCTGGCCGCCGGAGAGGGAGCTGGCGCTCTGATGCCAGATGGACTCCAGCTGCATCCGCTCGCAGGCCCAGCGCACCATGCGCGCATCCTCCTCGCTCCACTGATTGAACCAGCCCTGGTGGGGATGGCGGCCGTATTGCACCAGCTGCTCTACCAGGATGCCGGCGGGCACCAGGGGGCGCTGGGGAAGATAGGCGAGCTCCCGGGCCAGGGCCTTCATGCCGTAACTGCCAAGGGGCTTGCCCTTGAGCAGGATCTCCCCGCGCTGGGGCTGCTCCTGCCCTGCCAGCAACTTGAGCAGGGTGGATTTGCCGCCTCCGTTCGGGCCGACGATGCCCACCAGCTTGCCCTTGGGAATGGTGAAGGAGACGTCCTGGAACACGGCTTTTTGCTGGTAGCCGAAGTGGAGGCCGTTCGTGGAGAGCGTCATCGAAGAGCCCCTTGTCGTTGATTGATCAGGATAAATGGCTGCATCAGTCGGCCTTCTGCCGATCTTTGATGAGCACGAACAGCAGCAGGATGCCGCCGAGAATGCGGGTCATGATGCCGGTGGCCACCTCGTGGGGGCTGGCCAGCACCCGCACCAGGGTGTCGCTCGCGAGCAGCAGCAGGGCGCCGCACAGGGCGGCTATCCACAGCGGCACCACCCTGTCCCGGGAGAGCCAGGAGGCGAGGATGGGGGCTGCCATGGCGATGAACACCACGGGGCCACCGATGGCGGTGCCGAGCGCCGCCACCACGATGGCCTGGGCCAGCACCCCGAGCTGCACCCGGTTGACGTTCACCCCCAGGGTCTGGGCGGTGACGGGACCGAGGCGCAGCACCCCCAAGGCGCGGGAGAGGTACACAATCCAGGGGCAGATCAGCAGGATGATGATGGCCACCGGCAGCACGGTGCCATAGCCCTGGCCGACGAAGTTGCCCATGTTCCACAGATAGAGGCTGGTGAGGTGTACCAGGGACTGGGTGGACATGACGAACTGGCCGATGGCGTTCATCAGCTCGGAGACCCCGATGCCGATCACCACGAACAGATAGCCCTGCTCCCCCGGTTTGTTGCACAGGGCGTAGAGCACGGCGGCGGCGAACAGGGCGCCGAGGGGCGCGGCCCACCAGGGCCAGCTGCCGAGGGTCAGGTAGAGGGAGAAGATGATGATGGCGAGCGATGCCCCCTCGTTGACCCCTATCATGTCCGGGGTGGCGAGACGGTTGCGAATGAGGGTCTGTACCAGGCAGCCGGAGAGGCCCATGGCGGCCCCCGCCACCAGCACGGCGACGATGCGCGGCAACCGGATCTTGAACACGGTCACCTCGCTCAGGCGGCTCCCTTCCCCCATCAGGGTCTGGATCACCCCCAGCATGCTGAGCTTGCCGGAGCCCAGGGTCAGGGCCAGCAGGGATAACAAGATGAGGGCCAGCAAAAGCCCCGTGGTGATCAACCAGGCCCGGCGATCGAGCAGCAGGGTACGGCTGCCAAGACGCAGACAGAAGGTGCCGGCGGGCAGTGCGGTCGTGGACATCGGCGACGGGTCAGACATCAGAGGCATCCTTATTTCACGGCCAGAAGGGAGCGAAAGCCCCCGCTGCGCACCACCATGATGAGCACGGGGGCACCGATCAGCGCCAGAATGACGCCGTTGGGCAGCTCGAACGGCTGCAGCAGCCAGCGCGCCAGCACATCGGCGGCGAGCAGGAACAGCACCCCGAACAGGGCGGAGAAGCGCACCTGGATGGCGAGGCGTACCGGCTCCACCAGGCGAGCGCAATAGGCGGCGAGGAAGCCGACGAAACCGATGGGGCCGGCGATGGCGATGGCGCAGGCGGTGAACAGGGTGGCGGCGAGCAATACCCCGATGCGCACCCGGGTGGTGCGGATCCCGAGTGCCTGGGCCTGGTTGTCCCCCATCTGCATCAGGGTGAGCTGACGGCACAGGGCCAGGGTCAGCAGCAGGGCGGCGAAGGCGAAGGGCATCACCGTCAGCACGGCATCGAGGCTGGAGGCGGCGAGGGACCCTAAGTTCCAGAAACGGAACTGTTCCAGCACCACCTTGTTGGAGAGCAGCAGGAAGTTGGAGAGGCCGCCGAAGGTGGCGGAGAGGGCGACCCCGACCAGGATGAGCTTGAGGGGGTTGGAGCGGCCCACCATGAGGCCAAGGCCGAGCACGACCAGGTTGCCCATGAGGGCGCCGAGGCCGGACCAGAGCAGGTAACCGTAGGCGGACTCGACCCCGAAGTACGTGAGCCCGATGACCAGGGCGAAGACGGCGCCGGCGTTGACCCCGAGCAGGCCGGGCTCGGCCAGGGGGTTGCGGGTGGCGCTTTGCAGCATGGAGGCGGCGAGCGCGAGGCAGACACCGACCACCAGGGCGGCCAGGGTGCGGGGCAGTCGCAAGGTATGCACTATCATGGCGAGTTTTTCATCGGCCACGAGGGCGGGGTCGCCCAGGAGGAAACCGGCGACCTCACGGCCACCATAGACACCGGCCCCGGTGGCCAGTGACAGACAAATCAGCAGAAAGAGGAGCAGTACGCCGAGCCAGAACAGCCGGGTTTGGTATCTGAGCACGCAAAAACTCCTTTCATGTCAGAGCAGTAGAAACGCAAAAAGGGAGCCCCGTTGCCGGAGCTCCCACAGGGGGGGATTACAGCTTGTAATCGATCCCGGCGTAGACGGTACGACCTTCCAGGATGAAGTCGGCGTCGGTGGCCACTTCATCACGCTGGGTGTTGGTGAGGTTGGTGATGCCGAGCTTGAAGTCCAGGGCCGGCGTGACCTTCCAGTTGGTGTTCACGTCCAGGGTCTGGTAGTGCTCGGATTTGAACGCCTGGGCGTTGCGGGCCGGCACCTTGATGATCTGGCTGCCCACGTACTGCCAGGCCAGGTTGGCGCTGACCACGTCGCTCGCCTGCCAATCCAGGCCGATGTTGCCGGTGTGATCCGGGGTCTTGGCCAGATCCTCGCCGGTGCTCTTGTCTTCGGAGTCCAGCAGGGTCCAGTTACCGGTCAGCTGTACGTTGTCCAGCACGTCAACCCAGCCGGTCAGCTCCAGACCCTTGACCCGCGCCTTCTTGACGTTGAGGTAGGTCATGACGCTCGGACGGTAGCCCGGGCCCCACTGATCGCTCTGGATCAGATCCTCGATGTCGTTGTGGAAGCCGGTCACGCCAGCGCCGAAGCGAGCGCTCTCGTAGGCGGTACCCAGCTCATAGCTGACGGCGGTTTCCGGTTTCAGATCCGGGTTGCCGATGACCTGGCAGGCGCCGCGGCAGGCGGTGGTGGAGAAGCCTTCGCTGGATTGCGCCAGGGTCGGGGCCTTGAACGCCTTGCCGGCGCCGCCCTTGATCACCCACTCGTCGGTCAGTGTGTAGAGGGCGTAGGCACGGGGGCTGAACTCGTTGCCATAGGTCTCGTGGTGATCCAGACGGCCGGAGAGGGTCAGCGCCAGATCACCGAAGCTGAACTCGTCCTGCAGGTAGACGGCGCTCTGGGAGGCATCCACGCTGCCGTTGGTGATGTTGCGGCTGTGCTCCAGCTCGGTCTTGCGGAACTCGGCACCCGAGGTGAGCAGGTGATCCCCGAGGTAGCCGCTGACCTGACCGTCGACGGTGTTGTTGGTCTGGGTCACATCGGCGGCGCCACCGTTGAGCTGGGAGTCGTCCATCAGGTCGGTCTGCTCGAAGTAGTAGCGCAGACGGCTGTCGAAGTGCTCCCAGCGGCCGTTGTGGGTCACGCCCAGGCTCAGGCGATCCAGGTTCTGCACGTTGTGGGGGGTGGCCGGTGCGGTCGGGGCGCGCGGCACGTTGTTGAAGTAGCTGTCCATGTCGTTCTGGTTGTAGCCCAGATCGAAGTCGATGTCCTGATTGTCGGACACCAGCCATTTCAGGCCGGTCAGCACGTTGACCACTTCCCGTTTTTCCAGGGCGTCGGCGTCCGGGTTGTTGCTCTGATCGCTCTTCCAGCGATCCCGCTGGTAGCCTTCGACCACGATGTTGCCGAGCAGCTTGTTGTCGATGAGGGCACCGGAAACATAGGCGCTGCCCTGGTTGGCGTCACCGCCATCCCCCTTGGTCGGCATGCTGTGGGTGTAGCTGACGGCGGCTTCGGTCTGCTCCTTGGCCTGGCGCAGGATCACGTTGACCACGCCCCCCAGTGCATCGGCACCGTACAGGGAGGAGACGGGGCCGCGGATCACTTCGATGCGCTCGATGGCCGCCATGGGGATGGAGCTCAGGTCGAAGTCGTTGCCATAGGCGCTGCCCAGGGTTTCGCGGGCGTTGACGCGCTTGCCGTTGATCAGCAGCAGGGTGTAGTCACCGCCCATGCCACGGATCTTGATCTCGTTGCGACCGGTGGGGTTGGTGGCAATGATGTTGACGCCGGGCACATGCTTGAGCGCATCGCCGATGTTGTTCACGTTCATCTTGTCGATGTCTGCGCGGGTCACCACGGAGACGCTCGCCGGGGCGGTGAACTCGGTGTGCTTGGTCTGGGTCGCGGTGACGACCACGGTCTCGTTGGCCTTGACCGTCTCGGCCTGGGCCAGACCCGGCAGGGCCATCAGCCCGAGGGAGAGCAGGATGGGGTTTAATTTAAATACGCCGTGCTGCAACTGCATTGTTAAAGCTCCATGAAAAACAGAGGTTATTTGGGTCGGACTCTTCTGGTCCGACTGCTCACTGACTTCCTTGTCTGGCGATGCCAGACGCGGGGTTATTGTTATTCTTTATCCGCTCCAGCCCCCTGATGAGGAACCAGACGCCGGCGCAGGCCAACAGGCCGCAGGCAATATTGAACCAGGCCAGCTCGGCGAAGCCGTGCAGGGCGCCTTGCTCGTCCGATACCAGGTAACTGGCGGAGAGCAAGCTGCCAAGGCCGGCCGCCACATTGGTGACCGTGCCCTGGAATGACATGAAGGTGGCGCGCTGATGGGGAGCCGGAATGGCCGCCGTGATGGCCAGCGTGGTGCTGGCGCGAGCCGAACTGAGCGCCATGAAGAGGGTGAACAGCAGATAGATGGGCAAGCCCGCCGGCAGGGCGAAGCCGAGCAGGGTGACCAGGGCCAGCAGCAGGCTGGTGAGCAGGATGGCGCCCTGGGCACGCCCTTGATCGATCCAGCCACCGCACAGGCGCATGGTGGCCATGCTGGCGAGGCCGCCACACAAATAAAGGGCGGCGATCTGCTGGCGTGGGAAGCCCAGATTGAACTGGAAATAGTTGGCGAAGTGCGGGATCAGCAGGAAGTGGCCGAACATCTGCAAACAGAGGATGACGAGGGCTCCCTGACAGAGGGGGGAGGCGAGCAACTGTCGCAGTCCCTTGCCATGGGGAGCAGGGCTGACCGGCAGGGAGGGCAGCAGACGGCTGCTCACCAGGGCCAGCAGCAGGCCACAGGCACCAAACAGCAGGAAGGGGCTCTGCCAGCCAAGCCACTGGGCCAGGGTCAGGGCGGCGGGCACGACCAGGATGGCGGCCAGCGAAAACGCCATGCCCACGTAGGCGAGACGGCGTCCGCGCTCCGCCGGGGGGACCAGATCCAGCACGGCGGCCATCAGGATGGCGGCGAGGGGGCCGGCCACGCAGCCCGACAGGATGAACAGCAGCAGCAACTGCTGGCTGTCTTGCACCAGGGCGCAGGCCATCAGCAACAGGAAGCGCAGGGTCAGCAACAGGATCAAGGCGGGTTTGCGATTGAAGCGATCGAGCCAGGGGGCGGCCAGGATCCCCATGAGCGCAGCCCCCAGGGTGGCGCCGCCGCTGAAGTAGCCGGTCTGCTCCGATTGCATGCCGAGGCTGGTGACCAGATCGGGCCCAAGTGGCATCACCATCATCATGCTGCCCATGGAGAGCATGTTGATCAACATGGCCAGATGGATGGTGGCAGGGGTACGGGAGACGACAGGATCTGGCTTCATCAGAGGCTGCTCGAAAAAATGAGTCCGAATTGTATCCGAGCGATCTTGTTGTGACAACAAATGATAACCATTTTTATTTGTATTGATTAGTCCCTCAATGAGTCACTTTTTTGCGCCGTACTCAGGGGTTCAAAAAGCATGCGAATGAAGCCCTTTTGGCCATGACACGCGAACCCGGGTGGCCGCTTGCCACGGACTCGTTGCAATTGGCCGTCCATGATCGATGATGCACTCATGAGGGCGAGAAAAGTGGGGGAGAGGGTGATGAGAGGTGGCTGCTGGATAATCTGTATGTGCTGGCTCTGGGCCCTGCCCCTGCGGGCCGAGGTCAAGGTGGTGCCCGTGTTCGAGGCCGAGGCCATGGTGCAGACGCTCAGAGAGATCTACCCGGAGCTCGGGGTGAGCGCCATGGGCAACCAGCTGGTGCTAAGCGGCACGCCCGCCCAGTTGCAGGAGGCCGAGACCCTGCTGACCAAGCTCAACCAGCCGCCCCAGAGCCTGCTCATCGAATGGCGGGTGGAGGGCGCTTCGAGCAGTCAGCAGCTGGGGGTGGGGATCGGCAATGACAACGCCAGGCGGCAATGGTTGCTGGAGGGAGGGGCAGAACAGTACCAGCGCACTCAGAGTGACAGCTGGCAGGTGCGGGGCCTCTCCGGGCGCCCCGTGTTGCTGCAGATGGGATCCTATCAACCGGTCACCTTCTATCGCTGGCGGGGTGGGCGAGTGGTGGGCATGGTGCCGCTGGTGAACGGCCTCTACGCCACCGCTACCCTGGTGGGGGAGCGGGTGCAGATCGCCCTTAGCAGCGAGCAGGCGAGGCTGGAGCGGGGTGACATCAAGACTGGGCAGAGCGCCACCGAGGTGAGCGGTGCCCCCGGCGAGTGGTTGACGGTAGGAGAGCTTGCCACCACACAGGGGAGCCAGGGGGAGGCAATCGCCAATCCGTCGGGGATAAGCACGGCCAGCGGCGGCGAGCGCCAGACGCTGCAGATCCGGGTCAGCCGTCAATAAGCGGCCCGGCGCATCCCCTCTCGACCTGCTTGATCACGCAGATTGAATGGCGTTGATCAACTCCCGGCGTGAGGCTGATCCACCGCATATTCGCGCAGCTGACGACTCCTGAGCAGGTACCAGAGTGCCCACAGGCTGCCGATGAGCACCAGGGCCGTCGGCCAGCTGAAGGACCACTTCTGCAGATTGAGGCTGTGCAGTTGCAGCGCCAGGCCGCTCAGGGTGGAGCAGAGCAGCAGGCCGCGGCTGTGGCGCCTGAGCCAGGCGCGGATGCTCTGCGTCTGCTGATGGGTACCGCCGTAGGCGAGCAGGGCCAGCATGGCGGGCAGATCGCTCAAGAGGCCGAGATAGAGGCTGAGCCGGTCCGGATAGAACAGGGTCAAGATGGCGCTGCCGCTCTCGCGGGTGACCCCGGCCATCAGAAACAGCCAGACCGAGCGGGTCAGCAGCAGGGCGATGGGCCAGAACCAGAGCGGGGGGCGCAGCTGGCCGTGATCGTCATATCGGTGTTCGGGGTAGAGGGTCATGGGGCCCGGTCTGCTCCGCATCGGGTGAGTGATACCTGAGGATATGGGGCAGGGGCCGGGCCTTTACAAGGCGGGAAGATGGCTGGAATTAATCGGGGAGCCTTGGCTCCCCGATCTGTTTCAAGCTTGCGGCCACCCGGCAGGTCAGAGCCAGCCCTTGCGTTTGAAGAAGAGGCCGGTGCCGAGTGACGACATCACCATCAGCACCAGCGAGAGCGGATAGCCATATTCCCAGGCGAGCTCCGGCATCCGGCCGAAGTTCATGCCGTAGATGCTGGCGATCAGGGTCGGTGGCAGGAAGATCACCGCGGCTACCGAGAAGATCTTGATCACCTTGTTCTGCTCCAGATTGGTTACGCCCATGGAGGCCTCCAGCTGGAAGTTGATCTTGTCGAACAGGAACTGGGTGTGGGGCAGCAGGGACTCCACGTCATGGAGCATCTCGTCGATCCACTTGTTCTGCTCGCCGGTCATGCGCTGGCGCAGGCTGCGTTTGAGGAATCGCAGGGCGCGGCGGGTATCGTGCAGGGAGAGACGGATCTGGCCGTTGGCCTCTTCCTGGGCCATCAGCTCCTTGAGCATGGGATTGATCTGGTCCGGTTCAAAAATCTGGTCTGCGGTGTTTTCCAGTGTCTTGTAACCATCTTCGATGAGATCTGAGAGATATTCCACCTTCAGATTCTGCACTTCCAGCAGAATGTCCAACGCATCTTCCACCTCCAGCCGGTCCTGGCGCATGTAATGGCGCAGCAGACGCACCAGGCCGATGTCATCCTCGCGGATGCTGATCAGCAGGTTCTGGCGCAGGGTGAAGGAGACGTGGACACCCTTGGTGTCGCGGCCGATCCGCTGGGGAAACAGGGAGTGAATGTGCAGGCCGTCGGTATCCCAGTAGAAGCGGGCGGATGCCTCGATGTCATCCAGCTCTTCCTTGTCCGGCACTTCTTCCAGGAACAGGCCCGTCAACCATTCTCGCTCCGCCGTGTCCGGCTTGTAGGCATCCAGCCAGACGGTGTTGTCGGGAACGATGTCGTCCGGCCCGAGCGTGACGATGTCCAGCACCTTGTTGTTGAGGATGTAGGCGGTGATCATCTGTCCCCCTTAAGAAGTCATGGGTTATCAGGGATGGTTGCACAGGTTCATACGGCCTTGGATCGTTCGGAGCGCGATCCATGGGAAAGCATGACGGGGCCGATGGACAACCTGAATGCCGCGAACTATACAGGGGTGCGCCGCGCTTGTCAGGGCCTATTCATCAGGGGTTCAGCCTGTTTGCTCAAAAAAACGGCGAGGTCGGAGCAGCGGATCCCGCCCTGGCGCCATCGTTTTCCGGCCCCCTCGGCCGAGGGCAGAAGAGGATGATAAAAGGTGACGATGTCGCCTTTTATCATCCTGTTGATCCCTCACGGATCCGCCCCATGCCCCTTTATGGCCAAGCCCGGACTGTGACGGGCTGAGCATCCTATGTGTCACTCCCCCCATCACATATTGGGGTAATTGGGCCCCGAGCCGCCTTGCGGCGGTGTCCAGAGGATATGCTGGGACTGAGGATCCTTGATGTCGCAGATCCTGTGTATCGTCAACTCCCATCACATATTGGGGTAGTTGGGCCCCGAGCCACCTTGCGGCGGTGTCCAGAGGATGTGCTGGGGCTGAGCATCCTTGATGTCGCAGCTCCTGTGTATCGTCAACTCCCATCACATATTGGGGTAATTGGGCCCCGAGCCACCTTGTGGCGGTGTCCAGAGGATATGCTGGGACTGAGTATCCTTGATGTCGCAGATCCTGTGCATCGTCAACTCCCATCACATATTAGGGTAGTTGGGCCCCGAGCCACCTTGCGGCGGTGTCCAGAGGATATTCTGGCTGGGATCCTTGATGTCGCAGGTCTTGCAGTGGATGCAGTTGGCTGCGTTGATCTGCAATCTGGGTTGGTTCTGTGTCCCCTGGGGCTCGGCCTCAATGATCTCAAAGACCCCGGCGGGACAATAGCGCTGGGCGGGTTCGGCCCAGGTGGGCAGGTTGACGCTCACCGGTATGCTCGCGTCCTGCAACTTGAGATGGCAGGGCTGATCTTCGTCATGGCTGGTGTTGGCGAGATAGACGGAGGAGAGCTTGTCAAAGCTGAGTCTGCCGTCCGGTTTGGGGTAGGGGATGGCTTGGCAGCGGCTGGCCAGGCGCAGCTGGCGATAGTCCGGCTCCTTGTCCAATAGCGTCACGGGGGAGCCCTTGCCCCAGAGCCGCTGCTCCAGCCAGTTGAAGGCCCCGCCCAACCAGGGGCCCCAGCGGTGCAGGGCGGCACCGAAATTGCGGGCCGTCTTCAGCTCGCTTGCCAGCCAGCTCTGCTGCAGGGCATCGCCGAACTCGGCCAGATCCCGCCCTCCTTCATCCCCCCCACGCAGACGCATGGCGACAATGTCAGCCGCCAGCATGCCGGACTTCATGGCGGTGTGGATGCCCTTGATGCGGGAAAAATCCAGGGTACCGGCATCACAGCCGATGAGCAGGCCGCCGGGAAAGTGCATGCGGGGCAGGGAGTGCCAGCCTCCCTTGGTGATGGCGCGGGCACCGTAGCTGATGCGCTCGCCTCCCGTCAGGGTCTGGGCAATGAGGGGATGGTGCTTGAGGCGCTGGAACTCGTCGAACGGGCTGAGCCAGGGATTCTGGTAGTTGAGATCGACGATGAGACCCACCGCCACCAGGTTGTCCGCCAAGTAATAGAGGTAGAAGCCCCCCTGGCTCTTGTTGCCCCCGTCCTCGGTGAGGGGCCAGCCGCTGCCGTGCAGCACCCGGCCGGGATGGGACTGGTTGGCGGGAACCTGCCACAACTCCTTGAAGCCGATGGCGTAGTGCTGCGGCTGGGCGCCGTTTTCCAGGTTGAATTCCTTGATGAGTTGCTTGCCGAGATGACCGCGCGCCCCCTCCGCGAACAGGGTGTAGCGACCATGAAGCGCCATGCCGGGCACGTGATCCGCCTTGGGATTGCCGTCTCTGTCCAGCCCGAGATCGCCGGTGATCACCCCTCTGACCTTGCCCTCTTCCAGAATGAGCTCGCTGGCGGTGAAGCCGGGGTAGATCTCGACCCCGAGGGCTTCGGCCTGCTTGCCCAGCCAGCGGCAGAGGTTGCCGAGGCTGATGATGTGACAGCCGTCGTTGTGCATGCGCGGTGGCACCGCCCAGTGGGGTAGTGACAGGGCGCGGCTTCCGTTTTGCAGGAGGTGCACCTGATCGTCGCTCACCGCCAACCCGAGGGGAGCCTCCTGCCAGCTGTCAGGCAGCAGCTCCCTGAGCGCGACGGGATCGAACAGGGCGCCGGAGAGCAGATGGGCTCCCACTTCGGCTCCCTTCTCCAGCAGGCAGACCGACAGCGCCGGGCTTTGCTGCTTGAGGGCGATGGCGGCGCTGAGGCCCGCCGGGCCGCCACCGACGATGACGACATCAAATTCCATTGCTTCGCGTTCCATCTTGCCTCTGTGCTCGACTTGGCCTAGGGTAGTGATGGTAGTTTACGTAAACGTAAACCATTTTGTAAGCACTAACGCGCAAGTGGGCGCAATGGACTCACTCAACCGGTACGAGGAAGACCGACATGAAGCTGCTGGTCGCTGTCAAACGGGTCGTTGACTTCAACGCCAAGATCCGGGTCAAGCAGGATGGCTCCGATGTGGAGCTCGCCAATGTGAAGATGGGCATCAACCCCTTCTGTGAAATCGCGGTGGAAGAGGGGGTGAGGCTGCGCGAAACCGGAGTGGCGAGCGAACTGATAGTGGTCACCTTCGGGCCCGAGGCCGCGGCCGAGCAACTGCGCCACGCCCTGGCTCTGGGGGCGGATCGGGCGCTTCACTACGTGACCGACGAGACCCTGAGCCCCCTCACGGTGGCGCAGGCATTGCAAAAATTGTGCGAGCAGGAGCAACCGGATCTGGTGCTGCTTGGCAAGCAATCCATTGATTCTGACAACAATCAGGTGGGCCAGATGCTCGCCGCCCTCAACGACTGGCCCCTGGCCACCTTCGCCTCCGCCCTCAAGCTGGTTGAGGGAGAGCTGCAGGTGACCCGGGAGATTGACGGCGGGCTCGAAACCCTCGGCATGGGCCTGCCCGCCGTGGTGACAGTGGATCTGCGGCTCAACGAACCGCGCTTTGCCTCGCTCCCCAACATCATGAAGGCCAAGCGCAAGCCCCTGGAGAGCCAGCCCCTGGCGGCTCTGGGTCTGGATACCCAAAGCGAGATCCGTGTACTCGGGGTGATGGCCCCCCCGGTGCGCAGTGCAGGAGTGCGGGTCGGCTCGGTGGACGAGCTGCTAAGCAAACTCAAGAACGAAGCCAAGGTGCTGCCATGAGCGTACTCATCATTGCCGAACATCATCAGGGCCAGTTGGCCGACAGCGTCGCCCGCGTAGTGGCGGCGGCCGGGCCACTCGGCGGCGAGGTGCACCTGCTGCTGCTGGGTCAGGGATTGACCGAGGCGGGGGAGCAGGCCGCCCGCTTGCAGGGGGTGGACAGGGTGCTGCTGGCCGAACACCCCATGCTGGCGGAGGGGCTCAATGACGGGGTGGACGCCCTGCTGGCTCCGCTGGCGCGGGATTATCAACACTGCCTGATGGCGGCGAGCAGCCAGGGCAAGGATCTGCTGCCGCGGGTGGCGGCCAGGCTCGGGGTGGAGATGATCTCCGAGGTAACGGCCATCGAGTCCGCCGATACCTTCCTGCGTCCCATCTATGCGGGCAACGCCATCGCCAGGGTGACAAGCTCGGCGGCCATCAAGGTGCTCAGCATCCGGGCGAGCGCCTTTGACGGGGCAGGGCAGGGCACCAGTGTGGCCACCATTTCGTCAGTGCCCGTGCCCGAGATCCGCTGCAGGACCCGCCTTATCGAGCGGCGGGCGGTACGATCCGCACGTCCCGAGCTCGGCGCGGCGCGGGTGGTGGTCTCAGGGGGCAGGGCACTGGGTTCGAAAGCGCAGTTCGCCCTCATCGAGGCGCTGGCAGACAAGCTGGGGGCGGCGGTCGGTGCCTCCCGGGCGGCGGTGGACGCGGGTTTTGTCGCCAACGATCTGCAGGTGGGTCAGACCGGCAAGATAGTGGCGCCCGAGCTCTATATTGCGGTCGGCATCTCGGGGGCCATCCAGCACCTGGCGGGGATGAAGGAGTCCAAGGTGATCGTCGCCATCAACAAGGATGCGGAGGCCCCCATCTTCCAGGTGGCGGATTACGGTCTGGTGGGGGATCTCTTCACTTTGTTGCCGGAGCTCACCGCCAAGCTGTGATGCGCTGACATGATGCTGTCAAAAGGGGCATGACTGCGCGTTTATGCCAGCAGTCGGCCATTTATCTGCATGTTCTCTGCAAGCCCTGACCCGTTCAGGGCTTTTCTGCTGCCAAGGGTAGGCATGCCTGCCCAAAAAGGGTGCGCCAGATCCCAAAAAGCCTTTGCCCCCACCGGGGCCTCTCGTGTAAAACCGTTCGAGTCGTCATTCACACTCAGCCATTCACGGAAAGCGTCATGAGCAAACCGATTTACAACTTCTGCGCCGGCCCCGCCATGTTGCCGGTCGAAGTCATGGAGCGCGCCCAGCGCGAATTTTGTAACTTCCAGGGGCTGGGAGCCTCGGTCATGGAGCTTTCCCATCGCGGCAAGCCCTATATGGCGGTCGCCGAGAAGGCCGAGGCCGATCTGCGCGACCTGCTGGCGGTGCCGGACAACTACAAGGTGCTGTTCATGCACGGCGGTGGCCGTGGCCAGTTCTCCGCCGTGCCCATGAACCTGCTGGGCGGCGCGAATAAAAAAGCCGACTATCTGCTGACCGGGGTCTGGGCCGCGAGTGCGGTGGACGAGGCCCGCAAGTTCGGCGACATCCAGACCGTCGAGGGGGTCGCCAAGAACGCAGAAGGGATCAGTCACCTGCTGCCGACCCCGGCGTTCCGTGCCGATGCGGCCTATGTGCATTACTGCCCGAACGAAACCATCGATGGCATCGAGATGTTCGACATCCCGGCCACAGGATCTGTGCCCCTGGTGGCGGATCTCTCCTCCACCATCCTCTCCCGTCCCCTCGATGTCAGTCGTTTCGGTGTCATCTATGCCGGTGCACAGAAGAACATAGGGCCATCAGGGCTCGCCATCGCCATCGTGCGCGACGATCTGCTGAACCAGGCGCGCGCCGACGTGCCTTCCATCTTCGACTATCAGCTCACCGCCAAGAACGATTCCATGTTCAACACGCCGCCGACCTACGCCTGGTACCTGGCGGGTCTGGTGTTCGAGTGGCTCAAAGAGCAGGGCGGTCTGGCGGCCATGGAGGCGCGCAACAAGGAGAAGGCCGATTTCCTCTACGGCTATCTCGATGACTCCAGCTTCTATGGCAACAAGGTGGATGCGGCCTGCCGCTCCCGCATGAACGTGCCGTTCCAGCTCAAGAACGAGGCGCTGGACAAGCTGTTCCTGGCCGAGTCGGAGGCCGCCGGCCTGCTGGCGCTCAAGGGGCACCGCATCGTCGGTGGCATGCGTGCCAGCCTCTACAACGCCATGCCGCTGGAAGGGGTCAAGGCCCTGGTGAGCTTTATGGACGGTTTTGCCAAGCGCCACGGTTGAGGCGTTTTCCCCATCGTGAGGCGCCGGGGACTCCCCGGCGTCTGTTTTTGCAGAGGATCCTGACCTTTGTGCCCCCAGCCCCGTATTTGTGCCAAGCGCGGTATTGCCGCACAGGGGCGAGGCTGTTAACGTCCGGTCAGGTGATTTATTTGAGGTCGTACAGGAAGTCTATGAATTCGTTGCGTCTGGAACCCATCTCTCGCGTGGCCGGTGTCGTCAATCTGCCTGGCTCCAAAAGTGTCTCTAACCGTGCCCTGTTGCTGGCGGCCCTGGCCCGCGGCACCACCCGGTTGACCAACCTGCTCGACAGCGATGACATCCGTCACATGCTGGCGGCCCTGACCCAGCTCGGGGTCAAGTACAAGCTGTCTGCCGACAAGACCGAATGCACGGTACATGGCCTCGGCCGCAGCTTCGCGGTCAAGGATCCGGTCAACCTCTTCCTCGGCAACGCCGGCACCGCCATGCGCCCGCTCTGCGCCGCCCTGTGCCTGGGTTCCGGTGAATACATGCTGGGGGGGGAGCCTCGCATGGAGGAGCGCCCCATCGGTCACCTGGTGGATGCCCTGCGTGAAGCGGGTGCCCATATCCAGTACCTGAAGAAAGATGGTTATCCGCCCCTGGTGGTGGATGCCAAGGGGCTCTGGGGCGGCGACGTGCACATCGACGGCTCCGTCTCCAGCCAGTTCCTGACGGCCTTCCTGATGGCGGCCCCCATGGCAGCCGGCGATACCCGCATCCACATCAAGGGGGAGCTGGTCTCCAAGCCCTACATCGACATCACCCTGCACATCATGAAGCAGTTCGGGGTGGTCATCGAGCACGACGACTACAAGCTGTTCTACATCAAGGGCAACCAGAGCTATGTCAGCCCGGGTGACTTCCTGGTGGAGGGAGATGCCTCCAGCGCCTCCTACTTCCTCGCGGCGGGCGCCATCAAGGGCAAGGTACGGGTGACCGGCATCGGCAAGCACAGCATCCAGGGCGATATCCACTTCGCCGACGTGCTGGAGAAGATGGGGGCTCGCATCACCTGGGGCGACGACTTCATCGAGGCGGAGCAGGCTCCCCTGCACGGCATCGACATGGACATGAACCAGATCCCCGATGCGGCCATGACCATAGCGACCACGGCGCTGTTTGCCGAGGGGCCCACCTCCATTCGCAATATCTACAACTGGCGGGTGAAGGAGACGGATCGTCTGCACGCCATGGCCACCGAGCTGCGCAAACTGGGTGTGGAAGTGGAGGAGGGGCATGACTTCATCACCGTCACTCCGCCTGCCAGCCTCAAGCATGCGGCCATCGACACCTACAACGATCACCGCATCGCCATGTGCTTCTCCCTGGTGGCCCTGTCCGATACGGCGGTGACCATCAATGATCCGGGTTGTACCTCCAAGACCTTCCCGGATTACTTCGACAAGCTGGCGGGGATCAGCCAGGCCGTCTGATCTCATGCTCGTTGTCATCCAAGAGGCTCGCCACCGTGCGGGCCTCTTGCTTTCCCGCATGCTATTAGCAGCATTGCAACAACTTGCAAGGTCAGCCGCAAAAATACTTTGTTGAGGTATGTAATTTTCTATTTACACCCTTTAGATAGAGGAATAGATTGGGATCACTCAATCGCAGTCATTTAGCAGGAAGTATGGTCATGCAGCATCAAACCGACGACATTAGAATCAAAGAAATCAAAGAGTTATTGCCCCCGGTTGCGGTGCTCGAGAAATTTCCGGCGACCGAGAACGCCTCACAGACCGTGTTTGAATCCCGCCAGGCCATTCATCAGATCCTGGCCGGTGAAGATCAACGCCTGCTGGTGGTGATCGGCCCCTGCTCCATCCATGATCCGGTCGCCGCACTGGAATATGGCAAGCGCCTCAAGGTGTTGCGTGACGAGCTCAAGGGCGAGCTGGAAATCGTGATGCGGGTCTACTTTGAGAAGCCGCGCACCACCGTGGGCTGGAAGGGGCTCATCAACGACCCTTACCTCGACAACAGCTGCCAGATCAACGACGGCCTGCGCATCGGCCGCAAGCTGCTGCTGGATCTCAACGACATGGGGCTGCCCACCGCCTCCGAATTCCTCGACATGATCACCCCGCAGTACATGGCGGATCTGATGAGCTGGGGGGCCATCGGCGCCCGTACCACCGAATCCCAGGTGCACCGTGAGCTGGCCTCCGGCCTCTCCTGCCCGGTGGGCTTCAAGAACGGTACCGACGGCACCATCAAGGTGGCCATCGACGCTATCGGTGCCGCCAGCGCCCCGCACCACTTCCTGTCGGTGACCAAGTTCGGCCACTCCGCCATCGTCTCCACCGCAGGCAACCCGGATTGCCACATCATCCTGCGCGGCGGCCGCGAGCCGAACTACAGCGCCGCTCATGTGAGCGAGGTGGTGAAGGGTCTGGACAAGGCCGGTCTGCCGCAGAAGGTGATGATCGACTTTAGTCACGCCAACAGCAGCAAGCAGTTCAAGAACCAGATGCGGGTAGCCGAGGACGTGGCTGACCAGCTGCGCGGTGGCAGCCAGGCGGTGTTCGGGGTCATGGTGGAGAGCCATCTGGTGGAAGGACGCCAGGATCTGGTGGAGGGCTGCGAGCTTACCTTCGGCCAGAGCATCACGGATGCCTGCATCAGCTGGGATGACACCGAGCTGTTGCTGCGCAACCTGGCCGATGCGGTGGCCACCCGCAACGCAGGCTGAGGGAGATGCGGTCAGGCCGATAGCGCCCGGGCGAGCACACCACTGGCAACAAAAAGCGCGACCCTGGGTCGCGCGTTTTTCATGGGGCCGCTCATGGGACCAGGGTGCTGGGCGTGCTTATTTGCTGCGCGCCATGTGATCCCGCAGGCGGATGTTGATCATCTCCACTACCAGCGAGAAGGCCATGGCGAAGTAGATGTAGCCCTTGGGAATGTGCAGATCCAGCCCTTCTGCCATCAGGGCGACCCCGACCAGGATCAGGAAGGAGAGGGCCAGCATCTTGATGGTGGGGTGGGTATCGACGAAGTCACCGATGGCCTTGGCGGCGAACATCATGACGCCGACCGCGATGATGATGGCCAGCACCATGACGGGCACGTGATCCGCCATGCCGACGGCTGTGATGACCGAGTCAAGGCTGAAGATGATATCCAGGATGGCTATTTGCACCAGGGTGGACATGAAGCCCGCCGCCTTGCTCACCGTGCTCTGTTCGTCGGCGGCCCCTTCCAGGCTGTGGTGGATCTCGTGGGTACTCTTGGCAATGAGGAACAGGCCCCCGATCAGCAAGATGAGATCCCGGCCCGAGATGGCTTCGCCCAGCACGGAGAAGAGCGGTTCGGTGAGGCGCATCACCCAGGCGAGGGAGAGCAGCAGCAGGATGCGGGTCCCCATGGCGAGGCCGAGGCCCAGGATCCGGGCACGTTGGCGCTGGGCTTCCGGCAGGCGGCCCACGAGGATGGAGATGAAGATGATGTTGTCGATACCCAGCACTATCTCGAGCAGGGTCAGGGTGGCGAGCGCGACCCAGGCTGAGGGGTCAGCAATCCATTCCAGCATGATTGAACCTTGGTTGAACAGTGGTTGACGATTGAAACAGCGCATTCTAACAGGCGGACCTGACTTGTCCCAGCGCGCCGAACAGATAAAATGGCGGCGTCCAGAGGGAGAAAAACATGTTTCGTTTAGGGCTTATTATCAACCCGGTCGCCGGCATTGGCGGGGCCGTGGGGCTCAAGGGCAGTGACGGCGTGGTGGCCGAGGCGCTGGCGCGGGGTGCAGTCCCAAAAGCCCAGGAGCGGGCTCGTCAGGCTCTGCTGCCCCTGTGTGGCCTGAGCCAACCTTTCGAACTGTTGACGGTCGGGGGGGAGATGGGGGGCGAGCTGGCCGCGTCGCTGCAACTGCCCCATACCATCGTGCATCAGCCAGCCTCCCCGAGCAGCGCCGCCGACACCCGTATCGCAGCCGCCCTGCTGCGTGATGCCGGGGTGGATCTGCTGCTGTTCGCCGGTGGCGACGGTACCGCCCGGGACATCTGCGCCGCGGTGGGGGAGTCCTGCCATGTGCTCGGCATCCCGGCGGGGTGCAAGATCCACTCCGGGGTCTATGGGGTCACCCCCGCCGCCAGCGGCCGGGTGGTCGCCAGGATGATCGCCGGGGAACTGCTGAGCCTCATCGACGCCGAGGTGGTGGACATCGACGAGGAGGCGTTCAGGGCCGGCAAGGTGCGGGCTCGCCACTATGGCCAGATGCAGGTGCCCGGGGATCTGCGCTACGTGCAGGCCACCAAGCAGGGCGGGCGGGAGTCCGAGGCACTGGTGCTCGCCGATCTCGCCGCCGGTGTGGTGGAGGAGATGGAGCCCGACACCCTCTATCTGATGGGCTCCGGCAGCACGGTGGCTGCCTGCATGGGGGAGCTGGGTCTGGAAAATACCCTGCTCGGTGTGGATCTGGTGGAAAATGGCCGGCTTATCGGGCAGGATCTGTCCGCCACCGAGATCCTGACCCGGATCCGTGGCCGTCGCTGCCGCCTGATCATCACCCTGATCGGTGGCCAGGGACATCTGTTCGGGCGCGGAAATCAGCAACTGAGTCCAGAGGTGATCCGGACCGTCGGACGCGAGCACATCCAGGTGCTCGCTACCAAAGCCAAGCTGGCGGCACTCGATGGCCGTCCGCTGCTGGTGGATACCGATGACCCGGCACTGAACCGGTCGTTAAGTGGTTATCTGCGCATAACCACCGGATACAAGGATCAGGTCATCTACCCGGTGGCCAACCCGGAATAGGACATCAAGGATGCGGCTGGCCTGGCGCCAGAGAGCCGCGATCAACCGGATCGCAGTTCCACTCCCCGAATTATTTTGCCGGCAACCCCGGAAATGAGGCTGCGTTAAATGACGATTCACGATTTTGAACACAAGTTGTTGGGACTGATCGACGCCATGGTCGCCACGGCCAGCGAAGACGAGCTGTTTGCGGGTGGCTACCTGCGCGGTCATATCTCCCTCGCCGTCGCCCGGGCCGAGCTGGAGGGCAAGACTCTGGTGCGGGACGTGAAGAGCTATGTGTTGCGTAGCCTGAACGAAGCCATCCTGCAGGGAGAGCTCTCCGAGCAGGACGAGGAGCTGGTGCAGGATATGTGGAAACGGCTGCAACAACAGGTAGAAGCTTGATCCCATTCGCAGTTCAAACACAAGTTTGAGTTTTCTGCTTCCCTGATTGTTATCAAAAGGTTAATAATGAGTCTTGCCTTTTGTTTCAGGGAATAAACCATGGCTTCCTCCTCACGCATTGCCAACAAACTGCCGCTCGAGATGCTCTATCACTGGGAGCGGCAGACGCCTGATCGGGTCTACCTTCGTCAAACCATTCACCGCGAATACGTCGACTTCACCTGGGGTGAAGTGGCGGATCAGGCGCGGCGCATGGTCACGGCACTGCGTGAGCTGGGCCTCGAGCCCGGCGACAAGGTGGCCCTGCTCTCCAAGAACTGTGCACAGTGGTTCATCGCCGACCTGGCGATGCAGATGGGGCACTATGTCAGCGTGCCCATCTATCCGACCGCCAACGTCGATACCATTGAATACGTGCTGCGCCACAGCGAGGCCAAAGCGATCTTCGTCGGCAAGCTCGATGACTGGAAGAGCCAGGAGGCGGGGGTGCCGGCGGACTTGCTGCGCATTGCCTTCCCCTACGACACCATGCCGGCCCCCCATCAGTGGGACGCACTGCTCAAGGCCCACGAGCCCATTGCTGACAGCCCGATGCAGGCGCCGGATGCCCTGCTGAGCCTGGTCTACACCTCTGGCAGCACCGGCAAGCCCAAGGGGGCCATGCTGAGCGTGGAGCGCTATGCCTGGTCCTGCGAGAAGCTGGTGGAGGCGGTGGCGCTGACCGATGCCGATCGCGGCTTCTCCTACCTGCCGCTCGCCCACATCACCGAGCGGGTCTACATCTACGGTGGCAGCCTGTTCAGCGGGGCCACCATCGCCTTCCCCGAGTCCCTCGACACCTTCATCGACGACGTCAAACGCTGCCGTCCCACCGTCTTCATCTCGGTGCCGCGGCTGTGGGCCATGTTCCGCATCAAGATCCACGAGAAGCTGCCCCAGAAGAAGCTCGAGCTGCTGCTCAAGATCCCTCTGATTTCAGGTCTTATCAAGGGCAAGCTGCAAAAGGGGTTGGGGCTGGATCAGGCGCGGGTGCTGGGCTGCGGTTCGGCGCCGGTGGCGCCGGCGCTGCTCGAGTGGTATCACAGCATCGGTCTCGAGATCACCGAGGCCTGGGGCATGACCGAGAACCACGCTTTCTCCACTCTCAATTTCCCCTTCCGGGCGGACAAGATAGGCACGGTCGGCAAGGCCGGGCCCGGGGTGACCATCAAGATCTCCGACGAGGGGGAGATCCTCTGCCGCTGCGAAGGCATGATGCTGGGTTACTACAAGGATCCCGAGCACAGCCGCGAGGCCATTGATGAGGAGGGCTGGCTGCACACCGGCGACATGGGCAAGCTGGACAAGGAGGGCTACCTCACCATCACCGGGCGCATGAAGGATGTGTTCAAGACCGCCAAGGGCAAGTACGTGGCCCCGGTGCCCATCGAGGGGATGCTGGGGCAGGAACCCATCATCGAGCAGCTCTGCGTCATCGGTTATGGCATGCCGCAGCCGGTCGCCCTGGTGCAGCTCGCCGAGAGCGCCATGCGCGGGGAACGTTCCATCGTCAATGCCCAGCTGGAGGCGGCCCGCAACCGGGTCAACGCCCAGCTGGAGCCCCACGCCAAGATCCGCGGCATCCTGGTGGTGAAGAGCCCCTGGAACATCGAGAACGGGGTGCTGACCCCCACCATGAAGATCCGCCGCCACCTGCTGGAGCAGAAGTACGCCGACATCGGCGAACGCTGGGCCGGGGCCGAGACCATCGTCTGGGAGTCATGACTGGCCGCTGTGGCGGGCTTGCCACGCCCGGCAGGCATTTGGAAAATCACTGACAAGCCGCAGCGTATTTGAAAATTAAATGAAGAAGGGGAGCCATGGGCTCCCCTTCTTGCATTCAACGGGCCTGTCAGACCGCCCGGTACTCCAGCTCGACATGTCCCAGCGCCTTGAGAGTGGACTGGGCGGCATCCCGCTGGCTGATCGGGCTGTTGCCGTTCTCCAGCAGCACGGCACGGCGCACCTGGCCGAGATCCTCACCGTTCAGGACCGCATGGGCGCAGGCCATCTGCATCGGCGGCAGGCTGGGATTGAAGGCGGCATTCTCCGCGTAGCGCCCGCAGAAGATGCGGCCGTCCGCAAATTGCAGCGCCACCGCGGCATAGCCCTGACTGTAGGGGGCATAGCTCTGGCGGGCGGCCGCGAGGGCGGCTTGCCACAGGGGATCGTCGGTTTCAAGCTTGAGTTCGTCGTGGGCCTGCGGGCTCATCAGGGCGTCGGTGATATCGAGATCCGCCGGGCCGAAGGAGTGGGGCAGGAAGGATTGCAGATCGCTCAAGTCGTCCGGCAGGGAGACTTTCAGGGTCTTGGCGGTGCTCAGCTCGTTCATGAACTGGCGGCAGTGACCACAGGGGGTGTAGTTGACGGTGATCTCACTGATCCCGGTCTCGCCGCCGAGCCAGGCATTGGAGATGGCGGACTGCTCCGCATGGACCGAGTGGAACAGCCCCGGGCCCGCGAACTCCATGTTGGCGCCGAAATACCAGCTGCCGCTCAGGCCGCAGGCGATGGCGCCCACGAAGAACTTGGAGATGGGGGCGACCGAGCAGGCGGCGGCCAGCGGCAGCAGGGCCAGACGCAGGGCGCGATCCTCAAGACCGGTGGCGGCTTTCAGGGTGGCGACTTGCTCGGGGCTGAAGCGGGCGGCGAACTGGTCGTCCAGCATGGGGCGCAGCGCCGCTTGCAGCGGGGCGGGCAGGGTGTCGAATGGCTTGGCAAAACGGGGATGCATACTGTGTCCTCAAAGGCCAATTGGGGGGCCATTGTAGGGAGCAAGCGCACTGAAATGTGTGAGCGCGCTCACGCCTTGGTGGGCAAAGGACGATGGATGTTAAAGGAAACGTTTGTCTTTCGCAATCTGTGCGGCGGCTCCCACCCCGGGCGAGGTCATGGCGCTAACCGGGGCGGTGTGACGAGTCAGGGAGCGGGCGATGGGAGGGGCAGGGGACGCTCTCCTCCCATCGTGGAGTGCTTCAGGTGAGCCAGTGGTAGAGGGCAAACAGCAGGGGGGCAACGGCGGCGGTGAGCACCCCGCAGACCACCATGGCGAGCGACGAGAAGGCCCCCTGGGTCACTCCTTTTTCGGCGGAGGTGGCGGTGCCGATGGCGTGGGCACAGGCCCCCATGGCGAGCCCCTGCGCCTCGGGGTCGGTGACCCGCATCAGCTTGAGCAGGGGGTAGCCGATGAGGGCTCCCAGGATCCCGACCACCACCACCACGGCGGCGGCGATGGCGGGAATGCCGCCGAGGGACTGGCTGACGCTCATGGCGAGCGGCGTGGTGATGGACTTGGTGGCCAGGGAGGCCAGCAGCGCCGGATCTGCCCCCATGGCGTGGCCGATGCCTAAGGTGGTGCAGACCGAGATCAGCACGGATGCCAGGGTGCAGACGAGTATGGGCTTGAGTCTGGCCTGGATCTGGCGCGCCTGCTGATAGAGGGGCAGCGCCAGCGCCACCACGGCGGGTTCGAGCAGGGCCGTGATGGGGAAGGTGCCGTGCTGGTACTCCGCCAGCGGCAGGTTGAAGATGAGCAGGATGGCGATGATCACCAGGGTCGGGATCAGCACCGGGTTGATGATGGGCCAGGGCAGACGGCGATAGAGGGCCCGGGTGGCGAAATAGAGCGCCAGTGTCAGGGGAATGGCAAACCAGAACATCATTGCTTGTTCATCCTCTGGTAGAGATGGCCGACGGTGGCGAGGATCAGCACGATGCCGAGCACCACGCAGAGCATGATGAGGCCGAAGGATTGGCGCAGGGGCTCGAGCCAGGCCACGAGGCCAACCGCCACCGGCACGAACAAAACCCCCATGTGGCGCAGCAGCAGACCGGCCCCCTGTTCCACCCAGTGCAGCTTGACGAGTTGCAGGGAGAGCAGCACGAACAGCAGCAGCATGCCGATGATGCTGCCGGGGAAGGCGAAGGGCAGCAGGGCCGC
The DNA here is from genome assembly GCF_054052485.1 of Aeromonas intestinalis. Classification (NCBI taxonomy): domain Bacteria; kingdom Pseudomonadati; phylum Pseudomonadota; class Gammaproteobacteria; order Aeromonadales; family Aeromonadaceae; genus Aeromonas; species Aeromonas intestinalis. The sequence continues at coordinate 150,568 of NZ_JBSTYK010000002.1, forward strand.
CAGGGCTTTGCCCGCCAGCAGGCAGGCGATGATGACCATGAAATCACGAAGGTAGAGCAGGGCGCGTTGAAGCAGCACGGGGGCCTCATCTTGGCAACTGTGAGCGAGGTCGCAGTTTAACAGAACGCGGGGGGAACAGGACAGGGCCAACTGACCCACAGGGGATACAATGGCGCCAGCGTCGTTTCCATTCACCAGACGTATCGTACCTGCCCATCAGAAGGAGATCCCATGTCGGCCCCCTCGCGCTTGTCCCGGCTGCGCCAGTTATCCGCCCAGCCTGACCCCCATACCCAACTGCTGCAGACCCCCGCCTGGGATGGCCCCCTGTGCCGGGTGCGGCTGGACAACACGGGTGCGGCGCCGGCGGCAATCCAGACGTGGTTGTTGTTTGATGGCGATCTCGGCATTAGCCCTGATGCCGCCATCTACGGGGAGGGATTCCAGATGCTGGCCCAGACCATGGGCACCTGGCGTTCTCCCGAGCCGGTCGGACGCTGCCCGGACGCGAGCGTCTATCGCATCAGTGCGGATCAGGGTTATCACACCATCCACAACCTGCTGCTGGTGGAGCAAGCGGGGGGCTGGCTGCTGCTGGGGTTCACGAGTTGCCAGCGCTTTGGCGGCGAGTTTCGGCTCTATCCCGATGGCCGTTTGCAGATCCTGATGAACGGCGAGGGGCGGGCATTGGCCCCGGGCCAGCATTGGCAAAGCGAAGCCCTGCTCTGCCTGGAGGGGCCGGATCGGGAGGCGCTGCTGGCTGAGCTGGCCAGCCGGATTGGCGCCGAACACCCGGCCCTGGTCGCCGACGTGAAGGCCCGCCCCAGCGGCTGGTGCTCCTGGTATCACTACTACGCGCAGGTGAGCGCGGACGACATCCGCGAGAATCTGGCCGCGCGGGCCGCGCGCTTTTCAGGCCTGCGCTATGTGCAGATCGATGACGGTTATCAGGCGAGGATGGGGGACTGGCTTGAGCCGTCTGCCAAATTCGAGCAGGGGGTGGCGGCGCTTGCCAGCGAGATCCGCGCCGCCGGTTGCGAGCCGGCGCTCTGGGTCGCCCCCTTTATCGCCGAACCCGGCTCCCGGGTATTCCAGCAGCATCCCGAGTGGTTCGTGAAGGGGGAGGACGGTCTGCCGCTCCCCTCGGAGCGGGTCACCTACGGTGGCTGGCGCTGCACTCCCTGGTATGTGCTGGATGGCACCCATCCTGAGGTGCAGGCCCATCTCGAGCAGGTATTTCGCACCCTGCGCCAGCAGTGGGGGATCCACTACTTCAAGCTGGACGCGAACTTCTGGGGCGCCATTCACGGCGGCCAGTTCCACGACGCTAGCGCGACCCGGGTCGAGGCCTATCGCCGTGGCATGGCGGCAGTGCTGCGCGGCGCCGGGGAGGGGGCCTTCCTGCTCGGCTGCAACGCCCCCATCTGGCCGAGTCTGGGGCTGGTGCACGGCATGCGGGTGAGCGATGACGTGGAGCGCCATGGCCCCCGTTTTCGCCAGATAGCGCGGGAGGCCTTCTGCCGCGCCTGGCAAAATGACCGGTTGTGGGCGCTGGATCCGGACTGCGTCTGCCTGCGGGATTTGCCAAGTCAACGTGCCTTTGAGGCGGACTACCAGTTCCACCTCGCCGCCCTGGTGGCGAGCGGCGGCATGGTGCTGGCGGGGGACAGGCTGCGGGATCTCAATGAAGAGCAGGCGGCCTGGCTGCACAAGCTGCTGGCCCTGTGCGAGGCGCGGGCCCCGGCGGCCCGGTTCGATGACATGGGGTTCAGCCGTGGTCGGGTGGCGCTGCCAGGTGGCGGCGAGCTGCTCTGCCTGTTCAACTGGGAAGGCGCTGCGCGGGAGGTCTCAGTGCCGGCGGGAGGGCAGGACTTCTGGGATGAGCGCCCCGCGGGGCAGCGGATTGCGCTGCAAGCAGGGCAAGGCAGAGTGCTGCTGTACCGTTAAAGTCAGTTCAGGTAGATAAAAAGGCTCCCTCGGGAGCCTTTTTTGGTGTCTCTGGTTGCTTGGGTAGGCGCTAGAAGTGCCACTCCATGCCGATGGCATAGTTGGAGGAGCCGTAGCCCGGGATCTCGTTGCTGGAGACCAGGGCCTTCAGGGTCATGCGCTTGCTCAGGGGCATGCCGAGTCCCATGCCGATGGCCACCTCGTCGGTCTGATCCCCCATCATGTCGACCCGCAGGGTGCGATAGAGGGAGAGATCCTCGCTCATCTGGGCGTAGATCTGGGACGACTTGTTGTAGAGCTGGCCGAACACTTCCATCTGGAAGCCGTTTTGCGGCGTGATGGCGATCGGAATACCGGCGAAGCGATAGAGATCCGAGTGGTTGAAGTAGCTGTTGGTGATCTGGGGGGTGAAGTCGGTCTGCCGATAGAGGGTGCTGAAGTTGCTTTCGATGAGCCGGTAAGTCTGCTCGGGCAGGCGCAGCAGATAGTCCGGTACCTCGAAGCGCACGCTGGCCATGGCAGCCGAGGGCAGCAAGGCACAGGCCACAAGGGTGAAAACAGACAGTCCTGAACGCATCAAATCGGCAATCCCCAAGAGTCGATGGCACGGCGTCCTGCCGTTCGTAGATACAAATAATCAAATTATCAGGAGTCTGGGCTCCCCTTGCTCATTATGTCCCGAGCAAGGGGAGCGTACAGGGATTTAACTGTGAAATCACTCACATATCAGAGATCTTCGAGGTAGCGATAGAGGCTCTTGAGGATGGCGAAGTTCCGTTCGTTACCCTGATTCTGTTCTGCCAGGGCCTCCAGACGGGCGACATAATCCGGCAACCGGCTGCTGAAGTAGTCGCTGCAGTGCAGGCGCCAGCGTTTCTGTTCGGCTTCGCTCAAGGTATGGGGCCAGTTGCGGGCACGATAGCGCAGCAGCATCTCGGGCAGGCGCGGATCGCTGAAGGCAAATTCCCGCTCTCCCAGCAGATCCGCCGGGGTGGCGCGCACCAGATCCATGCTGGCCTTGTCGCCGTGGCTGAAGAAGCCGGCGTAGAGCTGGGTGTCGGGATCCTTGTCGTTGCTGGCGGCGAACTCCTGGTTGAACACCTCCACCAGCTTCTCCCGTATTTCGGGGTGGGCCCGCAGCAGATCCAGGCTCTTGCGACACTGCTCCCGATTGACCCCGAGTTCGTCCGCCCGCTCGGCCGTGAGGGTGGCAGCCGGGGCCAGCACCGGGCACTTGTTGATGTGCACCAGCTTCACCGGAATGCCGGCCAGGTCCCCCAGCTCATCCTTCTTGGTGTAGAGCCGCTCGCGGATCTCGTCACTGCTGAGCTCGATGAGGGGGGTGGGGTCGCGGGTGAGATCCACCATGATCACCGCATTCTGATTGGTGGGATGCCAGGCGAGTGGCGACACCCAGCTCACGCACCCCTGCCAGGGGGAGAACATGCCGGAGACGTGCACCAGGGGCTTCATGGTCACCACGTCGATGAGGGCCTTGACCTTGTTCTTGTTGCGCAGATCGAAGAGATACCCGAACAGCTTGGGCTGGGCTTTTTTCACCAGCTTGGCCATCTCGATGGTGGCCAGCACGTCCGAGAGCGCATCGTGGGCATTGGCGTGGGCCACGCCGTTGGCCACGGTCAGTTTTTCGAGGCGAAAGCTCGGCTTGCCCTCTTCATCGAACGCCCACGTGATCCCCTCCGGACGCAAGGCGTAGCAGGCCCGCAGCATGTCGAGGATATCCCAGCGGGAGTTGCCGTTCTGCCAGGCGTAGGCGTAAGGGTCGTAGAAGTTGCGATAGAGGGTGTAGCGGGTCACCTCGTCATCGAAGCGGATGCTGTTGTAACCGAGCACGCAGGTGTTCGGCGTCGCGAACTGTTCGTGGATCTGGCGAATGAAGTCCGCCTCGCACAACCCGTCCTTCATCGCCTTTTGCGGCGTGATGCCGGTGATGAGGCAGGCCTCGGGATCCGGCAGGTAGTCAGCAGGGGGCTTGCAGTAGATGACCAGGGGCTCGCCGATGAGGTTGAAATCCGCGTCGGTGCGAATGCCCGCGAACTGGGACGGCCTGTCCTTCGCGGGGCTGATCCCGAAGGTCTCGTAGTCGTGGAAGTAGAAGGTCGGCCCTTGGCCTGATTGTGCTGCGTTGCTCATGTTGTCCGAAATGCGGGGGCGCCTGGCGCCAGGGTGGATGGTGACGGGCACCACGAATGCCAGCATGGTAAACCATAGCGTCGGCAGAGCGAAGTGCAGCCCTCCCGCCTGATGCTTTAATCGGCAGTCCATACCATAGGCGCGGGCAACGTCAGTTCGTGCAGATCTGTTAGGGGATGCCCCGGCAGCAGCCCATGATCGTCATATCGAGAAAGGGGCACGAGCAGGCTCGGTTGTGGGAAACGTCAGCATTTGCTGCCTGTACATAAGGTTACAGAAGAAGCATGGCGGTCGGGCGGGGCTCTGGTGAATCATGTGTGCATGACGAGAGGGCCGGGTTGGCCCGGTGGCAGGTGGCCGCCCTTGTCCGATGGATGGCCGGGCTTCTGTCAGGCGCAGCGGCGTCGTGTCTGTTCTCATTTGAGTTGGTTTTTTCACCCCACAGCGGGTTTGCCTGTAGGCTCAATGGGGTGTGTTCATTCTCAATATCATGACGGGAAGCGGGAATGCGGCGTTCATTGTTCGTCTGGATAGGCCCCCTGTGCAGCCTGCTGCTGCTCGGTGCGGCCTTGACCGTGTTGTATCACCTGACCGAGTCCTGGCACTGGCACGATATCCGGCTGGCCCTCTGGTCCCAACCCCTGCCGCCGCTGGCCGGGGCCCTGCTGCTGACCCTGCTGAGCTATGGCTGCCTCTGCGGCTATGACCTGCTGGCGGTGCGCATGCTCGGCAAGCCCGTACCCTGGCCGCAGGTCGGGATGACCTCCTTCATCGCCTATACCTTCTCCAACACCCTGGGCTTTGCGCTGCTGACCGGCTCCTCGGTGCGCTACCGTCTCTACTCCTCCCTGGGGCTCGGCACCTTCGAGGTGGCTCGCGTCATCCTGTTCTGCTCCATCACCTTCTTCCTCGGCCTGCTGGCCTGGGGCGGGCTCTCCCTCCTGCTGGGGCAGGCTCAGAGTCTGTTGCCGGGCTGGCCGGATTGGGCGGGCTGGGGGTTGCAACTGGCTGGCGCCCTGGCGCTGCTGGCGGTGCTGGGTTATCTGTTCTGGCCCGGCGCCCGGCTCAGCTGGCGCGGCCATCAGCTGACCCTGCCGAACCTGAAGTACCGGCTGCTGCAACTGCTGGTCGCCCTGCTGGACTGGATGGCCGCCGCCGCCGTGCTCTATGTGTTGCTGCCGTCTGGGAGCGTGCCCTATGGCGTGCTGCTCAGCGCCTTCGTGATCTCCAGCCTGCTCGGGGTGCTGGCCCATGTGCCGGGGGGACTGGGGGTGTTTGAGGCGAGCATGAGCCTGCTGCTTGCCCACTATCTGCCAGCGGACAAACTGCTGGCCGCCCTGCTGCTCTATCGCTGCATCTACTATGTGCTGCCCTTCCTCTGCGCCCTGCTGCTGTTCGCGAGCCAGGAGGCCTTGCAACAGCGGGCCCGCTGGCAGCGGCTGCAGGGGCTCATGAGCGCCATGCGCGAATTTCTGCCGGCCCTCATCAGCCTCGGCACCTTCGCCGCCGGCACACTGCTGCTCTGCTCCGGCATGGTGCCGACCATGCGGGGGCGCATCGAGGCCGTGTTGCAGATTTTCCCTCTGCATCTGCTGGAGATCTCCCACGTGCTCGGCAGCGTCAGCGGCGTGCTCCTTATCCTGCTGGCCCACAGCCTCTATCGGCGTCACGACGGGGCGTTTCGCATCACCCAGTGGCTGCTTGGCCTTGGCATGATGTTCTCCCTGTTCAAGGGGGCCGACTGGGAGTCTGCCCTGCTGCTCGGCGCCTTCCTGCTCGTCATCACCCCCTGTCGGTCGCTGTTCTATCGCAAGGGCTCCCTGCTGCACGCCCAGTTCACCCCCGGCTGGCTGATGTCGGTGGGGGCCGTGCTGCTGGGGGCCTTGTGGCTGCTCTTCTTCTCCTATCGCCAGGTGGAGTATGACCAGAGCCTCTGGCTCAATGTCTCGGCCCACGGGCCGGGCGCGGCTTCCCGTGCCTTGCGCACCATGGGGAGCGTGATCGCCGTGCTGGCGGTGGTGGGGGTGGCCCAGTTGCTGGCGCCCCTGCGGGTCTCTGGCAACAAGCCGGGCAAAGAGGAGCTGGCCCGGGCGCAGGCGCTGGTGCTGCGTCATGGCGGCGGTCACGGCTATCTGGCCCAGCTCGGTGACAAGTCACTGCTGTTTCACGCCAGTGGCGAGGCGTTTCTGATGTACGGGGTGGAGGGCAACAGCTGGATAGTGATGGGGGATCCCATCGGCCATGCCTCGCTGGTCGAGGAACTGCTGTGGCAGTTTAGGGAGCTGTGCGACGAACAGGACGCCAACCCGGTGTTCTATCAGGTGTCGGCCCGCTATCTGCCGCTCTACCTGGATCTCGGCCTCATCCCGTTCAAGCTCGGGGAGGAGGCGATCGTCGATCTCAAGGGGTTCGATCTCGCCGGCAGCCGACTGCGCAACCTGCGCCAGAGCCACGCCAAGGGCAAGCGGGAGGGACTGAGTTTCGAGGTGGTGGACGTGGCCCAGGTGGCCGCCCTGCTGCCCGCCCTCAAGGCCATCTCCGACACCTGGCTGCGCAGCAAGCAGGGCAAGGAGAAGGGGTTCTCGGTGGGGAGCTTCGAGCCTGACTATCTTGCCCTGAGCCCGGCGGCGCTGGTGTGGCACGAGGGCCGCATCGTGGGGTTTGCCAACCTCTGGATCAGTGACAACAAGGAGAGCCTCTCCATCGATCTGATGCGCTACAGCGTGGACACAAGCACGGCCCCCATCATGGACTTCCTGTTTGTGGAGCTGCTGCTGTGGGGCAAGGGGGAGGGTTATGAAAGCTTCAACCTCGGCATGGCCCCCATGTCCGGCTTCAACGATCACCCCCTTGCCAGCTACTGGGCCCGGCTCGGCAATACCCTGTTTACCCGAGGCAGCCGTTTTTACAACTTCCAGGGGCTGCGCCGCTACAAGGAGAAGTTCTCCCCCCAGTGGGAGCCCCGCTATCTGCTCTGCACCAGCCGATTGACGCTGCCCCGCACTTTGACTCACCTGATCTCCCTGATAAGCCGCGGCCCGCTTGGGTTGATGAATAACATGCTGAAGAAATAGGAGTTGGCCATGAGAGCCCTGCTGTTATTGCTGTTGTGTTGTGTCTTTCCCTCTGTCGCCGCACCCCAGGGCCCATCGGTGAAGGGGGATCTCGGTCTGGTGGAGCTGCCGGTGGCCAAAGCATCGTCCGCGCCCATGGTGGTGTTCATGAGCGGGGATGGCGGCTGGGCGGCGCTCGACAAGGGGCTCAGCGCCGAGTTTCAGCGCCATGGCATGCCGGTGGTGGGCTGGAGTTCGCTGACCTACTACTGGAAGAAGAAGACGCCGGAGCAGGCCAGCGCCGATCTGGTGCGGATCCTCTCCGACTACCAGTCCCGCTGGGGGCGCCAGCGCTGGTTGCTGGTGGGGTTCTCTTTCGGGGCCGAAATCGTCCCCTTCGTCATCAACCGGTTGCCACAGCACTATCGCGACAGCCTGGTGGGGGCGGTGATGCTCTCCCCCTCGACGGCCTCGGATTTCGAGATCCACGTCAGCGATATGGTGATACACAACAAGGCGGGCAATTATCCCACCCAGCCTGAGGTGCAGCGGATCACGTCGTTGCCCCTGCTCTGTCTGCAGGGGGCAGAGGATGACTCGCCGGTGCGGCTCTGCCCAAGGCTCAAACAGCCAAACGTCACCACGGTGACGCTGCCAGGTTCCCACCACTTTGACGATGACTATGGGGTGCTGTACCGGAGCATCGCCGATCGGCTGCCCTGGCCGGGGGAGGAACAGGATCACTGAGGATGCCGGGATCGTCTGGCCCGGGCGAATGGATCGCCTTGGTTGGGAATGGAATAAAACAACGCCAGTCAATTGACTGGCGTTGTTTTATTCTGTGGTAAGTCTTTTTATGGCGAGTCAATCTGCCTTACAGCAGATCTTCCAGCTGATACTTCTTGAGCAGTCGATCGAAGGTGCCGTCGGCCTTGACGCTGTCGATGGCGACATCGAACTGGCCCTTGAGCTTGGCGTCGTTCTTGCGCAGCGCCACCGCCACCCCTTCGCCCAGGATCTTGTCCTGGGTGCCGTTGAACTGGGGACCCACGAAGGTGAACTGCTTGCCCATCTCCTTGTCGAGGAAACCGACTTTCAGCTGCACCATGTTGCCGAAGGTGTAATCGGCACGGCCGGATTGCAGATCCAGCATGGGAGACTGGGCGTTGACGTAGCGCTTGATGCTGGCCACTTCCCCGTAGCGGGCGGTGATGAAGTTGTCCTGGGGCGTCCCCTCCTGCACCGCGATCACCTTGCCCTTGAAGTGGGCGGGATCGTCGGCGAAGGTGGCGGCCTTGTCACTGCGCCCCACGAAGCGGTTCTGCATCATGTAGTAGACCTGACTAAAGTCCACCTTCTGGCGCCGCTCGTCGGTGATGTTCATGGAGGACATGATGGCGTCGTATTTACGCACCTGGAGGCCCGGCAGCAGGGCATCCCAGGGCTGGTTGATCACCTCGCACTGGGCCTTCATGGCCGCGCACAGGGCATAGGCGAGATCCACTTCGAAGCCGCCGAGCTTGCCGCTGCTGTCGACCATCTCGAACGGGGGATAGGTGGCATCGGTGGCGATCACCAGGGGCTTGGCGGCGGCTTGTCCGGCGGTGGCCAGGGCCACCAGCATCATGGCTGTGTTGAGTTTCATGGTCATTCCCTTGAAGTTGTGGCGTCATGCCAATGGTCGTCAATGTACCGGCCTCAGGGGCCGACGGGTATCTTGCGATGGTGGAGGGCGGGCAGCTGGCTGCGCACGGTGCGCTGGGCAGCCAGATCCAGGGTGGCGATGGCCATGCCCTGACCTGTCTCGACCCGGGCCAGCACGCGGCCCCAGGGATCGATGATCATGCTGTGACCGTAGGTGCGTCGTCCACCCGGATGATATCCCCCCTGGGCCGAGGCCAGCACGAATGCCAGATTCTCCACCGCCCGGGCCCGCAACAGCAACTCCCAATGGGCCTCCCCCGTGGTATGGGTGAAGGCGGCGGGCAGGGCGATGATGTCGGGGGCCGGTCCAAGGCGAAACAGCTCGGGGAAACGCAGGTCGTAACAGATGCCGAAACGCAGCAGACCCCAGGGCAGGGGATGGCTCACCACCTGCTGGCCCGGGCTCATGGTCGCGGCCTCATCGTATTGCTCGCTGTCGGTGCAAAAGCCGAACAGGTGCAACTTGTCATAGCGAGTGGTCAGTTGCCCTTGAGGGTCGATGAGCAGGCTGCTGTTGTACATCTTGCCGGGCTCTTCGCTGGCAAGGGGCAGGGTGCCCGCCAGGATCCAGATCCCGAGCTCCCGGGCCAGCCCCTGGACCCATGCCAGCAGAGGGCTATCCTCCACGGCTGCGGCCAGGGCGACCCGTGCCCGCTCATCGTCGGGCATCAGATAGAAATATTCGGGCAGCTGGGCAAACTCGGCCCCCTCGGCCGCCGCCTGACGCAGCAGCGCTTCGGCCTGGACCAGGTTGCGGGCGAGACTGTCCCCCGACACCATCTGCAATACGGCAACACGCACGCTATCCATGACGCCTCCTAGACCTTGCACAGACGCTCGGCGCCCGCCAGCAGGGTGTCGTCATCCTTGGAGAAGGAGAGGCGGATGACCCGCTGATCCGTGCCGTCGTGATAGAAGGCGGAGACCGGAATGGTGGCGACCCCGTGATCGCGGATGAGGCGCTGCACGAACAGGCTGTCTGCTTCGTCCGTGATCCGCTCGTAGCTGGCCAGCATGAAAAAGCTGCCGGCGGAGGGCAGGAGAGTAAAGCGAGAATTGCCCAGGGCCGAGACCAGCAGATCGCGCTTGCGCTGATAGAAATCAGCCAGCCCCTGGTAGTGGGCGGGCTGCTGGAGCAAGTGTGCGAAACCGTACTGCATGGGGGTGTCGGCGGCGAACATGGCGAACTGGTGAACCTTGCGGATCTCCTCCATCAGGGGACGGGGGGCGACGCAGTAACCCACCCGCCAGCCGGTGACATGGAAGGTCTTGCCGAAGGAGAAGACGGCGACGGAGCGTTCCGCCAGCTCCGGGTAGCGGATGACGCTCTGGTGCAGGGCCCCATCGAACACCACGTGCTCATACACCTCGTCGGAGAGGATGACGATGTCGGTGCCGCGCACCAGGCGGGCCAGGCGCTCCTGATCTCCCGCCTGCCAGACGGTACCGGTGGGGTTGTGGGGGGTGTTGAGCACTATCATGCGGGTGCGCGGGGTGATGCGGGCGGCGACCTCGTCCCAGGGAATGGCAAAATTCGGCGCCTTGAGGGCGATCACCACAGGGGTGGCCCCTTGCAGCTGGATCATGGGGCGGTAGCTGTCGAACGCGGGCTCGAACATGATGACTTCATCGCCGGGGTGTACCAGGGCGGTGATGGCACAGAACAGGGCTTCGCTGGCACTGGCGGTGATGGTGATCTCCTCGCCGGCATCGTAGGCATGGCCATAGCTGGCGTCAATCTTGGCCGCCAGCCGTTCGCGCAGCTCGGGCAACCCCGTCATGGGGGCATACTGGTTTTCACCGGCCAGCATGGCCTCATGGGTGACCCGGATGAGGTCGGGATCGCAGGGGAAGCTTGGCGCCCCCTGGGAGAGGTTGATGCTGGGGTGACGGGCGGCCAGATCGCCGATGACGCTGAAGATGGTGGTGCCCACCTGGGGCAGTTTGCTGAGAATGCGGGGGGAAGACATCACGCCGTCACCTGATTGTGTGAAAGATGCCTCTTTTTAGCCTCGGGCAGGCTTGTCGGACAAAGGATTATTCGGCATGGTATGCATGAGTTTTTCTCAAGCATGGAGGCCTGAATGTCAACCTACCCCGCCCGTAGCCACTTGCCCCTCTATGGCTTGCAAGTCTTTGAGTGTGCCGCCCGCCATCTGAGCTTCACCCTGGCGGCCGATGAACTGTGCGTGAGTCAGGGGGCGGTGAGCAAGCAGATTGCCCAGCTGGAGGAGCGCCTCGGCCATCCGCTCTTCTTGCGCGGGACGCGCTGCCTGAGTCTGACTCCCGCCGCCGAGTGCCTGTTGCCCTTCGTCAGAGAGGGGCTGGCGCGCATGGGAGAGGGGCTCTGCGCCCTGCAGGCCCTGGCCCATGAGAAGGCCATCAGCATCAAGGTGCCCTCCTGTGCCAGCCGCTGGCTGCTGCGCCGCTTGCAGGCATTCGAGGGGGATGAGGTCGAGGTACGGGGCAGCCACAGCCATGGCATCGATTTCTCCCGTGAGTCCTTCGATCTCGCCATCGTCTATCAATCGAGCCAGGCCAGATATCCCCACAGCCAACCGCTGTTTCGGGAGCGTCTGACCCCCATCTGCTCCCCCGCGTTTGCGCAAAAACATGGCCTGTTTGAGCGCCCCATCGAGGATCTTCCCCTGATGCCGCTGCTCCATGCCAGTACGGACAGGCGGGATTGGCGCAACTGGTTTGCGACCTTCCTCGGCACGCCCTGGCAACCCCAGGGGGGGCAGTTGTTCGACACCCTGGACTTGGCGATGAATGCGGCCCTGCAGGGTTTTGGCCTCTCCCTCGGCGATCCCACCATAGTGGCTGAAGAGCTGGAGAGCGGCACCCTGGTGGCGCCGTTCGATTTGGTGCTCGGCACGGATCACGAATATGCCTTGCTGGTGCGCCCCGATAACCAGCGCGCCGGGGTGACCCGGATCAGTCACTGGTTGCAGGACCGTCACCCGTCATCCTGAATATGATCTTCCCATTATTGGATGGGGATGCGTAATAGGTGTCTGTCCGCGAGCGGGGAGGCGATATTCCCCCGCCGTCATGGATGGAAATAACCTGCAGGCCAACTCAATTCAATGGCTCTTTCTTTTTTTTAAATGACTCGCTAAATCAATGCCAGGTTCGCCGGAATTAAATCAGGTGTGCACTTTCAGATGGGTGAACATCTCAATTTCAAGGATTAAATATATTTAACCAGTGTTTATTCCAGTCATAAAAAGAAAACCCCAGACATGTTTGCCTGGGGTTATGGGTTATGGAGTAAGAGGGGCAAGGTTCCCCTCTATCAAGCCCGGTGCACCTTGGCCATGGCGGCATCAGCGGCAGGAACCTCAGGGATGGCCGGTGGGGCGAAGCGTTTGTTGTACAGTGCCGTCAGGATCGGCACCAAGACGGCGGTCACGATGACACAAGTGGCAACCAGGGCGGTGGCCGAAGGAGCGATGGCGGCAAAATCCGGATTCATCTGGGCGATGATCATCGGGTTGGCGACGGCGGCTCCGGCGGTGGAGGAGGCTGCGACACCGGCGGTGCCATTGCCACCGGCCAGCCACTTGTCGGCGAAGATCAGCGGAATGCCAGTGATTACGATGACTGCCAGACCAAGCAGGATGCCGAGCAGGCCGGTGTCGATGATGACCGCAAAGTTGATGGTGTTACCCAGTGCGAACCCGAAGAAGGGGATCAGGGTGCCGGTTGCCTTGCTGAAGAACTCTTTTAGATCCGGATCCAGGTTGCCAAGGGCGAAGCCGATCAGGAAGGGCAGGATCGCACCGACGAAATGGTGGCCCTGGAAGGAGGCGAGCCCGGCCGCCCCCAGGATGACCATGGTCATCAGGGGACCGGATTCGATGGACATGAGCACGAAGGCGCCAGACTCTTCCTTGGTGCCGTACTGGTTCATCAGGCTGGCGTAGAGGCCGCCATTGGTCATGTCCATGGCCGAGACGAGGGCGAGGGTCGAGAGTCCGGCCAGCATGCCGGCCTGGATGCCATGCTCGGGGATGAGTTTGGCGGCGACCAGGGCGACCACCCAGGCGACGGCTATCTTGGTGATGACCAAAACCCCGGATTTACGCAGCACGGTGCCGGTGGCGCGCAGGTTGATGGAGGCACCGATGCAGAAGAACCAGACCGCCAGAATGGGCACAGTCCCCGTGATGATCCCCTTGGTGAAGCCACCATAGTATTCGGCGACACCAGGGGCGAAGGTGTTGAGGGTGGCCCCCAGCAGCAAAGGCACCAGCATGATCCCTCCCGGGATCTTGTCCAACGTTTGTTTGATCTTCATGGCTACTTCCTTGTCGAAAATGGAAATAATGGAATGGGTGGTGTTGGGGCTGGCTTATTGGTTGGCCAGCCAATCCTTGCAGACTTTGAAGACGACTTTCTTGATCCGGGTCGGCTCTTCCTGCTGACAAGTCGGCCGATGCACTTCCCCCGGGTAGAAGATGGCGAAGTCGCCGGCGGCCAGCACGATGCGGGTTGTGAGCTGGTCATCATCCACGAATAGGAGATCCGGCTTGCACGCCTGATAGGGGTGCGGCTGGGTGATGGTGTTGCTGGTGGCGATGACCTCATGACCCGACAGCAGCATCTGAATATCGATGAACTGCTCATGGAATTCGCTCTTGAGCGTATTTTCGGGGGCCGTCATCGGGCTTGAAACAATATAAAAGACGGTGTTGTCCAGGATGTCATACCTGCCGTCTTCCTTATTACTCAACTGCGCAAAGGAACACTCTTCTTTATTCAACAACGCCTTCAGCGGAGCTGGCAGCAGGGCGTTATCAAGGCAGTTCAAATTACCGATGATCATGAGTCGAATATCCTTTCTGACGGAATTACCTGCATTTGCAGGTAGGTAAACCCCCTCTGACGAGAGAGTGGCATGGCAACCAAGGTCGCTTCTGTTCAAGGGCACGCCATCGGTGCCCTCTCGATATTCAGGGGGCTGTCATGGCGGCCGGGGGAATGATGGCCCCACGATGCTGTATGACGGTGCTGGCCAGCCGATGAGCATGGCGAGCGGCGATGGCGACGGCATTGCCGGCCAGTCTGCTGGCGAGGTAGCCGGCACTGAACGAGTCGCCTGCTGCCGTGGTGTCGATCACCCGCTCCCGGGGGAGCGAGACGGCCAGCACTTCGCACTGATGATCCCCCTGGGCGATGAGACAGGGTTCGGCTCCCCGCTTGATGACGATTTCACCGACACCGAGGGCCTGGGTACGCGCCAGCGTCTGGGAGACCTGGCGATCGCCCCACAGGGCAACCTCATCATCCAGGGTCAGGAAGGCAAGGTCGGTCAGGGCCAGCAGGGCGCTATACGCTTGCTGCGCGGCCTCCGGGCTTTCCCACAGGCGCGGACGGTAATTGTTGTCAAAGGCTATCTTCACCCCTTGGGTCCGGCAGAGGGCGAGTTGAGCCAGCAGCGTGGCCCTATCCTGGGGTGAGAGAATGGCGAGGCTGATCCCGCTCAGGTAGATGTAGTCGACATCCTGCAACTGCTGGCAGACAGAGCGGGCGTCCGGCGTCTGCAACCAATAGCGCGCCGCAGCATCATTGCGCCAGTAGTGAAAGGTGCGCTCGCCCTTATCGTCGGTCTCGATGAGATAAAGCCCTGGCAGCTTGTTGGCCATGCGTTGGACCAGGTCGGTGATGATCCCTTCGCGTTGCCACTGGCTCAGCATGGCGTCGCTGATGGCATCCGTGCCGAGGGCACTGACATAGTGCACCGCCAGGTTGGCATTGGTACGGGCCAGATAGACGGCGGTGTTGAGCGTGTCCCCGCCAAAATGGCGCTGGATGCCCGTCTTGTTTTCGGACAACTCGATCATGCATTCGCCGATGACGGCAATCTTGATAGACATGGGACTCTCCACCGTTCTGATGTCGCCATTCTATAAAATGAAATTAATGCATCAAGCATATTGAAATGCCATTTCATTAAATTGTGATTTAACGCAAAAATTATGGAGAGTGGCGCCCAAAGTCACCATCTAATACCTCTTTTGGGTAACTATGCGTTTACCGGATGACACAATTTTCACACCATAAACGGTGAAATGATCGACATCTCATGGCGGCTGGGTGGTCGTTCTGGTGGGGGTTGGCATGCCTATGCCATCGGGAAATTGCAGAGGTAGGAGGCTTGTGGTGAAAAGTGTGCCGTGGTTTCCCGTCATTGGCATCGAGGGGTTTGATGAGAGGGAGCATTGAAGACTGCCAGGCGATGCAGGGCTGGCCTCGGGCAGGGGTTGGCTAGCGAGGATGACGATAAAACCGCGGTGGAATGGCTTTTTATCTGGATTTTATGTGATTTTTTAGCGTAAAGATTGGTGGTATGGAAGTTGGCGATATTTTATATTGGGTTATTGTCACGAGATGCGGGTCAGCCGGGTCGTTAATAAAGATGAGAGTGAGCCGTTATCGACCGTATGAAGGCAGGTAAACCCGCTGGCCCCATGACCAGCGGTAGATGGGGGCGTCGTTCAGCGTTGGCGCGCCTTGAAGCGGGGGTTGCTCTTGCAGATCACGAACAGCTTGCCGCGGCGGCGCACAATCTGGCAGTCGGGGTGGCGTGATTTGGCGGATTTGAGGGAGGAGAGCACTTTCATGATTTTTCCTTGCTTCTGTTCAGGAACTGGCCGAAACGCTGACCGAAGCGGGCCACTTGTCCTTCCTTGCCAACCTGTTTCTGCTTGCCGGTATAGAAGGGGTGGGAGGCGCTGGAGACATCCAGTGTCACATAGGGGTAGGTATTGCCATCCTCCCACAGCTTGGTGCGATCGGTCTTGAGGGTGGAACCGATCAGGAAGTGGGTATTGGTGGTCAGGTCATGGAACAGGACCTGGCGATACTCGGGGTGAATATGGGGGCGCATGATTGTCCTTGTGATGTTATCTTATAACAAATTAATGGTGCGACAGATGAGAATCAATATCAACTCTTTTTTATCGATCCAGGCTCACCCGTGGACGCAGGCTGGGAGGAACAGTGAGGGGCAAGATCCGATCATCAGGGGTTCGCTCGGGGTTCAGTGCATCGATATGAGTGGCGCGTTCCAAAGGCTTTACTTTTTCAAATTACTGTATAAAAATACAGTTAACCATCATGGAGAAGTACCCTATGCGTCTGGAAATCATCATCGACAAGAAACATCAGATCCCCACCTCGACCATGGAGGCACTGCGCCAGGAGCTGCTCAAGCAGCTGGGCGAGAAATTCCCCGACTTGCATGTGCGGGTGGCCCCGGGTAGTACCATGGCGCTGACGGTCAGCCGGGCCAGCAAGGAAGACAAGGAGTTGGCTGAAGCCATGGTGCAGGAGGTGTGGGAGAACGCCGACAGCTGGATGCCGGAAGAGCAGCACGCCTGAGCCTCTAGCACTCAGGCCGAGGCTGTATGACGGTCAGCTTGTGATGACAAAAAAACGCAGCCCAGGCTGCGTTTTTTTGTTGATGGCACAGTGACAAACAAGCCAAAGGATGTGATTTGCTGATTGCTGATTGCTGATTGCTGATTGCTGATTGCTGATTGCTGATTGCTGATTGCTGATTGCTGATTGCTGACGAGCTGACGCAGGGCAGGCTAGAGCCCGGCCCAGCGTTTCAGGCTATCTATCTGCACCCGCTGGTCGGCCTGGGCGATGTCACCGTTGGCCCGCAGGGTCTTGATGGCGGTTGACAGGGCGGCCTGCACCTCGTCCACTGTCATGCCAGAGCGCAAGGCCGGGTGGTAGGCGAGCTTGAGCAGCACGTAATCGAGCCCGGTCGGGAAGCTGTCGATGCTGCGGTCGTTGAAGATGGAGGGGAAGACCTTGTCCGAGTCGTTGGGCAGTCCCATCACCTGGGTGAGCTCCTCCACCACGCAGTCCAAAAAGCGCCCCTTGTCCCGGCTGTAATCCACCGGAATGATGATGGTGGCGCGGGCTATCTCGAAGCGAGGGTTGGTGGCGAAGTTGGCCAGGCAGATCCCCTCCTTGAGGGCGATCTTGACCGAATCCCCCCGGCCTATGGTGCGGCTGGCCCAGCTCGCCATCTGCTGGTGGCGCGTCATGATGAGGGTGAGATTGGGGTTGGTCTCCACCAGTTGGATGGGCTGGCCGGTGATCCTGGCCAGGTGCTGGCTCTGGACTCTGACTACCTCGGCCTGCAGCGGCTTGTCGCCAAATTCGTTGATGAGTTTGAGGCGGATGGGAGCCTGCCAGCGGGAGAAGCGGATCTGGGTCTCATGGCCATATTCGCGTTTCATGGCGACCTCCATGAAGCTCTGAATGAGATACGCATCGCTCTGCCAGCGGGCGGCCGCCTGCAGGGGCAGGCTTGGCATCCAGGCCAGCCAGGCGCTGACAAGCCAGGGCCCCACCAGATGGCGGCCATATCGCCGGAAACGCTGTCGCCATGGGAACATGTTGCCTCCTTGCAACCTGATCAGCCCTTGCTCCGCTCGATGTCACGCCAGGTGAGCCAGAGCCTGAGATCAAACTCCAGTTGATGATAGTCCGGTTCCATGTGCTGGCAGAGCTGGTAGAAGGCCTTGTTGTGATCCTTCTCTTTGAGGTGGGCCAGCTCGTGCACCACGATCATCTTCAGGAAGGCGGGGTGGGCCTCCTTGAACAGGGCGGCGATGCGAATCTCGTTCTTGGCCTTGAGTTTGTTGCCCTGCACCCGGCTGACATAGGTGTGCAGGCCCAGCGCATCCTTGATCACGTTGATCTTGCCGTCGAAGATCACCTTGGAGAGTGGTGCCGAACTCTTGAGGTAGCGGTTCTTGAGATCCATGGTGTAGGCCAAGAGCGCCTTGTCACTCTGGATGAGGTGCGTGTCGGGGTAGCGCTTGGCCAGCACCTCGCCGAGCTTGTTTGCCGCAATCAGCTGCTGCACCTGGGCCTTGAGGGGCTCGGGATAGCCACCGAGATAGGTCAGTTCCGCCATGGTATCTCACTCGTCACATCAAAAATGAGCGCCATTGTAGTGAGGATGCGCCGCTTTGGATACCGCGGCAATGACAAGGGCCGCCCTGATTGCCCAGGGCGGCCCTTGTCATGATGGGGCAGCTCAGCGTCTGCGATAGAGGCCGGGATCCACCTCTTCATAGCGCTCGGTCAGGTACTGATAGAAGGCGAGGCTGGAGGGGGAGCTCGGTTTTTTCAACTCATCGGCGATCCGCTCCGGCTTGGCGATGATGAACTTGGGGGGCTGGCGTTTGAGATCCGCCAATACCCGCTCGCGCACGTCATAGGGCGGATTGACGTTGGCAAAGAACAGGTAGGCAGAGGCGGGCTGGCGATCGGTCCAGAGGTAATATTGCGGCTGGATGCCATCGACCCAGATCTTGTCACTCGGCGTCGTCTCTGCCTTGATCCTGTCGACCCGTACCTGGGCCGGCGGATTGAACGGCTTGCCCTTGAGGTTGCCCTCCCAGGCGTTGTTGAGCAGCAGCGCCAGCATGGCCAGCGAGGCGAGCCAGGGAGTCGCACTGCGCACATCCCAGGCACGCCACAGGGGCACCAGGATCAGCACAGGCAGGGCCCACAGCAGGCTGTTGCCAAGCACCTCCCGCACCCTCTCCAGGGTCCACTCCTTGGTGCTCCAGCCATAGCCGAGCTGCTGGGCCAGCAGCCAGCTGGCGGTCAGCACCACCAGGGAGATGCAGAGCAAACCCAGGGCGTCGGATTGCTGCTCGCTGCGATCCAGCAGGCAGGCGAGCGGCAACAGGGCGAATTGCAGAAAGAGCACGTCATAGTGATCGAACACATGGCCGGAGACCGAGTTGGCCACCAGGGTGAACAGCACCCCGAGCAGGGTGGCGGACAGGGCGGGCAGGTACCACTCCTGCCGGCGGGTCAGCATCAGCACGATGAAGGCGGGCAGCAACATGATGAGGCCGGTGCGCAGCAGGCCGACGCTGCCCACATCCGGCGAGAAGCCGCTGCTGCCGTAGCTGCCCTCGAAGAAGATCCCGAAGGCGTAGTACTGGAACTCGGTCAGGAGGCCATGGTGCTGGAAGTAGGCCAGCAGCGGCCCACCGACGAGGGCGAGCCCCAGCAGGCTGGAGACGAGCAGGGCGAAGGCGCAGCGCCATTGCTCCCGCAGGCACCAGGTGCAGAACAGCACCAGATACCATGCGCCCCAGAAGGCGCCGTTGTTGGTGCGCATCCAGGCGACGATGGCGAAGGTGATGGCCGCCACCAGGGCGGGTCCCCAGCTGAAACGCTTGTCCAGCAGCAGGGTGATGAAGGCCCACTGGGCGATGAGGGCCAGGTGGAACGTCCAGTCCTCGGTCATGTTGCCGTAGTAGTAGCGGGTGCTGTAGAGCGCCAGCAGCGCCAGCATGCTGCCAAGACGGGCCTGCAGGGAGAGCCCGAGCTGGGTGAAGGCCTGCCAGCTGGCGAGCAGCCCGAACCAGCAGAGCACCCATTCCAGCAGCCAGATCCCGAAGAAGCCGCCCATCCCGTAGCCCAGGGCATCAAGGGCAAAGATCATGGGCCCCTTGATGTCGATCATGTCCCGATAGAGCACGCCCCCCTCGCTCCACATCTTGCCCATCACCGCGAACAGCGAGGCGTCAAAGCCCGGCGCCATGCCGTGAAACAGCGGATTGCGCAGGCAAAACAGCAGGGCTATCAGGGCCGTGAGCAGGATAACCAGTGGCTTGAGCCCCGGGTTGTGGCGCTGCGGAGTAAAACGGATGGCGTGATTCATGGGTGACCTGTTCCAGCAGGGAGACGAAAAGCGGGCCTATCTTGCCGAGGCTAGCAGCGCTATGCAATGGGATGAAGGAATGTGCTTGAAATAATTTATAAAAGTCCCGTTTTCAGTCCCTCGCGGGGGGACGGGAAGTGGGGCCAAGTCCTTGCCGAGGGACCTATTTTTTATGCATTTCCGCAGGAATAAATATCGTCCACGCAAATTAATTAACATGTAATGCTGGTTTTGCGAGGAATATATTCGATATTGCGCTTAATAGTTATAGGTATGTGGATTTTTTGACTGCCATGGCAGCCGGGGTCGCCCCGAGTGACAAGGCCCTTTCCCCGCAACGCAAGGAGAAAGGGCCTCGTTTTGTACGGGGTACCCAGGCTAGCCGCCGTGGTACTCCACCAGCTCCGGCAGGGGGGCCAGCACGGGGCGATGACGGGCCCAGCGGCTGAAGGCATCGGCGAGGGTGATGCCAAGTTCCTGATTGTGCTGGGTCAGGGTACGAGCCAGCGCCGTGTAACCCTCTTTGCCGGAGGCGGTATAGGCGCTGGAGACACCGCGATAGACGGTGTTCGCATCGACGGCTTGCCACTGGCCCGGGCTAGGCTCCCACTCCAGCCGGGTAATGCGACTGCCCTTGGGTTGATCTCCCTGATAGCAGAACCGCACCCCGGCGGTATAGGGGAAGCTGCCGTTGCCATTGCCGACGACGCCGTTGTTGGTGGCATTGTCGATGGCGCTCTCCAGCGCCTCCGCCAGCTCATGGCCGTGGACCCGGTAGAGGGTCAGGGGAATGGCGAAGGGGAGCAGCCGTCCGGCGATATCCGCCTCGCTGAGGGGCCCGGCCTCGAGGGAGCTGCGTACGCCCCCTGCGTTGTGCAGGGCGAAATCCACCTGACCCACCTGCTCGCGGGCGGCGCTCAGCATGGCGCTCGCCACCAGCGGCGCGACCTGGCTACCGGCGGGGTAGCTGGCATCGGGCAGGCGCTGGTGATGAAGGGGCGCATCCAGGCGGGTCACCACCCGCTGGGTCATGGTCTCGAGCTCGGGTCGATAGCGTTTGGCCAGATGCTGCTCTATCTCGGCAGCGGGCTCGCAGAAGCAGAGGCCTGCGGGCGCCTCAGAGGCGAACGGCCAGGGCTGCCAGGGTAGCCATTCCAGCTGGCCACGGCTGCGGCTAACCCGGCCTGCGTCATCGAAGGTCAGCTCGCACACCCCGAGGCAGAGCGCGCTGTGGGCGGCGTGCAGGATGGCGACCCCTTCGATCATCAGGGGGTAGTCGCCTTCACTTGTGAGGCCAAGGGGGGTGAGATCCCCCAGCAGGCTGTGGGTATGCCCCCCGATGATGAGGCTGAGCTCGGGGAAGCGCGCGGCCAGGCGCTTGTCCTGCTCAAGTCCGAGATGGCTCAGCAAGATGATGTGGTGGATGCCTTGCACCCGGATCTCTTCGAGGGCCCGGGTGAGGGTCTCCTCGATGCCGTGAAACTGGGTGTGGGGGTCCGGGTTGGCGATGGTCGCCATCTGCGGCAGCGTGATGCCGAGCAGGGCGAAGGGGACGCCGCCGATGAGGCGTTGGTGCCAGGGGCGGCTGGCGTCATACAGATTGGGCAGGCCGCGCAAACGCAGGGGGAGGCCGTCGGGCTCCTGGCTGCTGTCGAGGTTGGCCGTCAGCACCGGGAAGTCGAGTTGGCGCAGGAACTCCACCAAAGGGCCGTTGCCGAGATCAAATTCGTGATTGCCGATCACCATGGCGTCCGGACGCAACCGGCCGAGCAGATCCGCGTTGGCGCGCCCCTTGAAGCGGTTGAAATAGAGGGAGCCCTGGAAGGTATCGCCGCCGTGGAGGAACAGGCACGCCTGGCCTGCCGCCTCGGCCTGCGCACGCAGGCGGTCGAGCCGGGTCAGGATGCGGCCATAGCCGCCGCACTGGGTGCGCCATTCGAATTCGCCAACCGGGAGAAAGCGCATGGGCGCCCCATCGAAATGGGAGTGGCAGTCACTGAAATGGGCAAGTTGAACCGTAATACTCATCTCGGTCCTCCTTAGAGAAAAAAGAGCACCGAGTCTACTCCAGGGGAGGGGGGAGATACCAGCCCGGCGGGCGCCGGGCTGGTGACAGTAGGGCAGTGACTTAGGCGGGAACCAGGATCTGGGTGGCGAGGATCACCACCAGCAGGCCGACGGCCACCGGCAGCGAGGTACGCTTGACCACTTCGAAGGGGGAGAGATTGCCCATGCCCGCACAGGCGACCACCACGCCGGAGACCGGGGAGATGGTGCGACCGAGGTTGGAGGCCTGCAGCATGGGGATGACCAGATAGGCCGGGTTGACCCCGAGGCTGGTGGCCAGATGCGGGATCAGCTCCACGAAGGCGTAGAAGGGGGCATTGCCCGAGCCGGTGGTGAAGGCGGCCAGGGTGGTGATGACCACCAGTACCAGCATGATGACGATGCCGCCGGTGCCAAAGCTCTGGGCCAGATCCAGCAGGTTTGCGATGAAGCCGAGTCCCATCAGGCCCTGGGCGAAGACCCCGGCGCCGACCAGCAGCATGACCACGCCGGCGAAGGCGTCTGCCATGCTGCGCCAGCAGACCTGCAGACCGTCCAGCAGTTCCTTGCCATCGCGCTTGCGCACCAGCTCCAGCAGGGCGGCCAGCACCAGGCAGATGACGATGATGGTGACGATGTCGAGCTTGGGACCGACTTTGCCGTCAAACAGCAGCACCCCGATGATGGGAGTGAAGGGCAGGATGGCGTAGAAGCTGGGGGCATCGGTGATGAGATCGCTCGGGGCGACCGGGGCATTGTGCTCGCCGGACTTCTGATCCAGATAACGCTGCCAGAAGAAGTGGGTCACCGCCATGGCGGCGATGGCCGCGAGGGAGATGGGCAGGGTCAGCTGGAAGGCGAACTCGATGAGCTCCATGTTGGCCGCCTGGGCCGCCATCACCACGTCCCCGGAGGTGGGGGCGAGGATGATGGCCGCCGGGGAGGCGCACACCGCCGCCGCCGCGCCGCGGGAGATCCCCATGTTGACCATGAGCGGGAACAGGGTCGCCATCAGCAGTACCCCGAGACCGGTGGCCGAGCTCACCGCGAGCGACATGGCGCAGGCCACCAGATAGGCGGCGACCAGCAGGATATAGGGGGACTTGATGATGCCAAGCGGCTTGCTGGCGAGTTTCACCAGGATGGTGTTGGCGCCGATGTGGCTCATGTAGCCGGCAAAACCGCACAGCACCATGATCAGCATGCCCAGACCACCGCCACGGTCGACCAGCAGGAAGCGCACGTACTCGAACACGTCAGTGGCTACATGACCGGTGGAGGTGACGCTGGCGGGCAGCACGGCCTTGCCCATCAGGGCGGTGATCGCCAGCAGCAGCAGACCGCCGCTGAGCAGGACCCCGGTCGCCGAGTAGCCTTTGAATATGTAGCGACCCACGGCCAGGGTGACCAGGGTGCCAATGAGGAGTTCCATCATAAAGTAAGTTCCTGAGTACGAATAACGGTGGAGCTGCGTGCCCACGTTGGCGCAGATCTGACCAAATTGGTTAGCCCCGGTAATAAAACGTGCTGATTATTAGCTCAAAAGTAGTATTTTTCTTTGATCTGTCTCCATATCTTTCACATTCAAGCCGTCCCGTCTGACCACCCTTTGTGCACTTGGACCTGGCTCGGGGTGACAGGAGGTGACAGTTGTCCCGAACGCGGGTAATCTCCCATCTTGAATATTAATTCATTGATTCTTAATCGAAATTACGCCGGACTCACAAGGAGCAAGGCAGCGAACAGATGGGACTCTTCAGCAAAGCAGGGATGGCGGCCGTCCTGATGTACGCCGCCTCAATCGGGGCACAACCCTCCCATCATAGCGGTATTCGAGTGGCGCCGGATATAAAGGTCGACTTTCAGTTTTACCGGGTATCCGGTCCCGATGTCGCCAGCCTGATGCGCCAGATCGCCAATCCCGCACCCACCCAGGCGAGCGGTCACATCGGCAAGGCGAGTTATCAGCTCTCCTGGCAGTTGCAGACGAAGCCAACGGCGGCGCGCTGCGAGCTGGAGCAGGCCAGCGTGACCGCCCGCGTCAAGGTGCTGGTGCCGAACTGGATGGACAAGGCGAAGGCGTCCGAGCGCGAACGGCAGAAGTGGGATCGGCTGATGGCGGCCATGTTTGACTACGAGAGCCGTCACAAGGACATTCTGCTGGAGAGCGTGAGCCAGCTTGGCATCCGGCTCGCCCAGTTGCCGGTGACCCGGGATTGCGACGCCCTGCAATATCAGGGGTGGCAGCAGGGGCAGGCGGTGCTGGCGACCACCCGCAGCCGTTTCGCCACCCTGGCGCAGCAGACCGACGGTGGCCGCAAGCTGGGGCTGGTCTGGCGCTGAGCGCTGGCATGGGGCAAAACAGAACGGGCTACCCAGTGGGTAGCCCGTTTTCGTTGGTCATCGGCCGCCAGCCTGAGGCTTGCTTGTTCAGTCGAGGGACTTGCCCTTGAGCAGCTTGCGCACCCAGTAGCGGGCGGGGTGGAGCGCCTCCAGCAGATCGCGGGGCAACGGCAGGGGATCGCCACAGATCTCGCTCGCCACCAGTTCACCGCACAGGGGGGCCGAGCAGAGGCCCCGGGAGCCGAGCGCCCCCAGCACATAGAGGCCCGGGTGGAGGGGCAGGGGAGCGGCATCCGCCGGATGCTGCTGGAGCCCGGCGTAGTGATCCGCCAGACCGGGCAGACGCACCACGGGCCCCGCCACCGGCAGGTGATCCCGACTGGCGCAGCGCACGCCGACCCTGGCCTGGTGGCCACTCACGTCCACTTCGTCCGGCCAGATCTGATCTGGCAGGCAGGCCTGCAACCGGCTGCGGTTCTGGGCCTGCTCCTCGGCGCTAAACCCAAGCTCGGTCTGGTTGCGGCCATAGCTGGCACCGATGCAGTGGGCGCCATCGTGAGCCGGGGTGAGATAACCGTCGTAGCAGAGCACGGTGTTGAGCTGACTGAGGCTGGCCGTGGTCGGCACATGGCTCACCTGACCGCGCACCGGGTAGAGGGGCAGCTCGGCGAAGGGGATGAGGGCGGGCAGACGATGACCGGCGGCGACCACCAGATTGGGGGCCAGCCAGTGGCGGCCGTCATGGCTCGTCACCTGCCAGCCATCGGCCTGTTCATCGACCTGGGTCACCTCGGCGCCATATTCCAGCTGCAGCAAGCCGCTCTGCATGGCGTCGCTCAGCGCCGCCCGGGTCAGGTCCGCCGGGCAGAGCCAGCCCCCCAGGGGATAGCTGACGCCGCCCACGCCGCAGGGCAGGCCGACCAATGGTTCGATCTCGCTGGCCGAGAGGGGGCGCATCAGTTCGGGCGGGAAGGGGCCCTGGCTCATCTTGGCGAGCTTGGCCGCCGACTTGTCGTCATAGCCGAGCTGGGTGACGCCGCACAATGCAAAGGCGATGGGGTGGCGATCGCTCAGGGCCTGCAGCCGGTTTCGGGCATAGCCGAAGGCGAGGGCATAGAAGCGCGACAGGGCGTCATGCTCGCCGTTGAGCAAGGGATAGAGCGCCCCCTGGCGGTTGCCGGAGGCGCCGGTGGCGGGCTCGGCATCGGCGCAGAGCAGGGTGACGGCGCGGCCCCGCTCCACCAAAGAGAGGGCGGTCATGGCGGAGGCGATACCGCCGCCGATGATGAGGGTCGCCCCTTTCCGGCCCGCCGGGCGGGCGTACCAGGGCGCTATGGTGCTGTCCGGGGTCTTCTCTTCCCGCATTCCGGCCAGCATCTCCCGCTTGCTGCCGTGACCTTTCACCTTCTTCATGGCAAAGCCCGCGGCGATGAGCCCCCGGCGCACGAAACCGGCGCAGGTAAAGGTCGCGATGGTGGCGGTGGGACGCGCGAGACGCGCGAGGCCGTCGAACAGATCCTGGGTCCACATTTCGGGGTTCTTGGCAGGCGAAAAACCGTCCAGATACCAGGCATCCACCAGCCCCTCGGCCGGGTGGGGGACCTGCGGCAGCGTCTCCTTGATGTCACCGAGCCAGAGATCGAGGCGTATCCGGCCACCGGCAAACGACAGACGGTGACAGCCTTCGACCGGCAGCGGCCACTGGTCGATGAGGGCACGGCTCAACGGCGCGAGTTCGGGCCAGGCCGCGAGCGCCTTGCACAGATCATCCCGGGTCAGAGGGTATTTTTCGAAGCTGATGAAGTGCAGACGCGGGCAGCGGGCGGGATCGCCTGACTGTTCCAGAAACGCAGCCATTGTCGCCAGAAAGTTAAGACCAGTGCCGAAACCTGTTTCACCAATCACGAAACTGTCACTATCGTGGTGCGAAAATCGCTCTGGCAGCCGATTTTGCTGCAAAAAGACGTAGCGGGTTTCACTTAGACCGTTATCATTGGAAAAGTACACATCCCCGAACTCACTGGAGACTGGAGTTCCCGCTTCATTCCAGTCCAATCGGGCATGATGTAAGGATGTTTGACTCACGTTTTCCTCTGCTCGCGTCATAAAATCGCGGGCATTCTACGTGAAAGCAGACCAGTTTGGCAGCCGAAAGCGGGTAGACTCGGTGCCAGTTTTTCCAGACGAGATGAATTAATGAGAAGAGCAGTGATCACCGGTATCGGCGTCATCTCCAGTATCGGCAACAACAAGGAAGAAGTGCTGGCCTCCCTGCAAGCAGGCAAATCCGGCATCACCTATTCCGAGCAGTTTGAACAGTACAATCTGCGCAGCCGTGTCTGGGGTAACATCAAACTCGATCCGTCTGAACTGATCGACCGTAAAGTCATGCGCTTCATGGGTGACGCTGCGGCCTACGCCTATCTCTCCATGCAGCAGGCCATCGAAGATGCGGGTCTGGCAGAGGATCAGGTTTCCAACGAGCGTACCGGTATCGTCACCGGCTCCGGCGGCGCCTCCGGCAAGAATACCTCGGAGTCTGCAGACATCGCCCGCGAGAAGGGCGTCAAGCGGGTAGGTCCCTACATGGTGCCGCGCACCATGTCTTCCACCACCTCCGCCTGTCTGGCCACGCCGTTCAAGATCAAGGGTGTCAACTACACCATCAGCTCCGCCTGCGCGACCTCTGCCCACTGCATCGGTCACGCTCTGGAACTGATCCAGCTCGGCAAGCAGGACATCGTCTTCGCCGGCGGCGGCGAGGAGCTGGACTGGTCCTCCACCATTCAGTTTGACGCCATGGGCGCTCTCTCCACCAAGTACAACGACAACCCGGAAAAAGCCTCCCGCACCTATGATGCGGATCGCGATGGCTTCGTCATCTCCGGTGGCGGCGGCATCCTGGTGGTCGAGGAGCTGGAACATGCCCTGGCCCGTGGCGCGCACATCTACGCCGAGATCACCGGTTACGGTGCCACTTCCGACGGCTACGACATGGTGGCCCCGAGCGGTGAAGGCGCGGTGCGTTGCATGAAGATGGCGATGCAGGGTGTGGGTCAGGTGGATTACATCAACACCCACGGCACCTCTACCCCGGTGGGTGACACCAAGGAGCTGGAAGCGATCCAGACCCTGTTTGGCAGCAATGCCCCCAAGCTCTCCGCCACCAAGGCCATGACCGGGCACGCCCTGGGCGCCGCCGGTGTGCACGAGGCCGTCTACTCCCTGCTGATGCTCAAGCACGGCTTCATCGCCCCCAGCATCAACATCGAGAATCTGGACGAGAAAGCCGTGGGCCTGCCCATCGTGCGCGAGTACGAAGCGGCTGATCTCAACACTGTCATGTCCAACAGCTTCGGCTTCGGCGGAACCAACGCCTCCCTGGTGTTCAGCAAGTTCAAGGCTTGATGAACTAGCCATCCTGGCGAGACAATCGAGATAGAAAAAGGCGCCGCAAGGCGCCTTTTTTATGGCCGATCGTCAGTGTTCAAACCGCACTGCTGCCGGGAAAAGTACGCTGGCGTACACACCGGGTTTGCTTGCTGTCGTTCACGCCACGCTTGGCGCTGCCAGCGGCAGTCGCATATAGACGGCACCCTCACCATATTCCGCTAGGCACTTGTCGGTGGCGGCGGGCAGGAACCCCTGCTTGCGCCAGAAGGCCGGCGCGTCTTGCACCGCCACCAGACCCGCATGTGCGAATCCCTCTTCACTGGCGAAGGCGAGGGCGGTGGCAAGCAGCCGCTGCCCCACCCCGATGCCGCGCGCTTCACCCGAGACGGCGAGATCGTGCAGATAGAACTCCTCATCCCCTGCCAGTCGCTGCATGGCGATCGAGAGGGGTGGGGGCCGCCTGGCACGCCAGGGGTGACAGAGCAGGTAACCGAGCACCTTGCCCTGGCGCTCGGCAACCCAGCAGCATGCCGGCGCCAGCGCGGACTTGTTCTGCATCACGTCGAGAGGCTCGGGATCGAACTGGTGATAGCACTCGTGCTGGATCTTCATGATGGCGGGCCAGTCGGGAGCCCGGATGGCGCGGATGTTAATCATAACCTTTAACGCTGCAGTAGTGACTCAAACCATGAGGGAGGCCCAGACTAGCACAAGGCGCTGATTAATTGAACAGGGGTGGTCTATATGACGCCCATTCACTCAGCGAGCGGCTTCCTTGCTCACGACCTTGATCAGCTGGTAGCGCAGGGAAGAGGCATCGGCCGGCACATCGGTCAGCTTCTCCTTGGTGACTTCCAGTTGATAGTTGTAGCCAGGCTCGAAGGTGAAGCCCTCGATCTGCTGGTAGAAGAAGCTCCAGCTCTCGCCGGGCTGGCTGCGTACCTGCATGCACTTCATGGGGGCGACACCGACGCAGTCGGCCAGCTGGCTCTTGATGTAGAGGGTCTCGGTGGGCGGGGTGCTCTGGCAGGCACTGAGCAACAGGGCGGAACAGAGTATCAGGGGGGCTTTCATCAGGGTCTCTCCTTTTGGCGAAAGGGCGCGATTAAAGCGGTAAATGAAAAGGCGGTCAATGACCGCCTTTGTAACAATTTTTATCAGCGATGAATTCAGCGCTGATCCAGGGGGACGAATTCCCGCTGGGGCTGACCGGTGTAGAGCTGACGGGGACGGCCGATCTTCTGATCCGGATCCGAGTGCATTTCGTTCCAGTGGGCAATCCAGCCGATGGTACGGGAGATGGCGAAGATCACGGTGAACATGGACATGGGGATGCCGATGGCCTTCATGATGATGCCGGAGTAGAAGTCCACGTTCGGGTAGAGCTTCTTCTCGATGAAGTAGGGGTCGGAGAGCGCGATGCGTTCCAGCTCCATGGCCACATCCAGCAGCGGATCCTTGATCTGCAGCTCCTGCAGCACTTCGTGGCAGGTCTGACGCATCACGGTGGCGCGGGGATCGTGGTTCTTGTAGACCCGGTGACCGAAGCCCATCAGACGGAAGGGATCGTTCTTGTCCTTGGCCTTGGCAATGAACTCGGGGATGCGATCGACCGAACCGATCTCTTCGAGCATCTTGAGGCAGGCTTCGTTGGCACCGCCGTGGGCCGGACCCCACAGGGAGGCGATCCCGGCGGCGATACAGGCGAACGGGTTGGCACCGGAGGAGCCCGCCAGACGCACGGTGGAGGTGGAGGCGTTCTGCTCATGATCCGCATGCAGGGTGAAGATGCGATCCATGGCGCGTTCGACGATGGGGTTGACCTTGTACTCTTCGGTCGGCACGCCAAACATCATGTGCAGGAAGTTGCCCGCATAGGAGAGGGCGTTGCGCGGCTGCATGAACGGCTGACCGATGGAGTACTTGTAGCACATGGCGGCCAGGGTCGGCATCTTGGAGAGCAGACGGAAGGCGCAGATCTCGCGGTGCTCCTCGTTGTTGATGTCGAGGGCATCGTGATAGAAGGCGGACAGGGCGCTGACCACGGCGCACATGACGGCCATGGGGTGAGCGTCACGACGGAAGCCGCGGAAGAAGAAGGCGATCTGCTCGTGCACCATGGTGTGGCGGGTGACCAGACGTTCGAAGTCCGTGTACTGGGCCTTGGTGGGGGCCTCACCGTAGAGCAGGATGTAACAGACTTCGAGGTAGCTGGCCTGGGTGGCCAACTGGGCGATGGGATAACCACGGTGCAGCAAGACACCCTGATCCCCGTCGATGTAGGTGATGGACGATTTGCAAGATCCGGTGGCCATGAAGCCCGGGTCAAAGGTGAAGTACCCTTGAGCACCCAGTTTTCTGACATCGATGACATCGGGTCCGACAGTCCCGGACAGGATCGGCAGTTCTACCGGCTCTTTTCCGGGCAAGTGTAGGGTGGCTATTTTATCAGCCATAGCACGTCTCCTTTGCTCTTTATAATTTGGTTCCAGTCCTACTTTATTACGACTTTCATAACGCTGGCAAAGGTTGTTACCCGTACCACGGCGGCTGGAGCGCCTTATTTGAACCAGAGATCGATAGCTTTGTCAATTTTACTGGATGATCATTAATGAGTTGTTAAAGCTGTTGTGGGATCTGGTTTACGGTTTTGGGTTTTCTATGTAGCTAATTGATTGTCATTGGTTAAGGCCGCCGATATACTGCGCCACGTGGGTGATGGTCGTCGGTGTTTGAAACGCTTTCGCAAAGCCAGATGTGATATTGAAAATGTTATTTTTGGCTTTCCTGAGTTGTTTTGGTAACAAAAACCTAACAAATGCCACTCCTAGCCCTCAAAGCGTGTAAAAACAATAACTAACGTGCTCAATGGAGCTGAGTGGGCAAAGCCGTGAAAAACAAACAGAGACCTGTAAACCTCGACCTACAGACGATCAGCTTTCCTGTCACCGCCATCGCTTCCATCTTGCATCGTGTCTCAGGGGTCATCACCTTTGTGGCGCTTGCCATCTTGCTGTGGATGCTTGGTACTTCACTCGCCTCTCCCGAAGGATTTGAAACGGTCGTTGCCATCATGGACAACTTCCTGGTCAAGTTCGTGCTGTGGGGGATCCTGACTGCGCTGGCTTACCACATCGTGGGCGGTCTGCGTCACCTGGTCATGGACATGGGGCATTGGGAAGAGCTGGAATCCGCGAATCAGAGCGCCCGGGTGGGCTTCGTGATCACCGCGATTCTGGCCGTATTGGCGGGGGTACTGGTATGGTAACCAATTCTGCAACTTTCGGGCGCAGCGGTGTTCATGACTACATCCTGATCCGCGCCACCGCCCTCATCATGACGGCCTACGTCCTCTATCTGGTGGGTTTTGTCGCCCTCAATGACATCACCTACGAGGTGTGGACCGGCTTCTTCGCCAAAACCTTCACCAAGGTCTTCACCCTGCTGACGCTGGTTTGCGTCCTGATCCACGCCTGGATCGGTCTGTGGCAGGTGCTGACCGACTATATCAAACCGGTGGGACTGCGCGGTGCACTGCAATTTGCACTGGTGGTGGTGCTGTTTGTCTATCTGATGACTGGTTTCGTCGTGCTGTGGGGTGTGTAAGGTGACTATTCCAACTCGTGAATTTGATGCGGTCGTGATTGGTGCCGGTGGCGCCGGTATGCGCGCCGCGCTGCAGATTGCCCAATCCGGCAAGAGCTGCGCACTGCTTTCCAAGGTTTTCCCGACTCGTTCCCACACCGTTTCCGCCCAGGGCGGGATCACGGTCGCCCTGGGCAATGCCCATGACGACAACTGGCAGTGGCACATGTATGACACCGTCAAGGGCTCCGATTACATCGGTGACCAGGAAGCGATTGAATACATGTGCAAGACGGGCCCGGAAGCCGTCTATGAACTGGAGAACATGGGTCTGCCCTTCTCCCGCTTCGACAACGGCGCCGTCTATCAGCGCCCGTTTGGTGGTCAGTCCAAGAATTTCGGTGGCGAGCAGGCGGCCCGTACCGCGGCTGCGGCCGACCGGACCGGCCATGCCCTGCTGCATACCCTGTATCAGCAGAACGTCAAGAACAAGACCACCGTCTTCTCCGAGTGGTATGCGCTGGATCTGGTGAAGAACCAGGACGGTCACGTCGTCGGCTGCACCGCCATCGACATGGAGAGCGGTGAGGTCGTCTACTTCAAGGCCAAGGCCACGGTGCTCGCCACCGGTGGCGCCGGTCGCATCTACCAGTCCACCACCAATGCCCACATCAACACCGGTGACGGTGTCGGCATGGCGCTGCGCGCCGGTGTGGGCGTGCAGGACATGGAGTTCTGGCAGTTCCACCCGACCGGCATCGCCGGGGCAGGGGTGCTGGTCACCGAGGGTTGCCGCGGTGAAGGCGGCTATCTGCTGAACAAGGACGGCGAGCGCTTCATGGAGCGTTATGCGCCGAACGCCAAGGATCTCGCCGGTCGCGACGTGGTGGCTCGCTCCATCATGATCGAGATCCGCGAAGGCCGTGGCTGCGACGGTCCCTGGGGCCCGCACATCAAACTCAAGCTGGATCACCTGGGCAAAGAGGTACTGGAATCCCGCCTGCCGGGGATCTGCGAGCTGTCTCGCACCTTCGCCCACGTGGATCCGGTCAAGGAACCCATCCCTATCATCCCGACCTGCCACTACATGATGGGCGGCGTGCCGACCAGCGTGAACGGCCAGTGCCTGACCCAGGACAAGGACGGCAACGACGTCCCCGTGGTCGGTCTGTTCGCGGTGGGGGAAATTGCCTGCGTCTCCGTACACGGCGCCAACCGTCTGGGTGGCAACTCCCTGCTGGATCTGGTGGTGTTCGGTCGTGCCGCCGGCATGCACCTGGTGGAGACCCTGGGCGAGATGGAACATGGCCGCGAGGCCAGCGAGGCCGAAGTCGCCAAGGCCCTTGAGCGCTTCAACCGCTGGGAAGCCAACCGTGACGGGGAAGACCCGGCCCAGATCCGTAAAGATCTGCAGCGCTGCATGCAGAACAACTTCTCCGTATTCCGGGAAGGGGATGCCATGGCAGAAGGGCTGGCCGAGCTGAAACTCATCCGCGAGCGCCTCAAGAACGCCCGTCTGGACGACACCTCCAAGGAGTTCAACACCCAGCGCATCGAGTGCCTGGAGCTGGACAACCTGATGGAGACGGCCTATGCCACCGCGGTGGCGGCGAACTTCCGTACCGAGAGTCGCGGTGCCCACAGCCGCTTCGACTTCCCGGATCGCGACGATGAGAGCTGGCTGTGCCACAGCCTCTATCACCCGGACACCGAGTCCATGACCCGTCGCGCTGTCAACATGTCTCCGAAAACCCGTGAGGCATTCCCACCCAAGGTGCGGACTTACTGATTGCGGAGCCAAATACAATGAACGTCACATTCTCTGTTTACAGATACAACCCGGATGTTGATAACGTCCCGCACATGAAGGATTATCACCTTGATATTCCTGAAGGTTCCGACATGATGGTGCTCGACGCACTGATCCAGCTGAAAGAGCTGGATCCCACACTCGCCTTCCGCCGCTCCTGCCGCGAAGGGGTCTGTGGATCAGACGGCGTCAACATGAATGGCAAGAATGGTCTTGCCTGCATCACTCCGCTTTCCGATCTCTTGAAGAAGGGCAACAAGGTCGTCATTCGCCCCTTGCCCGGCCTGCCGGTGATCCGGGATCTCGTGATCGACATGACCCAGTTCTACACCCAGTGGGAGAAGGTCAAACCCTTCCTCATCAACGATGAAAAACTGCCGCCCGTGCGTGAGCACCTGCAATCCCCCGAAGAGCGCGCCAAGCTGGATGGTCTGTACGAGTGCATTCTGTGCGCCTGCTGCTCCACCTCTTGCCCCTCCTTCTGGTGGAACCCGGACAAGTTCATCGGCCCGGCCGGTCTGCTCGCCGCCTATCGCTGGCTGGCGGACAGCCGTGATACCGCGGCTGCCGAACGACTGGGTAACCTGGACGACGCGTTCAGCGTGTTCCGCTGCCACGGCATCATGAACTGCGTGAACGTCTGTCCCAAAGGCTTGAACCCGACCAAGGCCATCGGTCAGATCAAGTCGATGCTGCTCAATCGGGCCGTGTAGTACCAGGGCCGGGCGTCACCCGCCGGGCCCGACCTCTGGATAGCCATCCCGCCCCTCTTCAGGCGAGTTGCCAGGCGAGATGCAGGATGGCTGTTTGACCCCTACAAGCTGCACTGCAGCGAACAAGATGTACAAGGGATAGAAATGCATAACGGCGTGATGAAGGCCTGGTTGGAGTCATCTCACCTGGCTGGTGCGAATGCAAGCTACATTGAGGATTTGTACGAATCCTTCCTGGAAAACCCCGACTCCGTCGCCGACGAGTGGCGCAGCCTGTTTGAGCAGCTGCCCCAGGTCAACGGTCATGCTGTCGACCAACCCCATTCCCAGGTTCGCGACTATTTCCGCCGCCTGGCCAAGGATCCCTCCCGTTACAGTGCCCCCGTCAGCGATCCCCAGGTGGACGCCAAGCAGGTGCGCGTGCTGCAGCTGATCAACGCCTTCCGTTTCCGTGGCCATCAAAATGCCAATCTGGATCCGCTCGGCCTCTGGGATCGTGAAACCGTTGCCGAACTGGACCCCGCCTTCCACGGTCTGCAGGGGGCCGACATGGAGGCCACCTTCAACGTGGGCTCTTACGCCATCGGGCGTGAGACCATGGTGCTGTCGGATCTCTACGCATCGCTCAAGAAGACCTACTGCAACAGCATCGGTGCCGATTACATGCACCTCACCTCCACCGAGGAGAAGCGCTGGCTGCAGGACAGGCTCGAATCCATCGAAGCCCACGGCAATTACAACCTGGAGGAGAAAACCCGTTTCCTCGAGAGTCTGACCGCCGCCGAAGGGCTGGAAAAATACCTGGGGGCCAAGTTCCCCGGTGCCAAGCGTTTCTCCCTGGAAGGGGGCGATGCCATGGTGCCCATGCTGAAAGAGTTGATCCGCCGCGCCGGTGAGCAGGGCTGCAAAGAAGCCGTCATCGGCATGGCCCACCGCGGCCGCCTGAACGTGCTGATCAACGTGCTCGGCAAGCGGGCGCAAGATTTGTTCGACGAGTTTGCCGGCAAACATGGCGAGTCCTGGGGCACCGGTGACGTGAAGTACCACATGGGCTTCTCCTCCGACTTCGCCACCCCGGGTGGCAACGTCCACCTGGCGCTCGCCTTCAACCCGTCTCACCTCGAGATCGTCAACCCCGTGGTCATCGGTTCGGTCCGTGCCCGTATGGATCGTCGTGGTGACAAGGATGGCTCCAGCGTGCTGCCCATCACCATCCACGGTGATTCCGCCATGGCCGGGCAGGGGGTAGTCGCCGAGACCTTCAACATGTCCCAGACCCGTGCCTATGGCGTCGGCGGGACAGTGCGCATCGTCATCAACAACCAGGTCGGCTTCACCACCTCCTACATCCGTGACCTGCGCTCCACCGAATATTGCACCGACATCGCCAAGTCCGTGCAGGCGCCTGTGCTGCACGTCAACGGTGACGATCCGGAAGCCGTGGTGCTGGTGACCCAGATTGCGCTGGATTATCGCAACACCTTCAAGCGCGACGTGGTCATCGAACTGGTCTGCTACCGTCGTCACGGCCACAACGAGGCGGACGAGCCGAGCGCGACCCAGCCGCTGATGTATCAGAAGATCAAGCAGCATCCGACCCCGCGCAAGATCTACGCCGATCAGCTGATCGCCGAGGGCATCATCGCTCCCGAGCTCGCGACCACCCTGGTCAACGAGTACCGCGACACCCTGGACCGGGGTGAGCGGGTGAGCAAGGAGTGGCGCCCCATGGAGCTGCACTCCGTGGACTGGACCCCGTATCTCGGTCATGACTGGGCCATGCCCTACGACAGCACTGTGCCCATGGATCACCTGAAGTCCCTAGGTGAGCGCATCAGCCAGTACCCGGCGACCCACGTATTGCAACGTCAGGTCGAGAAGATCTACGAAGACCGTCGCCTGATGGCCGCCGGCGAGAAGCTGCTGGACTGGGGCTTTGCCGAGACCCTGGCCTACGCCACCCTGGTGGACAAGGGCTCGCGCATCCGCTTCACCGGTGAAGACTCCGGCCGTGGCACCTTCTTCCACCGCCACGCCGTGCTGCACAGCCAGACCGACGCCAGCACCTATACCCCCCTGTGCAATCTGCACGACGAGCAGGGGCCGTTCGAGGTGTACGACTCCGTTCTGACCGAGAACGCGGTTCTGGCCTTCGAATACGGCTATGCCAGCGCCGAGCCGGCGGGTCTCACCATCTGGGAAGCCCAGTTCGGTGACTTCGCCAACTGTGCCCAGGTGGTGGTGGATCAGTTCCTCTCCTCCGGTGAGCAGAAGTGGGGCCGGATGTGCGGCCTGACCATGCTGCTGCCTCACGGTTACGAAGGGCAGGGTCCGGAGCACTCCTCCGCCCGCCTCGAGCGCTATCTGCAGATGTGCGCCCAGCACAACATGCAGGTGTGCGTGCCGTCCACCCCGGCCCAGGTGTTCCACATGCTGCGCCGCCAGGTGGTGCGCCCCATGCGCCGTCCGCTCATCGTGATGACGCCCAAATCCCTGCTGCGCCACCCGCTGGCGGTGAGCAAGCTCGACGAGCTGGCGGAAGGCACCTTCCAGAACGCCATCGGCGAGATCGATGCGCTGGATCCGAAAGGGGTCAAACGCGTGGTGTTCTGCTCCGGCAAGGTCTACTACGACCTGCTCGATGCCCGTCGCAAGGCCGAGCAGCAGGACGTGGCCCTGGTGCGGATCGAGCAGCTCTACCCCTTCCCGGAGGAAGAGGTGCGCACCATCCTGGCC
Source organism: Aeromonas intestinalis (assembly GCF_054052485.1). Classification (NCBI taxonomy): domain Bacteria; kingdom Pseudomonadati; phylum Pseudomonadota; class Gammaproteobacteria; order Aeromonadales; family Aeromonadaceae; genus Aeromonas; species Aeromonas intestinalis. Next base: position 186,769 of record NZ_JBSTYK010000002.1, read on the forward strand.
GATTACGCCCATGTCACCGACTTCGTCTGGTGTCAGGAAGAGCCGCAGAACCAGGGCGCCTGGTACAGCACCCGTCATCACTATGACAGCGTGCTGCCAAGTCAGGCCCGCCTGCGTTATGCCGGTCGCCCGGCCTCGGCCTCACCGGCCGTCGGCTACATGTCCGTCCACACCAAGCAGCAGAAAGCCCTGGTGGAAGACGCCCTCACGCTGGAATAAACGAGTCATGGATGAGAGGGGTGCCAAGCCCCTCTCTGAGCTGGAACAAGCCTGCTGGCCAAGAAGTAAACAAGGAACTGAATAGATGACTATCGAGATCAAGGTACCGGACCTGCCCGAATCAGTGGCAGATGCCACCATCGCGACCTGGCACAAGAAACCGGGTGATCTGGTTGCCCGTGACGAAGTGCTGGTCGACATCGAAACCGACAAGGTCGTGCTGGAAGTCCCGGCGCCGGAAGCCGGCGTGCTGGGCGACATCCTGCAGGCGGAAGGGGCGACCGTGCTCTCCCGTCAGCTGATCGCCATGCTCAAGGCCGCCCCCGTGGCCGGTGAAGAGACCAAGGAGAAGCCGGTGGAAGCCGCAGCCGACGACAGCACCGATGGCATGAGCCCGTCCGTGCGCCGTCTGGTGGCCGAGCACGCCATCGACGTCGCCAAGCTGACCGGCACCGGCAAGGGCGGTCGCGTCACCAAGGAAGACGTGGAAGCCTTCATCAAGAACCTGGGCAAGGCTCCTGCCGCTCCGGCTGCTGCCGCCCCCGTGGCTGCGGCACCGGTCGCTCCGCTGGCCGGTCGCACCGAGAAGCGCGTGCCCATGACCCGTCTGCGCAAGCGCATCGCCGAGCGTCTGCTGGAGGCCAAGAACACCACCGCCATGCTGACCACCTTCAACGAGATCAACATGGCGCCCATCATGAAGCTGCGCAAGCAGTACGGCGAGATCTTCGAGAAGAAGCACGGCATCAAGCTCGGCTTCATGTCCTTCTACGTTAAGGCCGTTGTTGAGTCCCTGAAGCGCTACCCGGAAGTGAACGCGGCGCTGGACGGGAATGACATCGTCTATCACAACTACTTCGACGTCAGCATCGCCGTCTCCACTCCCCGTGGTCTGGTGACCCCGGTGCTGCGCGATTGTGACAACATGAGCCTGGCGGACATCGAGAAGGCCATCAAGGATCTGGCTGGCAAGGGCCGTGACGGCAAGCTGACCGTGGATGAACTGACCGGCGGCAACTTCACCATCACCAACGGTGGTGTGTTCGGCTCCCTGATGTCTACTCCCATAATCAACCCGCCGCAGAGCGCCATCCTGGGGATGCACAAGATCCAGGACAGACCCATGGCGGTCGATGGCAAGGTCGAGATCCTGCCGATGATGTACCTGGCGCTCTCTTATGATCACCGCATCATCGACGGTCGCGAGTCCGTGGGCTTCCTGGTCTCCATCAAGGAGCTGCTGGAAGATCCGACCCGTCTGTTGCTGGACGTTTAAGGGCATGGGCCGGATGGCAAGCCCTCTGGCTTTCCATCCGGCCATGCACAGGATGTCCGAGGGGCAGGGGAGGCGCCCTTGCTGGCAAGCGCCCCCGCCTTCGAGTACCCGAGCGAAATCAGAAAGATAACCGGGGCCCCAGAGGCCCTTTCACAGGGGATTGAGAAACACGAGCCCCGGACGGAAATACCTACAACACGGATAGAGCATCTATGAATCTGCATGAATATCAGGCAAAACAGCTGTTTGCCGAGTATGGCCTGCCGGTCTCCGAAGGTTATGCCTGTGCTACCCCGCAGGAAGCGGCCGAAGCGGCCGATAAGATTGGCGGCAACACCTGGGTCGTCAAGTGCCAGGTCCACGCCGGTGGCCGCGGTAAAGCGGGCGGCGTCAAGCTGGCCAAGAGCAAGGACGAGATCCGTGCCTTCGCCCAGAACTGGCTCGGCAAGAACCTGGTGACCTATCAGACTGACGCCAACGGTCAGCCGGTCACCAAGATCCTGGTGGAATCCTGCACCGACATCGCCAAAGAACTGTACCTCGGCGCCGTGGTCGATCGTGGCAGCCGCCGCGTGGTCTTCATGGCCTCTACCGAAGGTGGCGTGGACATCGAAAAGATTGCCCACGAGACCCCGGAACTCATTCACAAGGCGGCCATCGATCCGCTGGTAGGCCCGCAGGCTTACCAGGCGCGCGAGCTGGCCTTCAAGCTGGGTCTGGTCGGCGATCAGATCAAGCAGTTCACCAAGATCTTCTTAGGGCTTGGCCAGATGTTCCTGGATTGCGACTTCGCATTGCTGGAAATCAACCCCCTGGTCATCACCGACAAGGGCAACCTGCATTGCCTGGACGGCAAGATCAACATCGATGCCAACGCCCTGTACCGTCAGCCCAAGCTGCGTCAGATGCACGATCCTTCCCAGGATGACCCCCGCGAAGCGCACGCCGCCCAGTGGGAGCTGAACTATGTGGCGCTCGATGGCAACATCGGCTGCATGGTCAACGGCGCCGGTCTGGCCATGGGCACCATGGACATCGTCAACCTGCACGGCGGCTCACCGGCCAACTTCCTGGACGTCGGCGGCGGCGCCACCAAGGAGCGCGTGACCGAGGCCTTCAAGATCATCCTGTCTGACAGCAAGGTTCAAGCCGTGCTGGTCAACATCTTCGGCGGCATCGTGCGCTGCGACATGATCGCGGAAGGCATCATCGGCGCCGTGAAAGAAGTCGGGGTGAAAGTGCCCGTGGTGGTGCGTCTGGAAGGCAACAACGCCGAACTGGGTGCCCGTAAACTGGCCGACAGCGGCCTCAACATCATCGCCGCAACGAGTCTGACTGACGCCGCGCAGCAAGTGGTCAAAGCCGCGGAGGCCAAATAATGAGCGTTCTGATCAACAAAGACACCAAGGTGATCTGCCAGGGCTTCACCGGCGGTCAGGGTACCTTCCACTCCGAACAGGCCATTGCCTACGGTACCCAGATGGTCGGCGGCGTGTCCCCGGGCAAGGGTGGCACCACCCACCTGGGCCTGCCGGTGTTCAACACCGTCCGTGACGCCGTGGAAGCCACCGGCGCCACCGCCTCCGTCATCTATGTGCCGGCCCCGTTCTGCAAGGACGCCATCCTGGAAGCCATCGATGCCGGCATCAAGCTCATCGTCACCATCACCGAAGGCATCCCGACCCTGGACATGCTGCAGGTCAAGGTGAAGCTGCAGGAAACCGGCGTGCGCATGATTGGCCCGAACTGCCCGGGCGTCATCACCCCGGGTGAGTGCAAGATCGGCATCATGCCAGGCCACATCCACAAGCCGGGCAAGGTGGGCATCGTCTCCCGTTCCGGCACCCTGACCTATGAAGCGGTCAAGCAGACCACGGACGAGGGCTTCGGCCAGTCCACCTGCGTCGGTATCGGTGGCGACCCCATCCCGGGCTCCAACTTCATCGATATCCTGGAGATGTTCCAGAAGGATCCGGCGACCGAAGCCATCGTGATGATCGGCGAGATCGGCGGCAGCGCCGAGGAAGAAGCGGCGGCCTATATCAAGGCCCACGTCACCAAGCCGGTGGTCTCCTACATCGCGGGTGTCACCGCCCCGGCTGGCAAGCGCATGGGTCATGCGGGCGCCATCATCGCCGGTGGCAAGGGCACGGCGGCCGAGAAATTTGCCGCCCTGGAAGATGCCGGTGTGAAAACCGTGCGCTCCCTTGCTGACATCGGCAAGGCCCTGCGTGAAGTAACTGGCTGGTAAGTCAGCCTGTTATCTCAGATAGTAAAATGCCGCCCTAGGGCGGCATTTTTTCACTTATCAGGTAGCCGGATGCTGCCTATAGATTGCTTACTGACAGGAGTCATCATGGTTTCACCAAGGCTAATTGCCAAAATCGAATCTGAAGAGCCAACGCTCCGTTTAGCGGTTCTGATTGATGCAGACAATGCTCAAGCTGCGGTTATTGAAGGGCTGCTTGCTGAGATTGCACGCTTCGGTGAAGCAACTGTCAAACGCATCTATGGTGATTTCACCGCGCCTACTAGCGCTGCGTGGAAAAAGGTTCTTCAAAAACATGCAATAAAGCCTGTTCAGCAGTTTGCCTACACGACGGGAAAGAATGCTACAGACAGCACTCTAATCATTGATGCAATGGATTTGCTCTACACCCGGAAATTTGATGGATTTTGTCTGATTACTAGTGACAGTGATTTTACCGGCCTTGCCATGCGCTTGCGTGAGGAAGGAATTACCGTTCTTGGTTTTGGTGAACAAAAGACGCCAGAAGCATTTCGTAATGCTTGTCATAAATTTTTGTTTACCGAGGTTCTTCGCCCAAGCGTTTCCACAGAGAGTCAGTCAATCAAGCCAGATAGTACTCAGTCACCTATGACAGAGGCAAAGACTGCGTTTCCAAAGAAGTTCGTACTGACGGCCCTTGAACAATCGGGTGATGAATCAGGCTGGGCAAATTTAGGTACTTTTGGTAGTTATCTGACCAAACTACAACCTGATTTTGACTCCAGAATTTATGGCTACAAGAAACTTTCTGATCTTGTCAAAGCGATGACGGAACTCTTTGTTACTGAAGAACGCCTTGCACCAGGTTCAACACAAAAAATTCTCTATCTTAGGGCGAGGTAAGATTCTGAAACTTCTCATGGAGCAATGCATTCTCTGTACGATTAACGAAATGTAATCGAGCGCTCGCATGATTGAGCCCATGACATAACCCACAACCTTGAAAAATCGGGCCATAGGGCGTATAACCACGCGCTTGTCAGTGTATTGAGTGAGCCAAATTTATGCAGCAGAGTGAACCCGTGCAGACCGCCCCCTTTTGGCAGGTAAAAAGCCTGCAGCAGATGACCATGACCGAGTGGGAGTCCCTGTGCGACGGCTGCGGCAAATGCTGCCTGAACAAGCTCATCGACGAGGATACCGAGGAGCTGGTGTTCACCAACGTGGCCTGCAACCTGCTCAATACCAAGACCTGTCAGTGCTCCGACTACGGCAACCGCTTTAAAAAAGAGCCGGACTGCCTGCAAATCACGGTCGACAAGATAGCCGAGTACGACTGGCTGCCGTCGAGCTGCGCCTATCGCCTGCTGGCCGAAGGCAATACCCTGCCTGCCTGGCATCCCCTTATCACCGGCAGTCGCAGCGCCATGCACCAGGCCGGCCAGTCGGTGCGCGGCAAGGTGGTGCACGAGGCGCAGGCTGGCGACTGGGCCGACCATATCATTACCTGGGCGAGCTAAACCTTACATCGCCGTTTATCGCCACCGTTTATTGCAAACAACAGGGGCAGGGGAGTGAGACTCCGCTGCCCCTGTTGTTTTTGGCATATAAGTGATCAGTTTTTTGCGATGAAGGCAGTGTAACGTCTTGCTGTGAGATAAGCGCAGCGCCGGGCTCTGGGAGGTCGCCTCTAACGCCGCCAGCACCCGTCCAATCGCTTCCAGGATACAAGGGCAGCAGAGTTCACACTCTGCTGCCCTTGTTGCTTTCTGGCGCCTTCTCGCGATGTCGATGACATCCCCTCACCCTGACCCTCTCCCAAGGGGAGAGGGAAGAGATTCAGGTTCTGGTGCAAAGTCCGTGGCGGCGGAGCACGGTTCTGCCCTGCTTGTCTGCTTGTCTGCTTGTCTGCTTGTCTGGGTGCTTGTGAGCGCATCAGTGCATAAAACGGTGGAGGGGAGGAGAGAGGGGCATAGAGAGGGCCGTTGGGAAGCCAATCTCTGGCCGCGCCCGCGCGTCGAAGCAAATCGGTGGATCAGCGGATCTGCGAGGGGGAAAGCGGCTTGCACTGCGGCCAACAGCCATAAAAAAACCGGCGCCTGGGCGCCGGTTTTTGTTCACCGCAATGCTTGCTTACAAATAAGCGATTACAGAGAAGCGGTGAAGGTACGGGTGATGACGTCTTGCTGTTGCTCCTTGGTCAAGGAGTTGAAGCGAACGGCATAACCGGATACGCGGATGGTCAACTGCGGATATTTCTCCGGGTTTTCCATGGCGTCCAGCAGCATTTCACGGTTCATCACGTTGACGTTCAGGTGCTGACCGCCTTCCAGGTTGGACTCGTGGTGGAAGTAACCATCCATCAGGCCAGCCAGGTTGGCTTTCTGGGCTTCCATGTCTTTGCCCAGGGCGTTCGGTACGATGGAGAAGGTATAGGAGATACCATCTTTGGCGTAGGCGAACGGCAGCTTGGCGACGGAAGTCAGTGAAGCAACGGCACCCTTCTGGTCACGACCGTGCATCGGGTTGGCACCCGGGCCGAACGGTGCACCGGCGCGACGGCCATCCGGGGTGTTACCGGTCTTCTTGCCGTACACCACGTTGGAGGTGATGGTCAGCACGGACTGGGTCGCCACGGCGCCACGGTAGGTGTTGAGCTTCTGGATCTTCTTCATGAAGCGCTCGACCAGGTCGCAGGCGATGTCATCGACGCGGGCGTCGTTGTTACCGAACTGCGGGTATTCGCCTTCGATTTCGAAGTCGATGGAGACGCCGTCGGCATCACGTACCGGCTTGACCTTGGCGTACTTGATGGCAGACAGGGAGTCAGCCGCAACAGACAGACCGGCGATGCCGCAAGCCATGGTGCGATAGACGTCACGGTCGTGCAGCGCCATCAGGGAGGCTTCGTAGCTGTACTTGTCGTGCATGTAGTGGATGATGTTCAGGGCGGCGACGTACTGCTTGGCCAGCCAGTCCATGAAGTGATCCAGACGGTCCATCACGTCGTCGTAGTCGAGGAACTCGGACTTGACCATTTCGGTTTTCGGACCGACCTGGATCTTGAGTTTCTCGTCCATACCGCCGTTGATTGCATACAGCATGGTCTTGGCCAGGTTGGCGCGGGCACCGAAGAACTGCATCTGTTTGCCGACGATCATCGGGGACACGCAGCAAGCGATGGCGTAGTCATCGTTGTTGAAGTCCGGACGCATCAGGTCGTCGTTCTCGTACTGAACGGATGAGGTCTCGATGGATACCTTGGCGCAGTACTTCTTGAAACCGACCGGCAGCTTCTCGGACCACAGGATGGTCAGGTTCGGCTCAGGGGACGGGCCCATGGTGTACAGGGTGTTCAGCATACGGAAGCTGTTCTTGGTGACCAGGGTACGGCCATCAACGCCCATACCGGCCAGGGTCTCGGTGGCCCACATCGGGTCGCCGGAGAACAGTGAATCGTATTCCGGGGTACGCAGGAAGCGAACCATACGCAGCTTCATGACCATGTGGTCCATCAGCTCCTGGGCTTCTTGCTCGGTGATCAGGCCCTTCTTCAGGTCACGTTCGATGTAGACGTCCAGGAAGCTGGAGGTACGACCGAAGGACATGGCGGCACCGTTCTGGGACTTGACCGCAGCCAGGTAGGCGAAGTAGGTCCACTGTACGGCTTCTTTGGCAGTCTTGGCCGGCACGGAGATGTCGCAGCCATATTTGGCAGCCATCACCTTCATCTGGGCCAGGGCACGGTGCTGCTCGGAGATCTCTTCGCGCAGACGGATGGTGGCTTCCAGGTTGACACCGTTTTCCAGATCGGCCTGCAGGGACTTGAACTGGGCCAGTTTGTCGGCCATCAGGAAGTCGATACCGTACAGGGCGACACGACGGTAGTCACCGATGATACGGCCACGGCCGTAGGCATCCGGCAGACCGGTGATGACGCCGGACTTGCGGCAGTTCAGGATGTCCTTGGTGTAGACATCGAACACGCCCTGGTTGTGGGTCTTGCGGTATTCGGTGAAGATCTTCTCGACCATGGGGTCGAGCTGACGGCCGTAGACTTCGCAGGAAGTCTTGACCATCTTGATACCGCCGTTGGCGATGATGGCGCGCTTGAGCGGCTTGTCAGTCTGCAGACCGACGATCTGCTCCAGGCTCTGGTCGATATAGCCGGCATCGTGAGCGGTAATGGTGGAGGGCAGGTCAGTATCAAAATCGACCGGCGCGTGAGTGCGGTTCTCGATCTTGATGCCTTCCATGACCTTGTCCCACAGCTTGGTGGTAGCGTCGGTCGCGCCAGCCAGGAAGGACTCGTCACCTTCATAAGGGGTGTAGTTCTTCTGGATGAAATCACGGGTGTTGACAGAGGTCTGCCATTCACCGGCTGCGAAGCCTTCCCATGCGCTTTGGAACTGTTCGTTAAGTTCTGCCATTTTCATTACCTCTCAAGGTATTTATGTGTCTGTCGCCGTCCTTAATGATGGCGACGGAAGATAAACCAGTAAGTCAAACCAACCATTACGCCGCCGCCAATGATGTTGCCAATGGTCACCGGAATGAGGTTGTGTAGCACGAAGTTGGATACGGTCAGGTCGGCGAAGCTTGCCGGATCCTGGCCGATGGCCTGCCAGAATTCCGGACCGGCCACGCTGTGAATGGCGATGCCAACCGGGATCATAAACATGTTTGCGATGCTGTGCTCGAAACCGGAGGCCACGAACATGGCGACGGGGAGCAGCATGACCATCACCTTGTCGGTGGCACTGCGGGCACCAAAGGCCATCCACACGGCGAGACACACCATGAGGTTGCAGAGAATACCGAGGGCGACGGCTTCGAAGAAGCTGTGGTGAAGCTTGTGCTGGGCCACGTTGAGGGCATTGAGGCCCCACTGGCCGTTGGCGGCGGTGTACTCGGCGGACATGATGATGAGGCCGACCATGATGAGGCCACCGATGAGGTTGCCAAAGTAGACCAGACCCCAGTTCTTGAACAGCTGCGCCCAGCTGATGCGATTGGCCGCCTTGGCCACCAGAGTCAGGGTGGTGGAGGTGAACAGCTCGGCACCGAGCAGCACGCACAGGATGAGGCCGAGGGAGAAGCACAGACCGCCGACCAGTTTGGCCATGCCCCAGGACATGCCGCTGCTGCCGGTGGTGACCGTGATATAGAAGATGAACGCGATGGCGATGAATGCGCCAGCCGTGATGGCCAGGGGGATGACCTTGTATGCAGGCTTGGTGGCCTTGGCATAGGTAATGTCTTCGGCCAATGCGGCGATGGCTTCGGGCTTGAGACAATCAAAGGGAGATTCTGCTTTCAATTCTCATGTACCTGCATATTTTGCCTGTGGAAATCATAACAAAGGGGCATTTCGTCAAATTTGACTCGGATCAAGAATTACAGATTGTGAATGTAATTTTACTACAGAAATTTCACCCCGCTGGCAGCTTGACTTTACACCCGATTTCAGGTGAAACAGAAATACATGTTACAGTAAGTTAATGATTTAACGTGACATTATTTTGTTTTAGGCAAAAATATATCGTCAATCTATCTTTGCGGCAGCCCCGCACAGAAGTACCGAGGTTGACAACCCCCTTAGAGGTATTTTTTGTTTTTTATTTCATCCCTGAATAACAAACAGCCCAAAGCGTAGACCATAAAACAGAAGGGGCCATCAGGCCCCTTCGTCACATTACCACATCAGGCCCAAGAATGGGCTCGTTTGGCCTTCTGTAGCTTCTCATAGGCCGCCAGCAACTTCTGGTGCAGCGGGAATTGAGACAGGGACAGATCGGCGGCCTCCAGCCCATGGAAGCGTGCCTCGCCGCTGGCGTGGGCCCAGGCCTCGGCCAGCGCCGCTTCCCCGAACATGCGGGTGAACACCGGGCGGTACTGCTCAGGATCGCGATCCTCGTCCAGGAACAGCTCGACGCAGGCACGCAGGGCGCGGTAGTAGTTGGCGCGATCGCTTGGGAACACCGACTGGTTGAACTCCATGGTCCAGTCGATGAGATCCAGCGCGCTCTCCAGCTCGCCTGCGGCCAGTGCCAGCATGGCTTTGAGTTCACCGACGCGCAGGGTGTGCAGGGCGGTGCCCTTGGCGGCGGCGATGCCGAGCAGCTCGCGCACCCGGGTACGTTCGTCGTGACCCTCTTCATCAAGCTGATCGAACAGTGCCATGTACTGCTCGGCATCCCACTCCAGGGACGGCAGCGCCAGGATCACTTCTCGCAGGTGCGCGCCCATGGTGTTGTTGGCCAGCAGCAGATCCTCGACCGGGTAGATGTCGGACATGCCGGGCACCAGGATGCGACAGGCGTAGACGCCAAGGTGCTCGTAGTCGGCGATGTAGACCGGCTGCTCCAGCTCATGGAAGATGCCGATCAGGTGATCGAACTCCTCCTGGGAGCTGCCGCGGAAATCCCAGTCGGCGAACTCGAAGTCGCTCTCCTGCTTGAACAGATCCCAGCTGATGAGACCGGAGGAGTCGATGAAGTGGGTCTCCAGGTTGTGGTGATCCGCCACCTGCTCGTTGTCGAACGAGGGGGGCACGAACACATCCAGATCTTTCAGGCCACGGCCCTGCAGCAGCTCGGTGACGGTACGCTCGAACGCCACTTCGAAGCGCGGGTGGGCACCGAAGGAGGCAAAGCAGGTGCCGTTGCTCGGGTTGAGCAACACCACGCAGATGACCGGGTAACGACCGCCCAGGGAGGCATCGAAGCTGTAGATGGGGAAGCCTTCGGCCTCGAGCGCATCGATGGAGGCCTTGATCCCCGGGTAGCGGGCGATCACCTCGCTCGGAATTTCCGGCAGGCTGATGGCCTCGGCGATGATCTTGTTCTTCACGTGACGCTCGAACACCTCGGACAGCCCCTGGGTGCGGGCCTCGGTCTTGGTGTTGCCGGCGCTCATGCCGTTGGAGACATAGAGGTTGCCGATGATGTTCATCGGGATGTAGACGGTCTGGTGATCGGACTGGCGCTCGAAGGGCAGGGCGACGATGCCGCGGCCCTCATTGCCCGATTGCAAGTCCACCAGCATGTCGGCGGTCACTTCCCCGTCCGGGTTGTAGAACTTGCGGGTGAAGCTGTCGAGCAGCCCGGCGGGCAGCTGATCCCCCTCGATGGGGAACCATTTCTCGTTCGGGTAGTGAACGAAGTCGCCGTTCGCGACCTGCTCGCCCAGATAGAAGTCGGCGAAGAAGTAGTTGGTGGAGAGACGCTCGAAGTACTCGCCAAGGGCGGAGGCGAGTGCCGCCTTCTTGCTGGCACCCTTGCCGTTGGTGAAGCACAGGGCGCACTCCTTGTCGCGGATATGCACGGACCAGACGTTGGGCACGGGGTTGAGCCAGGAGGCTTCTTCTATATCAAACCCCAGGGCTTGCAGCTTGGTCTGGAAGCGTTCGATGGAGTCTTCCAGCGCCGCGTCCTTGCCGGGAATAAAGGTGTGGTCGGTCATCACAATATCCTGATTTTATTGACTCATGTTAGGCCGCAGATAATAGCATGAGTCGGCGGGGACAATCCCACCCCAGAGGTTGTGAGGAGTGCCATCGGCGGCCGATCTGCCTCTTCTTCATTAGTTTCTCTAAACAACATTAAGAAAAAGTAGTTTTTTTTATGATTCGGCCTCCGCCATCATGGGGCCCTCTTGCTGCGGAAGACGAGACGGGTCGTGGATTTATGCGGGTCGTTCCTTCGCTATCGCCTTCCCTTAGCCCATTTATCGGGAGTTGCTATGCCATTGATGACACCACAAATTGCACCCGGCGTGACCGACCTGGCACCGGGATTTCGGGCCCTGAGCATTCTGGTCGACGGGGCCCCCATCGTCGATGCCGAGGTCGGTGCCCGTGCGCTGGCGCGGGCCTGTCAGTCGGTCGATGCCGACGGGGCCCCCTGGGCGCAGGCCCACCTCGATGCCTGGGGCGAGGTCTTCAAGCGCTTTGGCGCCAAGCCCCAGCGTTTCCCCTGCTCGGCACTGGCTCTGCGCAAGCGGGTGCAGCGGGACGGCAGCCTGCCCAGCATCGATCCCGTGGTGGATCTCTACAACGCCATCAGCATCGAATACGCCATTCCGGTCGGGGGGGAAGATCTCACCGCCTATGAGGGGGTACCGCGCCTCATCGTGGCCGATGGCAGCGAGCAGTTTGACACCATGAAGGAGGGGGAGCCCGCCTTTGAGTGCCCGGAGCCCGGCGAAGTGGTGTGGCGTGACGACAAGGGGGTGACCTGCCGGCGCTGGAACTGGCGCCAGGGGATCCGGACCCGGCTCAGCGCCGAGTCCGGCCAGATGTGGTTCATCCTGGAAAGCCTGCCGCCAATGCCGCTCTCGGCCTTGCAGGAGGCCGGCGATCGCCTTATCGACGGATTGCGGCAGATGATGCCGGAGGCCCACATCGAACATGAGCTGATCGGCAGTCTGACGCAGGCATAAGGCTGGTTGAGCCACAAATAAGGAAAGGTATAAAAAGGGCCACCCTGGGTGGCCCTTTTTATATGCGCGGATCACGGGTGACAGAGCAGGGATGGCGAGCGCCGACCCAGGTATCAATGCCGATTCATGGCAGTGATAGATGCTATTATCTGTCAATTTCGCAGAATAAGCTGGATGGAAAGTCGCGACGGGCAGTGAGATGTTGGTGCAATTCTGTGCCGCCCGGCACGGCGTCCTGTGCCGCACACGGCGAGAGCACAGGGGATCGGTCAGTCCGATCCCCTTTTTATGGCTTAGCCAACAAACTTCAGCCCCAGGATGCCGCCGATGATCAGCAGCAGGCAGAGGATGCGCACCAGGGTGGCGGGCTCGTTGAACAGCCAGATCCCCATCAGCACGGTGCCGACGGCGCCGATGCCGGTCCAGACCGCGTAGGCGGTGCCAAGGGGCAGTTGCTTGACCGCCATGGCGAGCAAGAACACGCTCACCGCCATTGCAGAGAGGGTCAGCAGGGTGGGGAGGGGACGGCTGAAGCCGTCGGTGTATTTGAGGCCAATGGCCCAGGCGACCTCGAACAGGCCAGCCAGTAGCAGGAGTAACCACGCCATCAGGGAGTTTCCGAAGGGGCAGGGTCGTCCCTGCGAGCGGAGGAGCCTCGGGGTCGTCCCCGAGGGGCAGCCGGGCTGCCAAGTCCCGTCCATCATGCCTCAAGGTGCGCTTGGCTGCCAGGGGTTGCCCACGGCAATCGCACCAGGGGGGATATTGCGGCAATCGACACAGAATATTGCGCAATTCGACTTGCGCCCGCCGCGACAATCCGTAATGTGGACAGACGCATGCGTGCAACACCATTCTTGTGATCCATTTGTGAACGGACCCCGCGTCCGGCAAGGGATCCGATACACAGTTTCTATAGCAGCTATCCAGGGTAGGACATTATGAAAAAAGTAGGTTTGGTCGGTTGGCGGGGCATGGTGGGTTCGGTGCTGATGAGCCGGATGCAGGAAGAGAAAGACTTTGCCCGTATCCAGCCCACCTTCTTCACCACCTCCCAGGCCGGTGAGGCCGCCCCCAACTTCGGCGTCGATGCCGGCACTCTGCAGGATGCCTTCGACATCGAGGCGCTGGCGGCGCAGGAGATCATCATCACCGCCCAGGGCGGCGATTACACCAAGGATGTCTATCCACGTCTGCTGGCCGCCGGCTGGCAAGGCTACTGGATCGATGCCGCCTCCTCCCTGCGCATGGACAAGGATGCCGTCATCATCCTGGATCCGGTCAACGGCGATGTGATTGAGCAGGCCCTGGCCAAGGGTGTCAAGACCTTCGTCGGTGGCAACTGCACCGTCAGCCTGATGCTGCTGGCCCTGGGCGGCCTGTTCAAAGCAGATCTGGTGGAGTGGGTGAGCGTGGCGACCTATCAGGCTGCTTCCGGTGGCGGTGCCCGCCACATGCGCGAGCTGGTCACCCAGATGGGCCTGCTGCGGGACGAAGTGGCGGTGGAGCTGGCGGATCCCGCCTCCGCCATCCTCGACATCGAGCGCAAGATCACCGAGAAGACTCGCTCCGGCACCCTGCCGGTGGACAACTTCGGCGTGCCGCTGGCCGGCGGCCTCATCCCCTGGATTGACACCAAGCTCGACAACGGCCAGAGCCGTGAAGAGTGGAAAGGCCAGGCGGAGACCAACAAGATCCTGGGTATCGAAGAGGCGGCCATTCCGGTGGACGGCCTCTGCGTGCGGATCGGCGCCCTGCGTTGCCACAGCCAGGCTTTCACCATCAAGCTCAAAAAAGACGTGCCGCTGGCCGAGATCGAGGCGCTGATCGCCGCGCACAACGACTGGGTGAAGGTCATTCCGAACGATCGCGATATCACCGCCCGTGAGCTGACTCCGGCCGCCGTCACCGGCACCCTCAGCATCCCGGTGGGGCGTCTGCGCAAGCTCAACATGGGGCCGGAGTACCTGGCCGCCTTCACCGTGGGTGATCAGCTGCTGTGGGGGGCCGCCGAGCCGCTGCGCCGCATGCTGAACATCCTGCTGGCGCGCTGAGGGGCTATAACTTACCCGTTCCTAGCAGCAAAAAAGGAAGGCCAAGCCTTCCTTTTTCTCTGTATTTTCCCAATAAAAAACGGCAGCCGCGTGGCCTGCCGTTTTTTAATTTATCCAGTTTGACTCTTACATGTTCTGTGCTTCGTTTGGCACGATGACAGAGGCGTGATTTCCTTTCGGCCCCTGCTGCAGTTCAAAGTTGACTGCTTGACCTGCTTTCAAGGTCTTGTAACCTTCCATTTGAATCGTGGAGTAGTGAGCGAAGATATCTTCACCACCGCCTTCCGGACAGATAAACCCAAATCCTTTTGCGTTGTTGAACCACTTGACTGTTCCGGTTGCCATACATCTACATCCTTTTATTGATTACCCTGAAGTCGTTGAGTAACCTGCGCCAGCCTTATATAACTAGAGCATCAGCCCATAGCAGACGGGCGCCGATTAGCAAGTAACCAATCTAGTCCAACTTTTGAGCGAGTCAAGAAGTTGTTAACAACCGATGTGATCTGGTTAACAAGTCTATTGACAATCCTGAGCGAGACGGTAGTAATCTAGAGGTACCAAAGCGCAATTATGAGCAAGCAGAAAGAACTCTTTGCTAATGAAGAGATTGCAGAAGCAGAGAAAACGAAGCTGCAACCGCCATCCATGTACAAGGTCGTGTTGAACAACGATGACTACACACCCATGGAGTTCGTGGTGGAGGTGCTGCAAAGGTTCTTTGGTATGGACTTGGACAAGGCGACTCAGGTCATGCTGAGTGTGCATTATAGTGGTAAGGGAGTCTGCGGCACCTTCACCGCCGAGATTGCCGAGACCAAGGTAGTCCAGGTCAACACCTACGCACGTAACAACGAACATCCACTGCTATGTACCATGGAAAAGGTTTGAATCTGATGACTTGATGGCGATAACGACACCGCATTGTGGCTGTACTGAGGGGAGGTGCCTATGTTGAACAAAGATCTAGAAAAGACGCTGAACGAGGCTTTCAAACTGGCCCGTGACGAGCGCCACGAATTCATGACAGTCGAGCACCTGTTGTTAGCCCTGCTGGATAACAGCTCAGCCCATGAGGCGCTGAGTTCATGTGGTGCGGACGTGGAGCAACTGCGCAAGGAAATTCGCGCATTCATCAACCAGACTACCCCGCTCATCCCCCGGGATGACGAAGACCGTGAAACCCAACCCACCTTAGGCTTCCAGCGCGTGCTGCAACGGGCCGTATTCCACGTCCAATCCTCCGGCAATACCGAGGTGAGCGGCGCCAATGTGCTGGTAGCCATCTTCAGCGAGCAGGAGTCCCAGGCCGCCTACTTCCTGAAAAAGGCCGAGATAAGCCGACTGGATGTGGTGAACTTCCTCTCCCATGGGGTACGCAAGGACAACAAGCCCGAGAGTGGCGGCAACAATGCCGAGTCTGACGACGAGGTTTCCTCCGCCCAGATCGAGAGTTTTGCCACCAACCTCAACCAGCTGGTGCTGGAAGGGCGCATCGACCCCCTCATCGGGCGTGATCAGGAACTCAACCGCACCATCCAGGTACTCTGCCGTCGCCGCAAGAACAACCCCCTGCTTGTCGGGGAGGCCGGCGTGGGCAAAACCGCCATCGCCGAAGGGCTGGCCTATCGTATCGTCAAGGGTGATGTGCCCGAGGTGATCGCAGGCAGCACCATCTATTCCCTGGACATGGGCTCCCTGCTGGCGGGGACCAAGTATCGCGGTGACTTCGAGAAGCGCCTCAAGGTGCTGCTCAAGCAGATTGAACGTCAGGAAGGGGCCATCCTCTTCATCGACGAAATCCATACCATCATAGGGGCGGGGGCTGCCTCCGGTGGACAACTGGATGCCGCCAACCTCATCAAGCCGCTGCTTTCCAATGGCTTGCTGCGCTGCGTCGGCTCCACCACCTATCAGGAGTATTCCCAAATCTTCGAGAAAGACCGTGCTCTGGCACGCCGCTTTCAGAAGATCGACATCGTCGAGCCGAGCGTGGATGACACAACCCGCATCCTGATGGGGCTCAAGAGCCGTTATGAGTCTCACCACGGGGTGCGCTATACCGTCAAGGCCATCCGGGCCGCGGTGGAACTTTCCGCCAAGTACATCAACGACCGTCACCTGCCGGACAAGGCCATCGACGTGATCGACGAGGCGGGGGCGGGTCAGCGGCTGCTGCCAGCCAGCAAGCGTAAAAAAGTGATCAATGTGCCGGAAATTGAAGCCATCGTGGCCAAGATCGCCCGCATCCCGGAGAAATCGGTCTCTTCCTCCGACAAGGAGGTGCTGAAGAACCTGGAGCGCAACCTCAAGATGGTGGTGTTCGGGCAAGACAAGGCCATTACCGTGCTGACCGATGCCATCCGTCTGTCACGCTCCGGTCTTGGCAACGAGCGCAGGCCGGTGGGCTGCTTCCTGTTTGCCGGCCCGACCGGGGTAGGCAAGACAGAGGTCACCCAGCAGCTTGGCAAGGCGCTCGGGGTCGAGGTGCTGCGCTTTGACATGTCCGAATACATGGAGCGCCATACCGTTTCCCGCTTGATCGGGGCGCCTCCCGGCTATGTGGGCTTCGAGCAGGGGGGGCTGTTGACCGATTCCGTCCTCAAGCACCCGCACTCCGTGGTGTTGCTGGATGAGATCGAGAAGGCGCATCCGGATGTGTTCAACCTGCTGCTGCAGGTGATGGACAACGGTACTCTGACGGATAACAACGGTCGCAAGGCGGATTTCCGTAACGTGATCCTGGTGATGACCACCAACGCCGGTGTGCAGGAGACCCAGCGCAAGTCCATCGGCTTCCAGCAGCAGGACATGAGCCACGATGCCATGGCGGTGATCAACAAGACCTTCAGCCCGGAATTCCGCAACCGGCTCGATCACACCATCTGGTTCAATCATCTGGACATGCAGGTGATCCACCAGGTCGTCGACAAGTTCATCGTCGAACTGCAGGTGCAGCTGGATGCCAAGGGAGTGTCCCTCGAGGTGTCAGAAGGTGCGCGTCACTGGCTGGCCGAGAAGGGATACGACAGAGCCATGGGTGCCAGACCCATGGGACGGGTCATTCAGGAACACCTCAAGAAGCCGTTGGCTAATGAGATCCTGTTTGGTTCCCTGGTCGATGGTGGGGTGGTGAAAGTGGAACTGGTGAATGACAGCCTCAGCTTTGATTTTCAGGTCAATGTTGAAGCTGTATCCCACTAAATCTCGCTGACGACAGAAATAGCAAAAAACCCCAACCGAGAGGCTGGGGTTTTTTGCTGAATTCCTGGCTTAGCGAGAGCGGAAAACAATACGTCCCTTGGAGAGATCGTACGGAGTCAGAGCCACCGTTACTTTGTCCCCAGTCAGGATACGGATGTAGTTTTTGCGCATCTTGCCGGAAATATGAGCGATAACCACGTGACCATTTTCCAGTTCCACACGGAACATGGTATTGGGCAAGGTTTCGAGAATGGTACCCTGCATCTCAATACTGTCTTCTTTAGCCATTGAATCCTCTTGATAAGCCACAACAAAAAACCGCTGGATCATGCCGGATTTAAGGCTATGTGTAAAGTTTACTCGGGCTTGGCGTCGATCTTTTTCCATTCTCCCTGTACCAGCAGTTCATGAGGCAGGTACTGGCGTTTGTAATTCATCTTGCGGCACGCCTCCACCAGATAACCCAGATACAGCCAACTGCGGCCGGTTCGTCGGGCCAGTTCCAACTGACTCAGAATGGCGAAGGTGCCTAGTGAGCGATCGGCGTAGTCCGGATCGAAGAAGGTATACATGGCGCTCAGGGAGTGGGGTAGCAGATCCGTGGTGGCGACCCCGATGAGGCGTCCCTCCTTGCGCATCTCCAGATAGAGCGGAGGCATCCAGTCACAGTGCAGGAAGCCCTTGTACTGGGTACGGCTCGGTGGATACATGCTGCCATCGCGGTGGCGCTCGCGGATGTAACGCTCGTAGAGCTGATAGTATTCGGGCTTGTCGTCGTAACTCAGCACCAGTTCGATATCCCGGTTTTGCTGACGCACGCGCTTCTGGCCCCGGCTCGGCACGAAGAGTTCGCTGTGAATGCGAAGGGATTGGCAGGCGCTGCAGGCCGGGCAGTGGGGACGATAGATGTCGTTGCCGCTGCGCCGGAATCCCGCCGTCAGCAGTCGCTCGTAACCGTTGGCATTGAGCAGGTCGTGATCCATCAGCACCAGCAGCTGCTCCTGCTCGTGGCCGAGGTAGCTGCACGGGTGCCTGGGGGTCAATCCCACTTTGAGGATGACTTCTTCGGTCATAGGCTGATGCTCCTCGGTTGCCAGCAGCCTGCCAGCAGGGGTTGCTGGGTCAGCCGGTTCAAGGCACTCAAGAACTGCGACCTCGGCCATTGCTCGATCCCGAGGGTGGCGAGGAAGTCGTTCTGCATCTGGCAATCGATGAGGGCACCGCCGTGGCGGGCAAAATGGCGGCAGAGCGCGACCATGGCCAGCTTGGCGCCGTTGTCGATGCGGCTGAACATGGATTCGCCGCAGAAGAGGCGTCCGAGGGAGAGCCCGTAGAGCCCGGCTCGCAGCTCACCCTCCTGCCAGATCTCGACGGAGTGGGCGTGGCCCAGGCGATGGAGTTGTTGATAGGCGTCGATCATGGGGGTGCTTATCCAGGTTCCACTGGCGCTGCGACGGGGGGCGGCGCAGGCCACTATCACCTCATTAAAGGCGCGATTGACGGAAATATCGAATGAGGTTCGGCGGATGGCCTTGTGCAGGCTGCGACCGATGTGCAGTTGATCAGGCAGGACCACGCCCCTGGGATCCGGTGACCACCAGAGCAGCGGCTGGTGGGGTTCATTCCATGGGAAGATCCCCCTGTGATAAGCTGCCAGCAGACGGTCAGGGGAGAGATCCCCCCCGATGGCCAGCAGGCCGTTGGGCTCTTCCAGCGCGTGGCGGGGATCGGGAAACCAGCACAGCTCATCATCCAGTTGGGTGAGATAGCGAGACATAAGACAGAGGTTCACAGATGAAGGCCATTCTCCTGATAGTATCCAGCTTGCTCTGCTTTGTCACGGCAACCGCCTGGGCTGCGCCTTATGAGCGCAATACGGCGCGCCCCGTGGATCAGGTGGTGTTTGGTCAGGTCGATACGGTGCGCAACATCACCCAGCGCCAGATAGTGGAGTCCGAGCACAGTGGCTGGAAGACCCTGGGCGGCGCAGTGCTGGGAGGGCTGCTTGGCAACCAGTTTGGCGGTGGTCATGGGCGGGAAATCGCAACTGCCGTGGGGGCGCTCGCGGGGGCGGCTGCGGTGCAGCACTACCAGTCTGGCGACAGCGTGGTGGAAAACAAACTGGTGGAGCTGCTCATTCGCAACGAACAGAACGGCCTCATCAACGTGATCCAGGATTACGATCCGGCCATGGTCTTTGCGAGCGGTGACAAGGTGCGCATTCTCTATTTCAGTGACGGGGTGCGGGTCGACAAGACCTATTGAGCGGCTGGCTGGGAGCCAAGCAGAGATAAAGAAGAAGGGAAATGAACCCGGCGCCGCAAGAGAGCGGGCCGGGCGGGACTACACGGAGTGCCCTGGCAAGACGCTCAGGCTTCCTGACACACTATCTTGTCGCGGCCGGTGTTCTTTGCCAGATAGAGCTGGCGATCCGCCTCGGACAGTGCTTCATCCATGGAGAGCCGCCCGACGTTGATGACGCCGAAACTGGCGCGCACGAACAGAGGAGTCTCCCTAGAGAGGGGTTGCTGGCGCATCTGCTGGCGCAGACCTTCCAACCGCTTGAGCAGCACGGGTACGGTGCAATGGGGCACCATCAGGGCGAACTCCTCGCCACCGAAGCGGGCGATCATGGCGTCGGGGAAGAACTGGGCGAGCAGTCGGGTCAGATGGCAGAGCAGCTGATCGCCGATGGCGTGACCCCAGTGATCGTTGACCTGCTTGAAATGATCCACATCGAGTACGCAAAGGGAGAGCTGCGTCTGTTGCTGTTGGTGCTCCTCGAACCACTTCTGACCCTCGTTGAACCAGTAACGCCGGTTGTAGAGCCCGGTCAGATAGTCGCGGTTGGCCGACTCCTGAATGTTGTTGAACTGCTCGAGGGCCTCCAGATTGTGGCTGACCCGGCATTGCAGCTCCTCGGGCTCGAACGGCTGGTTGAGAAAGTCATTGGCCCCCTGCTTGAGGTAACGGGCCGAGAGGCCGCGCTTGTCAGACACCGAGATGCCGATGATGGCGAGCTGCTGCTTGCTGTAGCGCTCACGCAGCATGCGCACCAGGCTGATGCCGTCGATCTCCGGCATGTAGTAATCCACCAGTACCAGCCGGATGGCCGGGTGCTGCTCCAGCAGGGTCAGGGCATCGCGGGCGCAGTTGGCTTCGTGCACCTGCAGCAGTTGCTTGCGCAGTTGCGCCATGGTGCGGTGGCGGGAGGTGAGGGAGTCATCCACCACCAGCACCTCGATGGCCTGATTGAGGTAGAGGCGATGCACCAGGCTCACGGCGTATTGGAGCGAGTGACGGGAATCCTTCATCACATAATCCAGCACTCCGGCCTCCAGCCAGGCTTCCCGCTTCTCCTCGCTGATGTCGGCGGTGAGGATCACCACCGGCAAGCCCTGCTCCAGCAGTACCTTGACCGCTTCTCCACTCGGGGCATCCGGCAGGGTGAGATCCACCAGGGCCACTACATACTCTTCTCCCTGGCAGTGGCGGGCGCCCGCCAGGGTATCGAAGGCATCCACTTCCAGCCCGGTTTGTTGGGCGATGGCCTGGATCAACATCCGGCGGATCGTAAGGCTGTCTTCGACTATCAATATTTTTCGCTTCATCCGGCTCCTTAAAAAGAAAAGGGCATGCCTGTTGGCATGCCCTTTATATCCTTGCGCTTATTGCGCGTCCAGATATCGCTCAGCATCCAGGGCCGCCATGCAGCCCGTGCCGGCGGAGGTGATGGCCTGACGGTAGACGTGATCGGCCACATCACCGGCGGCGAAGACTCCCTCGATGCTGGTCTGGGTGGCAAACCCCTCGAGACCGCCACGTACCTTGAGGTAGCCATTCTCCATCGCCAGCTGGCCGGCGAAGATCTGGGTATTGGGCTGGTGGCCGATGGCGATGAAGACCCCCATCAGCGGCAGCTCGGTGGTGCTGTCATCGCGGGTGCTGCGCAGGCGCACACCGGTGACGCCCATTTCATCGCCCAGCACCTCGTCCAGGGTCTGGTGGGTGTGCAACACGATGTTGCCGCTCGCCACCTTGTCGTGCAGGCGCTTGATCAGGATCTTCTCGGCGCGGAACTCGTCGCGGCGATGGATGAGGTGCACCGTCTTGGCGATGTTCGCCAGATAGAGGGCCTCTTCCACGGCGGTGTTGCCGCCGCCGACCACGGCCACTTCCTGATTGCGATAGAAGAAACCATCACAGGTGGCGCAGGCGGAGACGCCGCGACCCTTGAATGCCTCTTCCGAGGGCAGCCCCAGGTATTTGGCAGAGGCACCGGTGGCGATGATGAGCGCGTCGCAGCTGTATTCACCGTTGTCGCCCTTGAGGCGGAACGGGCGCTGGGTCAGCTCGACCTCATTGATGTGGTCGAACAGGATGCGGGTATCGAATTTTTCGGCATGGGCCTGCATGCGCTCCATCAGGGCCGGGCCGGTCAGCCCTTCCGCGTCACCTGGCCAGTTTTCCACTTCCGTGGTGGTGGTCAGCTGACCACCTTGCTGCATGCCGGTGATCAGCAGGGGATTGAGGTTGGCGCGGGCGGCGTAGACGGCGGCGGTGTAGCCTGCCGGGCCGGACCCCAGGATCAGCAGTTTGCTGTGAGTGACTTGGCTCATGATGTGATTTCCGAGACGTGATGAGTTTGCGCGATTGTAGGTAATTCGTGATCCGGGGTCAAAGGGCGGTGCATCGATTGTGGCAATCGCCTTGAAAGGGGGAGGGCGCAGGAAAAGAGCCATAAAAAAACCGCCCATCGCGGGCGGATTTTCACTCATCGACTCACCCTGGCGGGGGAGGGATCAGTTCAACAGGGTCAGGGGATCGGTGTAGGCCAGGTTGTGTGCCTCGGCCACTTCCCGGCAGGTGATCTTGCCCGCCATCACGTTCAGGCCGTGCAGCAGGTGGGGATCGCCGAGCAGCGCCTTGCGATAACCCTGATCCGCCAGCCGGATGATGAAGGGCAGGGTGGCGTTGTTGAGGGCCACGGTGGAGGTGCGGGCCACGGCTCCCGGCATGTTGGCCACACAATAGTGCACCACTTCATCCACGATAAAGGTGGGATCCTGGTGGGTGGTGGCGTGAGAGGTTTCCACGCAGCCACCCTGATCGATGGCCACATCGACGATGGCCGAGCCCGGCTTCATGCGCGCAATATGGTCACGGCTGACAAGTTTTGGCGCAGTGGCACCGGGTACCAATACACCGCCGATGACCAGATCCGCCGCCAGGATGTGGCGCTCCAGGGTCTCGCGATTGGAGTAAACCACCTTGGCTGCGCCCTGGAACTCGCTGTCGAGACGGCGCAAGGTGTCGATGTTGTTATCAAGGATGGTGACGTCTGCGCGCAGGCCGATGGCCATGCGGGCCGCGTTGGAGCCCACTACCCCGCCACCGATGATCACCACCTTGGCCGGTTCCACGCCGGGCACGCCGCCGAGCAGCACACCGCTACCGCCGCGGGATTTCTCCAGCGCCTGGGCGCCGGCTTGAATAGACATGCGTCCGGCCACCTCCGACATGGGGGCCAGCAGGGGCAGGCCGCCACGGGTATCGGTGACGGTTTCGTAGGCGATGCAGACCGCGCCGCTGTCCACCAGTTCCCGGGTCTGGGCCAGGTCTGGCGCCAGATGCAGGTAAGTGAACAGGGTCTGGCCCGGGCGCAACATGGCGCGCTCGATCGCCTGGGGCTCCTTCACTTTGACGATCATCTCCGCCTTGGCGAAAACATCGGCAGCAGAGGCCAAAATTTCGGCGCCAGCAGCCAGATAATCTGCGTCAGTGAAGCCAATGCCACTTCCTGCCCCGCTTTGCACGAAAACAGTATGGTTTCGTGCTGTTAGTTCACGTACACTGGCTGGAACCATGCCTACGCGATATTCATGGTTTTTTATTTCCTTAGGTACACCGATAATCATGCTATCCCTCGTCTATCGATTGGTGGTTTATGTTGCCAATGTGTTAAGCAACATTTGCGCCTAGTATATTCAGGTATTGACAGGATTTGTGACCATTATTATAAAATGACTGGTGATTCTTACCAAAAAATAGCCAAAGGATGGAATTAAATGATGGAAGCTAAGAGTCGGCTGAAGGATTTGGACAGGATTGACCGCAACATTCTGAACGAACTGCAAAAGGACGGCAGGATTTCGAATGTTGAGTTGTCCAAGCGAGTTGGCCTGAGTCCTACACC
Organism: Aeromonas intestinalis; assembly: GCF_054052485.1. Taxonomy (NCBI): domain Bacteria; kingdom Pseudomonadati; phylum Pseudomonadota; class Gammaproteobacteria; order Aeromonadales; family Aeromonadaceae; genus Aeromonas; species Aeromonas intestinalis. The sequence goes on from NZ_JBSTYK010000002.1 coordinate 210,387, forward strand.
GTGTCTTGAACGGGTTCGTCGCCTCGAGCGACAAGGTTATATCGAAGGATATGCCGCCATTCTGAACCCTCATTATCTTGACGCGTCCCTGCTGGTATTCGTGGAAATTACCCTCAATCGTGGTGCTCCCGACGTGTTTGAACAGTTCAACAAGGCTGTTCAGGTACTCGAAGAGATCCAGGAGTGCCACCTGGTCTCCGGCGATTTTGACTATCTGCTCAAGACCCGTGTTAGCGACATGTCGGCTTACCGCCGTCTGCTCGGGGAGACGCTGCTGCGCCTGCCCGGGGTCAACGACACCCGCACCTACGTGGTGATGGAAGAGGTCAAACAGAGTAGTCGTCTGGTGATCAGCACCCGCTAAGGTGGGTTGTGCTGTGACTTGCCTGTTCAACGACGAGTCACGATAGTCAGAAACGAGCGGCTGGTCCGCTCGTTTCTTCTTATCACCTGGTGATAACCATGGCCGCCCACAGGCACAGGCTGACAATCGGTGGGCTTTTCAGGGATACTAGGCCACCTATCCCCGCATTACTCGTTTTCAGAAAGGAGCCGGAGTTTGGCCGACAAAAAGCTGTTTACTCCTTTATCAGGTACCCAACGGATCTTCGAGGCCGTCTTGATCGCCATCACCCTGATGGCTGCCTATCTCTTACTCGCCTTGTTGTCCTATCACCCCGCCGATCCCGGCTGGTCCCAAACCTCCTGGCAGGGGGATGTGAAGAACCTGGCGGGCAGTGCCGGTGCCTGGCTTGCCGATATCACCATGTTCACCTTCGGTGCCTTCTCCTATCTGGTTCCCCCTCTGGTCGTCTTGCTCGGCTGGAGCCTCTTCTGGCGCCCGAGCAAACTGCTGGAAGTGGACTATCTCACCCTGTCGGTACGCATCATCGGCTTCGTATTGACGGTGCTTGGCATGTCGGCCATCGCCAGCATGAACTTCAACGATCTGCAAAACTTCTCCGCCGGCGGCCTGGTGGGGGACGTGATCGCCTCCGCCGTGGTGCCGCTGTTTGGTGGCGTTGGTGCCAACCTGATGTTGCTCTGCTTCGTGGCCACCGGCATCACCCTGTTTACCGGCTGGTCCTGGCTTACCATTGTCGAGCGCATCGGTGCGAGCTGCACCGGCAGCGTCAGCGCCATCTACCATTTCCCCACCACCCTGGGTCGCTGGCTGACCGGTGGCTGGCGCCAGCCGCGCATGGAGGGGCCGGATCCCTTGCTGGAAGGGGGCCCGAGTGGCGTCAATCTCGATGACGAGGATGAGCCCCACAGCAGCTGGACCCGTCGCCCCAAGGCGGTCGGCAAGGTGCAAAAGACAAGATCTGACGAATACCTGCCGGAGCTGGACGAGGATACCTTCCAGTTCGATCCGCAATTTGACGACGATGATGACGCGCCAGCCCCCGCGGCCAAGGCCAAGCGTCCGGCCCGTGCCCAGCCGCAGCTGGCCAACGAAGAGGAAGATGATCTCGATCTGCCCTGGGCGGATGGAGATGACGAACCCGCGGCGCCTGTTGCCGCCGCCCCCGCGCCCAAGGCCAAGCGTCGCCCGCAGCCCAACATGGCACCCTTGCCGAGCCTGGAGCTGCTGGACCGTCCCCCTGCCAAGACCCAAATGATGAGCAAGGACGAGCTGGATCGCATGGGCCGCCTGGTGGAAGCCAAGCTCGCCGATTACAACGTGCAGGCCAAGGTGGTCGGCGTCTACCCGGGCCCCGTCATCACCCGCTTCGAGCTGGACCTGGCGCCGGGCATGAAGGCGAGCAAGATCACCAACCTGTCGCGAGACCTGGCCCGCTCTTTGTCTGCCAGCAGCGTGCGGGTAGTGGAAGTCATCCCGGGCAAGACCTTCGTCGGCATCGAGTTGCCCAACCGGGTGCGCCAGACCGTCTACCTGCGCGAGACCCTGGACTGCGAAGCCTTCACCGGCAGCCACAACCCGCTCACCATGGGTCTGGGTCAGGACATCGCCGGTGAACCCGTGGTGGTGAACCTCGCCAAGATGCCGCACCTGCTGGTGGCCGGTACCACGGGCTCGGGCAAGTCGGTGGGGGTGAACACCATGATCATCTCCATGCTCTACAAGTCCTCCCCGGAAGATCTGCGCTTCATCATGATCGACCCCAAGATGCTGGAGCTGTCGGTCTATGAGGGGATCCCTCATCTGCTGACCGAGGTGGTCACCGACATGAAGGATGCCGCCAACGCCCTGCGCTGGTGTGTGGGGGAGATGGAGCGTCGCTACAAGCTGATGTCGGCGGTCGGGGTGCGCAACCTCAAGGGCTACAACGACAAGGTGCTGGCGGCCGCCGCCGAAGGAGAACCCCTGCTGGATCCCCTGTGGCGTCCGGGCGACTCCATGGATCAGATGCCACCCGAGCTGGTGAAGCTGCCCCACATCGTGGTGGTGGTGGACGAGTTCGCCGACATGATGATGATCGTCGGCAAGAAGGTGGAAGAGCTCATCGCCCGTATCGCCCAGAAGGCGCGGGCCGCCGGTATTCACCTCATCCTCGCGACCCAGCGCCCGTCGGTGGATGTGATCACCGGCCTCATCAAGGCCAACATCCCGACCCGGATCTCCTTCCAGGTGTCGAGCAAGATCGATTCGCGTACCATCCTGGATCAGGGCGGTGCGGAATCCCTGCTCGGCATGGGTGACATGCTCTACATGCCGGCCGGCACCTCCAACCCGACCCGGGTTCACGGCGCCTTCGTCGATGACCACGAGGTCCACAAGGTGGTGGCGGACTGGAAACTGCGCGGCGAGCCGGATTACATCGACGAGATCCTCTCCGGTGAATCGGACGGCGAGGGGAGCGGTGGCGACTATGGCGGCGGTGGCGACGAGGAGCTCGATCCCCTGTTCGACGAGGCGGTGGCCTTCGTGGTGGAATCCCGCCGCGGCTCCACCTCCAGCGTGCAGCGCAAGTTCAAGATTGGCTACAACCGGGCGGCCCGCCTCATCGAACAGATGGAGAACCAGGGCATCGTCAGCTCCCCCGGCGGCAACGGCCAGCGGGACGTGCTGGCACCGCCTCCGGTGCGCGACTGACTCTTCATATCATCCTGGCCATGTCTGCGGACATGGCCTTTATCTGACCCTCTGACATGGGAATCGTGATGAAAATAGCATTGTTGATGGGTTCTGTACTGCTGCTGGCCAGCAGCCAGGTCTGGGCGGATGCCGCCAGCGATCTCAAACAGAAGCTGGCGGGTGTCAGCCTCTTCTCCGCCAAGTTCTCCCAGGTGGTCTATGACAGCAAGGGCAAGGAGCTGCAGCGCGCCGGTGGCGACCTGCTGGTGCAACGCCCCAATCGTTTCAACTGGCACACCACCACCCCGGACGAGAGCCTAATCGTGGCCGACGGCAAGGATGTCTGGATTTACGATCCCTTCGTCGAGCAGGTCACCGCCCTCAAGTTGAAAGACGCCGTGCTCAACACCCCCTTCGTGCTGATCGCCGGCAACGACGACGCGCTCTGGAAGAACTATGAAGTGACCCAGCAGGGGGACGTCTACACCGTCACCAGCCGCAACAAGGACGAGCTGATCGCCTCCTTTCGCATCACCTTCGACAGACAGAACAACATCAACCGCTTCGATGTGAAAGAGGCCCAGGGGCAGTGGAGCGAATTCACCCTGAGCAGTTTCAATCGCAAGCCGGCGCTCAAGGGCAATGAGTTCGTGTTCAAGATCCCCAAGGGTGTCGCGCTGGACGACCAACGCTGATGAGCGGGAGCAGACCGCCGCCCGGTGTCCCATCGGACGCGGCCTGCACCCCATTGGACGAGTAACCCTGATGAGCAATTTATCCCTGGATTTTTCGTCGGACTTTCGCCCGCTGGCGGCCCGCATGCGGCCGCAGAACCTGGATCAATACATCGGCCAGCAGCATATCCTGGGGCCCGACAAACCCCTGCGAAAGGCCATACTGGCGGGCCACTGCCACTCCATGATCCTCTGGGGCCCCCCCGGCACCGGCAAGACCACCCTCGCAGAACTGATGGCGCACTACTGCCAGGCCGAGGTGGAGCGACTCTCGGCGGTCACCTCCGGCATCAAGGAGATCCGCGCGGCCATCGACAAGGCCAAGGAGAACAGCTGGCGTGGGGTGCGCACCATCCTGTTCGTGGACGAGGTGCACCGCTTCAACAAGAGCCAGCAGGATGTGTTCCTGCCCCATATCGAAGACGGCACCATCACCTTCATCGGTGCCACCACTGAAAACCCCTCGTTCGAACTCAACAACGCGCTGCTCTCCCGGGCCCGGGTCTATCTGCTCAAACGCCTGGAAGAGGCGGACATCCTCGCCATGATCGATCAGGCGCTGACCGATCCCCGCGGCCTGAGTGATCCCGGCCTGCACTTCGCCCCCGGGGTGAAGGAGGCGTTGGCCAAAGCCGTGGACGGGGACGGGCGCAAGTCCCTCAACTACCTGGAGCTCCTGGCCGACATGGCCGAGGCGAACGGAGCGGGGGAGCGGGTTATCGACAGCAGCCTGCTTGCCGCCATGGTGGGGGAGCATGTGGCCCGCTTCGACAAGGGGGGCGATCACTTCTACGACCTCATCTCGGCGGTGCACAAATCCATTCGCGGCTCGGCGCCGGATGCGGCCCTCTACTGGTACGCCCGCATGGTGAGCGCCGGTTGCGATCCCCTCTATATCGCCCGCCGGCTGCTGGCCATCGCCTCGGAGGACGTGGGCAATGCCGATCCCCGCGCCATGCAGGTAGCCCTGTCCGCCTGGGATTGCTTCCATCGCATCGGCCCGGCGGAAGGGGAGCGGGCCATCGCCCAGGCCATCGTCTACCTCGCCTGCGCTCCCAAGAGCAATGCGGTTTATGTTGCCTGGAAGGCGGCGCTCAATGACGCCAGAAACCTGCCGGACTTCGAGGTGCCACCCCACCTTCGCAACGCCCCGACCAAGCTGATGAGCGAACTCGGCTACGGCGCCGAGTACCGCTACGCCCACGACGAGCCCGGCGCCTACGCCGCCGGCGAGAGCTACTTCCCGCCGGAGCTCGCCAGCAAGCACTACTACCAGCCCACCGATCGGGGTCTGGAGAAGCAGATAGGGCAAAAGCTCGATTATCTGCGTGAACTGGACAGCCAAAGCCCGAAAAAACGGGATAAATAAGTCGTTTCAATGAGGCAGGGCAGTGCAATGCGCCGATGGGCGGTGCGAAGTGCCGCCCCTGTCGTAAAACTTGCGAAAAACGACCCCATAACGCCCTGTTCGGGCGGGGGGGCGGTCTGCTACACTGCCCCACTGACCCCGTTGTCTTGGCTCGGTGCCATCTTCTTGATTTTGAAGGCTGGAAAGATCCAACTTTCTTCTTAAAGACGGCTGGGGTACGCCAATCGATATTAACTTCCTGATCTGTTTTCTCGCCAGGGCCATGCCCCGGGCTCAGATCTCATTAAAAAAGTAGGTAAACCATGCTGGATCCCAAATATCTGCGCAGCGATATCGCCGAAGCTGCCGCTCGTCTGGCGACACGTGGCTACGTCCTGGACGTAGCGGCTGTCAATGCTCTGGAAGAGAAACGCAAGGATCTGCAGTCCCGCACCCAGGAGCTGCAGGCCGAGCGCAACGCCCGCTCCAAGTCCATCGGTGAGGCAGCTCGTCGTGGTGAAGATGTGGCCCCGCTCAAGGCACAAGTCACCCTGATCAACGAAGAGCTTGAGACCAGCAAGGTTGAACTCGAGGCGCTGCTGCGCGACCTCAAGGCCATCTCCGACGCCATCCCGAACCTGCCGAGCGACACCACCCCGGTGGGCCGTGACGAGAACGACAACGTGGAAGTGCGTCGCTGGGGTACCCCGCGCGCCTTCGATTTCCCGGTACGCGATCACATCGATCTCGGTGAAGCGGCCAAGGGCGTGGACTTCAAGAACGGGGTCAAGCTCTCCGGTGCCCGTTTCGTGGTGATGAAGGGTCAGATTGCCCGCCTGCACCGCGCCCTGGCGCAGTTCATGCTGGACCTGCACACCCAGCAGCACGGTTATACCGAATGCTATGTTCCCTACCTGGTGAACCCGGACAGCCTGTACGGCACCGGCCAGCTGCCGAAGTTCTCCGAAGACTTGTTCAACACCGGCATCAACGGGGAAGGGGACGAAGAGGGCCACGTGCGCAAGTTCTCCCTGATCCCGACCTCCGAAGTGCCGCTGACCAACATGGCCCGCGACGAGATCTTCGACGAGCAGGACCTGCCCATCAAGATGACCGCCCACAGTCCCTGCTTCCGCTCCGAAGCGGGCTCCTACGGCCGTGACACCCGTGGCCTCATCCGCATGCACCAGTTCGACAAGGTCGAGATGGTCCAGCTGGTGCACCCGGAGAAATCTTGGGATGCCCTGGAAGAGATGGTGGGTCACGCCGAGAAGGTGCTGCAACTGCTGGAGCTGCCGTATCGCGTGATGGCGCTGGCCACCGGTGACATGGGCTTCTGCGCCGCCAAGACCTACGATCTGGAAGTCTGGCTGCCGGCGCAGGATACCTACCGCGAGATCTCCTCCGTCTCCAACTGTACCGATTTCCAGGCCCGCCGCATGCAGGGCCGGGTACGCATCGACGGCAAGCCCCAGTTGCTGCACACCCTGAACGGCTCCGGCCTCGCGGTGGGTCGTACCCTGGTGGCGGTGATGGAGAACTATCAGCAGGCCGACGGCCGCATCGCCATTCCCAAGGCGTTGCAGTCCTACATGGGTGGTCTGACCCATATCGGCTAAGCCGAACGCCGTAATGACAACGCCATGGCAGTGCCATGGCGTTGTGCATTTGGGCGCGGCTCAATCGTTTTTAGTGCCGTAAAACAGGGCTCTATCGACGCTGTAGTGAAGCTTTAACACAATTTTATCAAGCATTGCGCAATCGTTTTTGTTAGACTGCGCCGCAATTTCGCAGGACACCCGTTTCTATGGTCTGGATTGATTACGCCATCATCGGCATCATCGGTTTTTCCGCCCTCATCAGCCTGGTGCGCGGCTTCGTCAAGGAGGCCATGTCCCTTGTCACCTGGTTCGTCGCCTTCTTCATCGCCAGCCATTTCTATTCCGATCTCGCCGTCTATTTCACCTCCTTCTCCGACGCCCTCGTGCGCAATGGCCTGGCCATCGCCGCCCTGTTCGTGGCGACCCTGATCCTCGGCAGCGTGGTGAACTATGTGGTGGGGCTCCTGGTGGACAAGACCGGCCTGTCCGGCACGGATCGGGTGCTCGGCATCTGTTTTGGCGCCATTCGCGGGGTACTGATCGTCAGTGCCCTGCTGTTTTTCATGGATACCTTCACCAGTCTCTCCCAGAGCGATTGGTGGGCGGCATCCAAGCTGGTTCCCGAGTTCAAACCGGTGATCCAGTGGTTTTTTGGGTTCATACAGAGCTCATCGAGTTTCATTCAACCGGTACAGTGACTTCGAGGTAGCAAAGACATGTGTGGTATTGTCGGTATAGTTGGCACCACCCCCGTCAATCAGGCCCTCTACGACGCCTTGACGGTGTTGCAGCACAGGGGACAGGACGCCGCCGGGATCGTGACCATAGACAGTGGAAACTTCCGGCAACGCAAGGCCAACGGCCTGGTGAAGGATGTGTTTGAAGTGCGCCACATGCAGCGTCTGAAAGGGAATATCGGCATAGGACATGTCCGTTATCCCACCGCAGGCAGCTCCAGTGCCGCAGAAGCCCAACCTTTTTATGTGAACTCTCCCTACGGCATGGTGCTGGCCCACAACGGCAACCTCACCAACGCCAAGGCGCTCAAGGAGCAGCAGTTCAAGGTGGCCCGCCGCCACATCAACACCACGTCCGATTCGGAAGTGCTGCTGAACGTGCTGGCCCACGAGCTGGACCTGTGCGACAAGATGGCGCTGGCGCCGGCGGACATCTTCTCTGCGGTGCGCAAGGTGCATCAGCAGATCCGCGGTGCCTACGCCGTGGTCTCCCTGGTGATTGGCCATGGCCTCATCGGCTTCCGTGATCCCAACGGCATCCGCCCGCTGATCCTGGGTCGTCGCACCGATGAGCAGGGACAGATTGAATACATGCTCGCCTCCGAGAGCGTGGCACTGGATGCCATCGGCTTCGAGACCGTGCGTGACGTCGCCCCGGGCGAGGCCATCTACATCACCGAGCAGGGCCAGCTCTTCTCCGAGCAGTGCGCCGACAACCCGCAGATGAGCTCCTGCATCTTCGAGTACGTCTACTTCGCCCGTCCCGATTCGTGCATCGACAAGGTCTCGGTCTACGCCGCCCGCCTCAACATGGGTCGCAAGCTCGGCAAGAAGATCGCCCGCGAGTGGGAAGATCTCGACATCGACGTGGTCATCCCCATCCCCGAGACCTCCTGCGACGTGGCGCTGGAGATCGCCCACACCCTGGACCTGCCTTACCGTCAGGGATTCGTGAAGAACCGCTACATCGGCCGTACCTTCATCATGCCGGGCCAGACCCAGCGCAAGAAGTCGGTGCGCCGCAAGCTCAACGCCATCGGCTCCGAGTTCAAGGGCAAGAAGGTATTGCTGGTGGATGACTCCATCGTCCGTGGCACCACCTCCGAGCAGATCATCCAGATGGCGCGGGAAGCCGGTGCCGCCAAGGTCTACTTCGCCTCCGCCGCGCCGGAAATTCGCTTCCCCAACGTCTATGGCATCGACATGCCTACCGCCAACGAGCTGATCGCCCATGGCCGGGAAGTGGAAGAGGTGTGCAAGATCATCGGCGCCGACGGCCTCATCTTCCAGGATCTGGAAGATCTGGAAGAGGCGGTGCGGGAGATCAACCCCGAGCTGCGCCACTTCGAGACCTCGGTGTTCAACGGCCACTACGTCACCTCCGACGTGGATCAGGGCTATCTGGATCACCTCAATGCCATGCGCAGCGACGACAACAAGGCCGTGCGCGAGTGGCAGGAAGGCACCAGCAACCTGGAAATTTTTAACGAAGGCAGTTAAACGTTTTCTCGCGGCTTGCGAGCCGACACGAAAATGGGGGCCGAGGCCCCCATTTTTTTATCCCTGTCATGGCTATCCGGTTATGCCAGATCCTCGCCGTTGCTGGCGATGACCTTCTTGTACCACCAGAACGACTTCTTGCGTCTGCGCTCGAGGGTGCCCTTGCCCGCATCGTCCCTGTCCACATACACGAAGCCGTAGCGCTTGCTCATCTCGCCGGTGGAGGCGGCGACGAGATCGATGCAACCCCAGCTGGTGTAGCCCATGAGCGGGATGCCGTCACCGATGGCATCTCCCATGGCGTGGATGTGCTCGCGCAGATAGCCGATGCGATAGTCATCCTCAATCTCGCCTGCGTCATTCACCTCGTCCACGGCGCCCAGACCGTTCTCCACCAAAAACAGTGGCTTCTGGTAGCGGTCATAGAGGGTATTCATGGTGATGCGAAGGCCGAGGGGATCGATGCCCCAGCCCCATTCGCTCACTGCTAGGTGGGGGTTTTTCAGGGACTTGACCACGTTGGCCGCGCTGGTGTTGCCGGCGTTCATGTCGGCGGAGGCGCAGCGGGAGGCGTAGTAGCTGAAGGAGACGAAATCGACGGTGTTTTTCAGAATGTCGTCATCCTCCGGCGCCTTGACGATCTGGATGCCCTTGTCCCGAAACAGGCTGGCGGCATAGCTCGGGTAGGCGCCCCTGGCCTGCACGTCGATGAACAGCAGGTTCTCCCGTTCTTTTTGGAGCGCCATCCACACATCTTCCGGCTTGCAGGAGTAGGGGTAGAAGTTGCCCCCCGCCAGCATGCACCCCACCTGGTTGCAGGGGTTGACCTCGTGGGCAATCCGGGTCGCGAGGGCGCTCGCGATGAGTTCGTGGTGGGCCGCCTGGTACTTCACCTGCTCCTTGTCTTCCCCTTCCTCAAACACCAGCCCGGCGCCGGAGAAGGGGCTGTGCAGCATGATGTTGATCTCGTTGAAGGTGAGCCAGTACTTCACCAGACCATCGAATTGCTCGAAGCAGGTGCGGGCGTAGCGGGTGAAGAATTCCACCATCTGGCGGCTGCGCCAGGAGCCGTATTCCGTCACCAGGTGCATGGGCACGTCGAAGTGGCACAGGGTGACCAGGGGCTCGATACCGTATTTCTTGCACTCCTCGAACACGGCACGATAGAAGGCGATGCCCTCGGCATTGGGCTCGTGCTCATTCCCCCTGGGGTAGATCCGGCTCCAGGCGATGGAGGTGCGAAACACGGTGAATCCCATCTCGGCCATCAGGGCGATGTCTTCCTTGTAGCGGTGATAGAAGTCGATGGCATCGTGACTCGGGTAATACTCGTCGCTTCGCAGGGAGAAACGCTTCTCCTGGCCGAGCTTGACCGCCATGCGGTTCGGGCCGTGGGGGATCATGTCCACCGTGGTCAGCCCCTTGCCGCCCTCGCGGTAGCCCCCCTCCGCCTGGTTGGCGGCCAGGGCGCCGCCCCAGAGGAAGTCTTCGGGGAATCGGGTTATCGACATCTGTTACCTCTTGTCATGTCTGATATGAGTGGGTTAGGCGCTGGCGGTGGTTTGGCGCTGGCCAACCTTGGCCTGGGCAGTCGCAGCCGGCTGGGGCGCGTCGGCCTCCTTGGGGGCCTCGACCGGGATGTCTTCAAAGCCCATCACCAGGGTCAGGATGAAGGAGAGCACCACGGAGAGCGCCATGACGCCGAACACCCAGGCGATGCTCATGGGGTTGGCCGGATCGAAGAACTGCACGCTGGTGAAGAGACCGGGAGCCGCCATGGAGTGGCTGGCCAGCCCCGCCATGCCGGCGACGGCGCCGCAGATGAAGCCGCTGATGAGGCTGGCGATGAGCGGCCGCTTCAGGCGCAGGGCCACCCCGTAGAGGGCGGGCTCGGAGATCCCCGCCATGATGGCGGAGGCGGCGGCCGCCATAGCGGTCTGACGCAGTTCGGGGTTCTTGGTCTTCCAGGCCACGGCGAGGGAAGAGCCACCGAGGGAGAGGTTGGCGCCGATCTCGGACGGCATCACCATGCCTTCTTTGCCGGTTTCGGCGATGGTCTGGATGATGGTGGGGGTGAAGACGCGATGCATGCCGGTCATCACCAGCAGCGGCCACAGGGCCCCCATGATGGCCACCGACAGCCAGCCGAGGTAGTCGTGGACCGTGTAGACAAGGCCGGAGATGGCGGTGCCGATCCAGATGCCGATGGGGCCGATGAGCACGATGGCGAGCGGCGCGGCGATGAGCACGATCAGCATGGGTTTCAAGAAGTTCTTGGTCACCGCCGGGGTGATCCTGTCCACCCAGCGCTCGATGTAGGAGAGGCACCAGGTCATCACCAGGGCCGGGATCACCGTGTAGGTGTATTTCACCGCCGTGACCGGAATGAGGGCGAAGCTGACCTGCTCACCCTGGGCGGCCCTGGCCATCAGGTCGATGAAGCTCGGGTGTACCAGCACGCCGGCGATGGCGATGGCGAGCGACATGTTGGTCTTGAACTTGATGGCCGCCGAGGCAGCCACCATCAGCGGCAGGAAGAAGAAGGCGCCGTCACCGATGGCATTGAGGATGATGTAGCTGGGGGCCGTGGTCTCCACGACGCCGCTCATGCTGAGCACCATGGCCAGCAGCTTGACCATGGAGCCGCCGATGATGGCCGGGATGAGCGGCGACATGGTGCCGATGAGGGCATCGAGGATGCCAGCCCCGAGGCGACGGAGGCTGAAGCCGGGCTTGGCCTCGGCTGCGGGGGCGTGCTCACCGGCGGGCAGCAGGGCGAGCACCTCCTTATAGGCGTGGGAGACCATGTTGCCGATGATCACCTGGCACTGGTTGTCGCCTTGCACCACCCCGAGCACCCCGGAGATGGCTTTCAGGGCCGGGCCGTCGAGCTGGGCGGGGTCTTGCAGCACGAAGCGCAGGCGCGTCATGCAGTGGGTCACGGCACTGATGTTGCCGGTTCCGCCGAGGGCCCTGATGACCTGGCCGGCCAGGGCCGCATAGTTTTTTGACATCTAGCTGTATCCTTTTTACCAAATGGGTCCTGTTCATCCGGGCCCGTTGACGGCGGGATGAGAAGGCATGAAACTGAATGTGGAACCGGTTCCACATAGCATGCGCAGTTTCATATCGGGTTACAAGGTGGTCGCACCACCATTGTGCAGATCCGTGAAAGGGATCACTGAACGCACCCCGTCGTCGACAATCTTGCTGCGACAACCCGGGGCCCGTGCAGTACACTGCGGCCCGTCGGATAGGAGGGATGAAGAAGATGACCACTATGCTGGAGGTGGCGAGGCGGGCAGGGGTGTCGAAGGCGACGGTCTCCCGCGTGTTGTCGGGCAATGGCTATACCAGCCAGGAGACCCGGGATCGGGTGTTCAAAGCCATCGACGAGAGCGGCTATCGCCCCAATCTGGTGGCGAGGCAGCTGGCGACCAAAAGCACCCAGACCCTGGGGCTGGTGGTGACCAACACCCTCTATCACGGCGTCTACTTCGGCGAGCTGCTCTCGCACGCGGCGCGGATGACGGAGGCGCGCGGGCGCCAGCTGATCCTGGCCGATGGCAAACACAGCGCCGAGGAAGAGCGTCAGGCCATTCAGTACCTGCTGGACTCGCGTTGTGATGGCGTCATCATCTACCCCCGTTTCCTCGGCGTCGAGGAGATGGACGAGATCATCGAGCAGCATCCCCAGCCCATCATGGTGCTCAACCGGCGATTGCCCCGTCACCACCACCACTGCGTCTATTCCGATCAGCGGGTGGCGGCGGCGACCGTGGTGGACAAGCTGGTGGAGATGGGGCACAGGGAGATCGCCTTCATCGCCGGCTCGTCCGATTCGCCGACCGGCATCGAGCGCCTCGCAGGTTACCGCGACGCCCTGGCTCGCCACGGCTTGCCCCAGCAAGATGCCCTGATCGCCCCCGGCAAGTGGACCCCCGCCTGCGGCGCCGCCGCCGCGGCGACCCTGCTGGCACGAGGTGTACCCTTCAGCGCCCTGATCGCCAGCAACGATGACATGGCCATCGGCGCCATCAAGCAGTTGCACGCATCCGGTGTGGCGGTGCCAGAGCAGGTCTCGGTGGTGGGGTTCGATGACATCGCCCTGGCCCCCTATGTCATTCCTTCGCTGGCCAGCGTCAAGATGCCGGTGACCGAGATGATCCAGGAGACCATCAGCCGGTTGATCACCATGGTGGAGGAGGGGGGCGTTCAGACACTGCCCTCCTTCAGCGGCACCCTGATCCGGCGCGACTCCCTCAAGCGCCTGCTGGCGTGATGGCGGTGGGCAGCGGGGGCGGGATCCGTTAGCATAGGCCCCCTTCGCGGCGACCCGCCGCAGCCTGTATGTCAGTCAACGCCAACCAGAGAGTACAAGAGTTCAGATGGATGATCTGCTAGCCCCCGTTCGCCAGTTCCTGCATTGTGAGACCCCGGATGAGTGGGTGGAGATGGCGCGGGATCCCGCCCAGTTGTCGACCCTGCTCATCGATCACGCCAACTGCGAGAACAAGGCCGCCCTGACCGCCCACAGTCTGGTGCGCCGCTACTGCCTGCCCAAGGGCAAACGCCACCTGCTGCCCAAGCTCGAGTTTTACCGGGAGCTGGACGCCATCCCCGAGAAGGCGGAGATCCTGGGCAAGCGCACCATGGGGGAGTCGGACAGAAGCGTGTTTGCCGAGCTTGAGCGCAACCCCTTGCTGTTTCCCATGGTCAGGCTCATTCAGGAGGAGCTGCACCACTTCGAGCAGGTGCTGGCGCTGATGCAGGCCCGCGACATCCCCTATGGCCCGGTCAGCGCCTCCCGCTACGCCCGCAGCCTGCTCACCCATGTGCGCACCTACGAGCCCGCGGCCGTGGTGGACAAGATGATCATCGGTGCTTACATCGAGGCGCGATCCTGCGAGCGCTTCGCCAAGCTGGCTCCTCATCTGGACGATGAATTGGGGCGCTTCTATGTCTCCCTGCTGCGCTCGGAGGCGCGTCACTACCAGGATTATCTGGCCCTTGCCGAACAGTTCGCCGAGGAGGATATCAGCGAGCGGGTGGCCTTCTTCGGGAAGATAGAAGCGGAGCTTATCTGCTCACCGGATCCGCAGTTCAGGTTCCATAGCGGACTGCCTGTCAGATCTGACAGTTGTTGATAAAAGGGGGCACACCTAGTATCTGGGATGTTCCTACTACGAGCGACGCAATCACTTTTTTTGAGCGCAATACCCGGCCCACAAGCCGGGTTTTTTTATGGCTGAAAACGGCTCACAGGCCGGTTCTGTCTTGTCGCTGAGAGGGGGAAAAACGGCCCGAGCGGGCCGTTTGGGGGTTATCGGCGGTATTCGTTGTTGTAGTTCTGGATGAGGCGGCGGGTCACCTCGTGCTGGGGATCGGCGAACACCTTGAGGGTCTTGCCACGCTCCACCACCCGGCCCTCGTGCATCACCAGCACCTCGTCGCTGATGTGGCTGACGATGCCCAGATCGTTGGCGACCAGCACATAGCTCAGCCCCGTGGTCTCCTGCATCTCCAGCAGTAGGTTGATGATCTGGGAGCGCACCGAGATATCCAGGGTCGACAACGCTTCATCCGCCACCACGATTTTGGGGTTGAGGATCAGGGCCCGCGCCAGCCCTACCCGTTGCTGCTGACCGGCGGAGAGCATCTGGGGGTAGAAGAGGGCGTGATCCGGCAGCATGCCCACCATGCGCAGGGTCTGGACGACCTTCTCCCGTCGCTCCTCCTCGCTCAGCGCCGTGTTGAGGCGAAGGGGGGTCTCCAGGATCTGGCCGACCCGGATCTTGCGGTTAAGGGAGGTGTTGGGATCCTGGAAGATCATCCGCAGCAGCTTGCAGCGGGTCTGGTAGTCACCGTGTACCAGGCGCTGGCCCTCGACGGCGATCTCGCCGCCGCTCGGCTCTATCATGCCCGCCAGAATGCGCGCGAGAGTGCTCTTGCCGGAGCCCGCTTCGCCGACGATGGCCAGGGTCTGACCCGTCTCCAGGCTGAAGGAGAGGGGTTTGATCGCCTCCACCGCCTGGCGCCGGAACAGGCCGGTACGGTTCTGATAGGTCTTGCACAGGCCCCTGACCTGCAACAGAGAGGGTTCGGTCACAGGCTTGGCTCCTGGGTAGCGGAACATGCTGAAAAAATGGCGGTTGTCATCATTTTTGTATCGACGGGACACAGGCGTGCAGTGCCATGAGCTGCCAGTCGAGATGGCGCGCCCGGGAGCCGGGGCTGACGACGGGGAGCGATCATTTCTTCGGCTCTTCCATGTTGAGGGGGAAGTGGCAGCTGAACTGGTGTCCCTTCACCTTGCTCATCAGCGGGGTCTGCACGCACTGCTTCTGGGCATAGGGGCAGCGAGGGCCGAGCCGGCAGCCGATGGGCAGGTGCTGCAGGGGCGGGATCACCCCGGGCAGGGTTTCGAGCCGGGACTTGTGGCGCACCAGCTTGTCAAAGTCCGGGATGGATTTGAGCAGGGCGTCCGTATAAGGGTGATGAGGGCTGGTCATGATCTGCTCGCGGGTCCCCACCTCCACCATCTGGCCGCAGTACATGATGTTGATGGTGTCGGTCAGGTTGGCGATGGCGGCCACGTCGTTGCTGATGATGAGGATGGTGGTGTTGCCCAGCTTGTTCATCTTGTCCAGCAGCCGCAGGATCTGGGAGTGGGTGGTGGACTCCATGGCGCTGGTGGGTTCGTCCGCTACCAGCAGGCGCGGCTGATTGGCGATGGCCATGGCGATCATCACCTTTTGGCACATGCCGTCCGAGAGCTCGTGGGGATAGGCCCGCATCACCTTGCGGTGATCCTTGACCCCGACCCGGTGCAAGAGGGCGATGGCCCGCTTCTTGCGCCACTGGAAGCGCTGCCAGAACTTGCCGACGAAGGAGTCGGTAGGGATGGCCTCTTCCAGCTGGGTGCCAATCTCCGTCGAGGGGTCGAGACAGCTGATGGGATCCTGGAAGATCATGGCGATCTCCCGGCCCATGATGCGGCGTCGCTCCTTGGGGGCCATGGTCAGCAGATCCATGTCGTTGAAGCGCATCCGGTCGGCGCGCACCGTCCAGTTGTCCTTCTGGATGCCGACGATCACCTTGGCCACCAGGCTCTTGCCGGAGCCGGATTCGCCGACGAGGCCGCGAATTTCTCCCTCGCTCAGGGTCAGGCTGACCTTGTCCACCGCCTTGACCTTGCCCTGGGGGGTGTCAATCTCGATGGTGAGGTTGCGGATATCAAGCAAGGGCATGGACGTTTCCCCCTTCGAGTGGTGCGCGGGCGCCTGCCCGTGACGGCATGCCCAGCGCGGAGCTCAGGTGCGCGCCCAGTGCGCTGAGGCTGCCCATCTTCAATGATACCCCCATCAGTCGTTCCCCTCCTTGAGCGCTTCGCGGATCCCTTCACCCACCACGTTGGTCACCAGCACGCTGAACAGGATGGCCATGCCGGGCAGGGTCACGGTCCAGGGGGCGAGATAGATGAGATCGCTCGAATCCGCCAGCATGGCACCCCACTCCGGCTGGGGGGATTGGGCGCCGAGGCCGAGGAAGCCCACCGCCGAGATGTCCAGGATGGCAGCGGAGAGGGTGCGGGTGGTCTGGGCCACCAGGGTCTCGACGATGTTCGGCAAGATGGCGAGACGCATGATGCGGGAGGGGGGCGAGCCGTCGAGGCGGCTGGCGATGATGTACTCCTTCTGCATCTCGGTGTGGACCGCGTTGTAGGTCGCCCGGATGAACGGCGGAATGAGTGCCAGGGTGATGGCGATCAGAGTGTTGAACAGGCCGGGCCCCAGGATGGCCACCACTATGATGGCCAGCAGCAGGGAGGGGATGGAGAGCAGGGTATCGAGCAGATGGTGCAGCACGCTCGATTTCACCCCCTTGCTCATGCCGCCGAGGATGCCGATGGCGGAGCCGATGATCAGGGCAATCAGCACCACCAGCAGGGCATTGCCGAAGGTCAGACGGGCCCCCACCACCAGGCGGGAGAGGATGTCACGGCCCAGATCGTCGGTGCCGAGGAAGTAGTCGATGTTGCCGGTGCTGGCCCAGGAAGGGGCCAGCAACAGGCGAGTGCTGTGCTGATCATCGATGCCATAGGGCACCACCAGGGGACCGATGAGGGTGATGAGCAGCAACAGGCCGAAGCACCATAGTCCGGCCATGGCCAGTGGGTTGCGGCGATAGGCGGCCCAGGTCTGCTCCAGGGGGGAGAGGATCCTGAGCTCCGGGTAGAGGCTCGATTTATCTTGCATGAGTCAGGCTCCCACCCAGGCCATCGGCGTGTTCAGTCATGTTTTGCATCCCGTGACCCTGTTCAGTGTTGCTTTGCATAGAGCTCTTTGCGCCTGGCCGGATACATGATGGTGGTCAGCAGTTCGGTGCTGACGCTGGTGAAGATGACGAAGCTCGCCACCACCAGGGAGGCTCCCCGGATGGCGGCATAATCCTGCAGGGCGATGCTGCTCACCAGCCAGCGGCCGATGCCGGGCCAGTCGAACACGACCTCGGTGATCATGGCGGAGGTGAGCACGCTGCCAAGCTGCAGCCCGAGCAGGGGCAACACCGGGGGCAGGGCATTCTTGAGGCCGTGGCGCCAGACGATCTGGCGACGGGAGAGGCCACGGCTCGCCGCGGCCTTGATGTAGTTCTGCTTCATCACGTCGATGAGGGAGCTGCGCACATGGCGGATCACCTCGGTGGTGGGCACCACCGCCAGCACCAGGGAGGGAAGTACCAAATGGCGAAGGGCATCGTGCAGGGCCGCCTCGCGCCAGGGCTCCTGGCTCATCAGCACGTCGATGATCGCAATGCCGCTGATGTTGGGCACGTCATAGAGCAGGCTGATCTGGCCCGAGCTCGGCAGCCAGCCGAGATCCAGGGAGAAGAACATCACCATCAGCAGCCCCAGCCAGAACACCGGCACGGCATAGCCGATGAGACCGGCGGTCATGATGGAGAGATCCACGCTGCGCCCCTGGTAGAGGGCAGCCAGGGTGCCGAGCGGGATCCCCACCAGCAGGGAGATGGCGAAGGCCGCGAGGCAGAGGGTCAGGGTAGCCGGGAAGTAGTGACGGATCTCGTCCAGCACCGGCTGGCCGGAGACGCTGGAGACGCCGAGATCGCCGGCGAAGATCCGGCGCATGAAGTCCGGGTAGCCGTGCCAGAAGTCCAGTACCTGAGTGATGAGGCGATATTCCAGCAGATAGGCCCCGATGCTCAGCACCAGCAAGGTGATGAGCAGCAAGGTGATGCGGCGCAGGATATAGAAGAACATGGTTAGGTCCGTCCTCGCTGACGGTGGGATGACGGAGCGTCATCGCTGGCATGAAGAAGTCGGAACATGCTCACTCCCGATGGGCCTGATTGAACGTGGTGCCCCCAAAGGGCATAAGGGCAAGCCCCTCGATATCGTTGCGGCTCACCTGAGTGCGCAGGGCATGGGCCAGGGGGATCACCGGCAACTGCTCGCCGAGCAGGGTCTGGGCATAGTAGTAATTGCGCAGCCGGAAGGCGAGCTGGGGCGTGGTCACCGCATCGTCGAGCAGTTGATCGAAGGCGGGGCTGCACCAGCGGCTGTAGTTGTTGCCCCGCTCGACGGCGGCGCAGCTGAGCAACTGGCGGAAGAAGTTGTCCGGATCCGCGTTGTCGGCGACCCAGCCGGAGAGCAGGCTGTCATATTGCCCCTTGGCGAGCCGGGTCTCGATGACCGGCCAGGCCTGCTGCACGATTTTCAGTTTCACCCCAATCTTGGCCAGATCGCTGCGCATCAGCTGGGCGGTCTTGAGGCCATCGGGGTTGTAGGGGCGCGCCCCCGGTTGGACCAGCACCTGCATCTCGAAACCGTGGGGGAAACCAGCCTCGGCGAGCAGTTGACGGGCGAGCTTGAGATCCTGCTTGCGCAGGTGCAAGGAGGGGTTGTAGCCCCAGGAGAGGGGCGGCAGCAGGCTGACCGCCGGTTGTCCGGTCTCGAAATAGACCGCCTGCAGCAGGTTCTGCACATTGATGGCGCTGGCGATGGCCTGGCGAACCTTCACCTTGTTGAACGGCGCCTTGCGGGTGTTGAGGGCGAGGAAGGCGACGTTCATGCCCGACTGCACCGACAGATTGAGGTGGGAATCCTTGTCGATCACCGACAGCTGGCTGGCGGAGGGGGTGCTCATCACGTCGCATTCCCCGGTCAGCAGCTTGGCGAGCCGCTTGGAGGATTTGGGGGTGATGTCGTAGATGAGTTGCTCAATCCTGGCCTCGCCGCCCCAGTAGCCGGGATGGCGCAGGTAGCGCACGAACTCGTTGTGGCGGTACTCCTTGAAGCTGAAGGGACCGGTGCCGATGGGGCGGCTGTCGAGCAGCTCGGGGGTACCGGCCTTCTGCATCTGTTCGCCATACTCTGCCGAGAGCACGATGGCGTAGTCGCTGGCCAGGGTGGCGAGGAAGGAGGAGTCCGGCCGATTCAGCTCGAATACCACCTCATGGGGGCCCTTCTTGTAGACCCGCTTGATGAGGGAGGAGAGGCCGAGGCTCGAGAAATAGGGGTAATCGCCACCTGAGATATGGTGGTAGGGGTGATGCTCGTCCAGCAGGCGATGATAGGTGAATACCACGTCGTCGGCGTTGAAGGGACGGGATGGATTGAACCAGGGAGTGCGATGGAAGGTCACCCCCTTGCGCAGGGTGAGCCGGTAAGTCAGGCCGTCGTCACTGATCTGCCAACGGGTGGCCAGCCCCCCTTCGATGCTCAGGGTATTGGCGTTGACCTCCAGCAGGCGATCGTAGAGGGGGCGGGCGCTGGCATCCAGGGTCACCGCCGAGTTGGCGAGCTGCGGGTTGAAGGTCTGGGGCGCCCCTTCGACGCAATAGATGAGCCCTGTCTTGGAGGCCTCGTCCTGTTTCTGACAACCGGTGACCAGCACCAGCAGCCCGAGCAGCATTGGTTTGAGCATTCTCATTATGGAACCATGTTTTTATTCGAAAGTGCCAGCACCCGGGCTGGCGAGTGGTGAGGGCCCGTGCTGCTGCCGTGGCGGCGCAGCATCCCTCTCCTGGCCGCTATCTTGCCACATTCCGCCATCAACTGCGGGTGACATGGCCCCTGGCAGGTCCTGACTCAGGCGCCATCGTGCTCTGGGTTGCCATTGCCATCATCCCCGTCGAGCAACTGGTATTTTCGCAGCATGCCCCTGAACTGGTGGTAACTCAGCGCCAGCAATTGGGCCGCTTTGCGCTGATTATACTGGGATTGCTGCATCCCTTGCTTGAGTAAATTAATCTCGAACTCGGCCACCGTGCTCTTGAGATCCAGCGGCAACTGGAGGGCCGGGGAGCCGGCAGAGGGCGCCTCCCCGGCGGGAGCGGAGGTCTGTACGCTCGCGGCGCGAGGGCGCCAGGGGGAGTCGAAGGGATTGAGCACCAGCTCCGCCAGCGGCAATTGCGGGTTGCCCTGGCGGTAGATGCTGCGCTCCACCACGTTTTTCAGCTCCCGCACGTTGCCGGGCCAGGGGTAGTCGAGCATCAGCTGGGTCGCCTTGCGGGAGAACCCCGCAAACAGCGGATAGCCGAGCTCCCGGGTCATGCTGTGGGCGAAGTGCTCCGCCAGCATCAGGATATCCTCCCGTCGCTCCCGCAAAGGGGGGAGGGTTATCACGTCAAAGGCCAATCTATCCAGCAGATCGTGTCGAAACAGCCCCTTGTCGGCCAAGGCGGGCAGATCCTCGTTGGTGGCGCACACCAGGCGCACGTCCACCTTGAGGGGCTTGGCCCCGCCGACCCGCTCGAACTCCCCGTATTCGATGACCCGCAGCAGCTTTTCCTGCACCCGGGCGCTGGTGGTGGCCAGCTCGTCGAGAAAGAGGGTGCCCCCGTCCGCCCGCTCGAAACGACCCTGGTGGCGCTTGGCAGCGCCGGTGAAGGCGCCAGCCTCGTGGCCAAACAGCTCGGTCTCCAGCAGGCTCTCACTCAAGGTGGCGCAGTTGATGGTGACAAAGCTTTGATCCCAGCGGGCCGAGAGATAATGTAGGCGGTGGGCGATGAGCTCCTTGCCGGTGCCCCGCTCGCCGATGATGAGCACGGGTTTGCGCAGGGGGGCTAGTCGCGAGGCCTGCTCAATGATCTCGAGAAATGCGTTGGACTCACCCAACAGACTCTCCGTGGTTGTGCTCATCTTGCTCCCTGCTCGTTGAAAAATCTGGTCAATCTTACCAAGAGTTGGTGATTTTTATCACCCCTTGAGACGGCGTCCTTGAATTTCATCCAATGCGCCCATATAAATCAATAAGTTAAAATTTGTTCCAGATTGGCACACAAGTTGCCATTGTCAATGGAGAAACAACCCAATGCCCATCACAGGAGTACAATCATGAGTATTTTTTCCCGTCTGGCCGACATCATCAATTCCAACCTGACGGCCCTGCTCGACAAGGCAGAAGATCCCCAGAAGATGGTGCGCCTGATCATCCAAGAGATGGAAGATGAACTGGTGAAGGAGCGCTCCAACCTGGCCCGCTTCCTCGCCAACCAGAAAGAGATTGGCCGCCAGGTCTGCCGCCATCAGGAGCGGGTGGACGAGTGGCAGGCCAAGGCCGAGCTGGCGCTGACCAAGGGTCGTGAAGATCTGGCCCGCGCCGCCCTCATCGAGAAGAAGAAGCAGGTGGAGCTCGCCGATGCGCTCCAGCGGGAGCAACAGGCGGTGGACAGCGGCATCGACAAGCTGGGGGATGAAATTCGCCAGCTGGAAGCCAAACTCGAAGACGCCCGTGCCCGCCAGAAGGCGATGGCCATTCGCAGCGAAGCGGCCAGCAGCCGCCTGAACGTGCAAAGCCAGGTGGCCCGTGGCGACAGCCAGGCCGTGGTCAGCAAGTTCGAGCGCATGGAGCGTCGCATCGACGAGATGGAAGCCCGCGCCGATCTGGGGCAATCCGACAAGGCGCTGGCCCAGCAATTCGCCGAGCTGGAAGTGGACGATCAGATCAGTCGTGAACTCGAGGCCATGCGTGAGAAGCTGGGTCAGAACCCGGCTCCCAAAGGAGAGTAATGGATGGAAGACATCATTGGCATTCTGGCGACGCCGCTCATCGTCTTCATGGTGATCGTCGCCCCCATCTGGCTGGTGCTGCACTATCGTGCCAAGGGCAGGATAGGGGCAGGCCTCGCCGACAACGAGCGTGAACAGCTGCAAGGGCTGCTGGTGCGCGCCGAGAAGATGCAGGAGCGGGTCGGTGCCCTGGAGT
The DNA here is from genome assembly GCF_054052485.1 of Aeromonas intestinalis. Taxonomy (NCBI): domain Bacteria; kingdom Pseudomonadati; phylum Pseudomonadota; class Gammaproteobacteria; order Aeromonadales; family Aeromonadaceae; genus Aeromonas; species Aeromonas intestinalis. The sequence goes on from NZ_JBSTYK010000002.1 coordinate 232,576, forward strand.
CCATCCTGGATGCCGAGGTCCCCGGCTGGAGGAACAAGGTATGAGCGCCGCCAACAGTCAACGCAACCTTTATCGGGATCCCCAGCAGGGCAAGATTGCCGGCGTCTGCGCCGGCCTTGCCGACTACTTCGGAGTGGAGACCTGGATAGTGCGGCTGCTGGCCATCAGCGGTCTCATCTTCGCCGGTTTCATCACCTTCACCGCCTATATTGCGGCCTGGTTCCTGCTCGACAAGAAACCGGTGACCCTCTATGGGGAGCAGGATGCCGATTTTGGCGAGCTGCGCATGAAGGCGCGCAGCTGGCAGGCGGGGGTGACCCCTCATCAGGCGCTGGGACGCATCGCCCAGGAGCTCGACAGCCTGGAGCCGAGATTGCAGCGTATGGAGAAGCTGGTCACCTCCAAGGAGTTCAACTTGCAACGGGAATTCAGCAAGCTGTGATGAGAGTGTGACAAGAGACAAGTGCGCCCTGGGCCAGCGAGGGTAGGGGCGCGACAACACAGAGGATTGATCAGGCCTTGATACGAAACAAGTTCGAACAGCAGTGGTCCGTGCTGCAGCACAAGGCCAATGAGGTAGTGAACCGGGTTCGGGATCGCCACATCCGGCTGGCGGTCACCGGCCTCTCCCGCAGTGGCAAGACCGCCTTCATCACGGCGCTGGTAAACCAGCTGGAGCATGCGGCCATCGACGGTCGGCTGCCCTTGTGGGATGCCCAGCGTCAGGGGCGGATCCTGGGGGCCCGTCGGGTGCCCCAGCAAAACGTCCACATCCCCACCTTCCCCTACGAGCGAGGGCTCGACGCTCTGTTTGGCGATCCCCCCGCCTGGCCGGAGCCCACCCGCGGGGTGGCCGAGGTACGTCTCGAAATTCGTTATCGCACCCGCCATCCCTTGCGTCGCCATCTGGGGGAGATCTCCACCCTCTATGTGGATCTGGTGGATTACCCCGGCGAGTGGCTGCTGGACTTGCCCCTGCTGGATCTCAGTTACGAGCAGTGGAGCGAGCAGGTTGAGCAGCAACTGCGCCGCCCCGAACTGCAGGCGCTCGCCAGTCGCTGGCTGGCACCGGTCTGGCAGGCGGATCAACCCTTCGAGGAGAAACCGGCCTGCGAGCTGGCGGAGCGTTACACCGACTACCTGCACGCCTGCAAGCGGGAGCTCGGCCTGCACCTCATCCAGCCCGGGCGCTTCGTGCTGCCGGGGGAGTATGCCGGTGCACCGCTGCTGCAATTCGTGCCCTGGGTGTGGGAGAAGCCTGCCCATGAGCCCGCCGACGGCACCCTCTACGCCACGTTCAAGCAGCGCTTCGAGCAGTACAAGCAGCACCTGGTGCAGGGGTTCTACGAGCAGCATTTCGCCGGGTTTGATCGCCAGATCGTGCTGGTGGACTGCCTGCAACCCCTCAACGCCGGTGCCGCCAGCTTTGGTGACATGCAGCAGGCCATCGCCCGCATCATGGAGAGCTTCGCCTACGGCAAGAGCAACTGGTGGCGCAGGCTGTTCGCCCCGCGCATCGACAAGTTGCTGTTCGTGGCGAGCAAGGCCGATCACGTGACCCCGGAGCAGCACGGGCCTCTGGTCTCTCTTTTGCAACATCTGGTGAGCAGCGGTCGCGGCCAGGCCCGCTTCGAGGGCATCGAGACCGAATGCCTGGCGCTCGCCGCCATCAAGGCCACCGAGGTGGGCAAGGGGCAGGCCAATGGCCGGGAGTTCCCCGCCATCCGTGGCACCAGTCTGGACGGCGAGCCCTTGCTGCTGTTCCCGGGGGAGGTGCCCTCCCAGATCCCGTCGGCCCAGTGGTGGCAACACCAGGGCTTTGATTTCCAGGCATTTCGCCCGCTGCCCATGAGCGCCCATCAGGCGCTGCCCCATATCCGGCTCGATGCCGCGCTGGAATTCTTGCTCGGGGATCACCTCGAATAATCAGGTGGCCAGGCGGCGGCAACCCCGCGACCTGGCGCCGAGGAACATAGCGATGAACGATCAGACAAAACCGCGTGCGCTGGATGAGGCGCCGCTGCAGGGGAAGATGGTGCTGGATCCGGTGATCCCGGCACCAGCCCGGGAGCCCGCTCCCGCACCGGCCCAGCGGCTGGAAGAGGCGAGCTTCGAGCGTCTCGATGATCTCGATGATTTCACCGAGGTGGAGCCCGCCCTCACCGTCAAGCCCCGTCGCCGTCACCGCCTGCTGGGATGGGGGCTGGGGGCCGTGGGGCTGCTCTCCCTTGGCCAGTTTGGGGTCTTCCTCGCCGACCAGTTTGCCTCCTCGCCGTTCTGGGGCGGTGCCTGGCTGCTGGCCTCCGGTCTGGTGCTGGTGGGTACGGCCTCCGTGGCGGGCCGTGAGTGGCTGCGACTGCGTACCCTCAAGCGGCGCCAGGATGTGCGCTCGCGCGCCGAAGACCTGCTGGCGCATCAGGGGGTGGGGCAGGGCCAGGCATTTTGCGAGGCTCTGGCCGAGAAGAGTGGTGACAAGGGGCGGGAGGGTTACCACAACTGGCTTTCCCAGCTCGACGAGAGTCACAGCGACCGGGAGGTGCTGACCCTTTACAGCCAGCTGGTGCTGACCGAGCGGGACAAGCTGGCCCAGGCCCGGGTCGCCAAATGGTCGGGGGAGGCCGCCGTGCTGGTGGCCCTGAGTCCGCTTGCCACCGTCGACATGATGCTGATGCTGTGGCGAAACCTGCGGATGATTGAAGATATTGCGGATGTTTATGCCATCGAACTCGGTTATTGGAGTCGAATCAAACTGATCCGCCAGGTGTTTCGCAACATGCTCTATGCCGGCGCCACCGAACTCGTCACCGAGGTGGGGATGGATCTGCTCGGTGCCGAGCTCACCGCCAAGCTGTCGGCGCGGGCCGCCCAGGGGGTGGGGGCGGGGCTGCTCACCGCACGGCTCGGGCTGCGCACCATAGAGGCGTGCCGCCCGCTGCCCTGGTGCGGCGACGAGAAACCCAAGCTCGGCGAGTTGCGCAAGCGGCTCATCGGCCAATTGGCGGGCTATCTCAATCGCTGAGGCCCTGGCGCTCCCGTTTCGGAGCCCGGATGATGACTCGGGTCTGGCATGGGAGTCTCAAACCTGGATGTCACAAATTATTTACATTTGTGCGTGGCAGCCGACCCCGGGGTCGGCTGCTTTTTTAGGGGGCAAACCGTTACAGTGATCCCATAGACCTTTGCGAGAGAACCTGTGCACACAGGGCTTCTCCCGCAGAGCCAACGCAGCGGCGCCCAGGCAGGGCACGGGATGGAAGGGATCATGGCCAGCCTCTATACAGCACATCAACCGGACGAGCAGGGCGTCATCCACTACAGCGATGAGGAGCACGGCACCTGGCAGATCCTCATCGAGCGCCAGCTCGCGGCGCTGGGTGGCAAGGCCTGTGAGGAGTACGTGGCGGGGCTCGCGCGCCTCGACCTGCCCCGGGAGCGGATCCCCCAGCTCGCCGAGATCAACGCCGTGCTGCAACCCGCCACCGGTTGGACCGTGGTGGCCGTGCCGGCGCTCATCTCCTTCGACCGCTTCTTCTCGCTCTTGGCCAACCGCCAGTTTCCGGTGGCCACCTTCATCCGCCGCCGGGACGAGCTCGATTATCTGCAGGAGCCCGACATCTTCCACGAGTTGTTCGGTCACTGCGCCATGCTCACCAACCCGGCTTTCGCCCACTTCACCCATGTCTACGGCCAGCTCGGTCAGCAGGCGAGCAAGGAGGAGCGGGTCTTTCTCGCACGCCTCTACTGGTTCACGGTGGAGTTCGGCCTGGTGCAGGGGGACGCAGGTAAGGGGCAGGGGAGCGATGGCCTTCACATCTACGGCGGCGGCATCCTCTCCTCCATCGGCGAGACCGCCTATGCCCTGAGCGGCCAGCCCAAGTTGCAACCCTTCAACCTGATGGAGGTGCTGCGCACCCCCTATCGCATCGACATCATGCAACCCATCTACTTCGTGTTGCCGAGCCTGGATGCCCTCTACCGGCTGGCGGAGCAAGACATCATGGGGACGCTCGCCGAGGCGCGTCGCCTTGGCCTCAATGCCCCCTTGTTCGCCCCGGCCCCTGACAAGCAGGCGAGCTGAGGCCAGCGTCCACTTTCCGATTTATTAACCAAAGGAGTCCCCCATGTCCGAACTGGCAAGCCAACAGTGCGAAGCGTGCCGCGCCGATGCCCCCAAGGTCAGCGACGAGGAGCTGGCGACGCTGATGCACGCCATCCCAGACTGGCAACCCCTGGTGGTCGCCGGTGAGCTGCAATTGCGCCGGGAGTTTGGCTTTCGCAACTTCAAGGAGGCGCTCGCCTTCACCAATCGCCTGGGGGAGCTGGCGGAGGCAGAGTTCCACCATCCTGCCATCTTGACCGAATGGGGCAAGGTCACGGTGAGCTGGTGGACCCACAAGATTGGCGGATTACATCGCAACGACTTCATCATGGCGGCACGCACGGATGCGCTGCTGAAGTAAGCCATTTTCCCCGGTTTTTCCCCGCGTGCCTGCCTGATGATAATCGGGTGGGCCCGCATTTTTGTGGGTCAGCGCTCGCACTGGCGGGATCGAGTCTGTATTATCCGGTGAATCAGAATGTTAGCTAGGAAGTGTGTTCCGAATGCGTCTTGAAGTCAGCTGTGAAGACCGCCTGGGCCTGACCCGGGAACTCCTCGACCGCCTGGTGGAGCACAACATCGATCTGCGTGGCATCGAAATCGATACCTCAGGCATCATCTACCTCAACTTCCCCGAGCTGGAATTCAGCGACTTCCAGCACCTGATGCCGGGCATTCGCCGCATTCCTGGCGTCTATGACGTCAAAACCATTCCCTACATGCCCTCCGAGCGGGAGCATCACGAGATTGAGGCCCTGCTCAAGGCACTGCCGGATCTGGTGTTCTCCCTCGACGCCAAGGGCAAGATCACCCAGGCCAACCAGTCCGCCCTCACCACGCTGGCCCTGCCATCGGAGGAGGTGCGCGGCCTGGCGCTGGGCTCCCTGGTCAAGGGCTTCTCCTTCAGCCGCTGGCTGGAGGCCCCAGAGATCCGCCCCCAGACCTGCAAGCTGAGCCTCGGTAGCGAGGAGTACCTCGGTGATCTCATGCCGCTGTTCGTGGCGGAGGAGAAGGGCAGACAGGCCCTGGCCGGCGCCGTGGTGGTGCTCAAATCCGCCCGCCGGGTCGGCATGCACTTCAGTGCGCTGCACGCGGTGGAAGTGGGGGGCTTCGAGCACCTGCAGGCCGAGAGCCAGAAGATGAAAGAGGTGCTGGCTCAGGCCGCCAAGCTCGCGATGCAGGACGCCCCCTTGCTGATCGTCGGGGAAACCGGCACCGGCAAGGAGCTGCTAGCCCGCGCCTGCCACGGTGCCAGCCTGCGCTCCAGCCACCCCTTCATGGCGCTCAACTGCGCCGCCATGCCGGACAACGTGGCCGAGAGCGAGCTATTCGGTTACGCCCCCGGCGCCTTTGGCAACAACACCGAGGGCAAGCGCGGGGTGCTGGAGCTGGCGAGCGGCGGCACCCTGATGCTGGACGAGATCGGCGACATGTCTCCCCATCTGCAGACCAAGTTCCTGCGGGTGCTGCAAGACGGGGTCTTCCGCCGGGTCGGGGACGAGCAGGAGGTGCGGGTCAATGTGCGTTTCATCTGCACCACCCAGAAGCAACTGCTGGATCTGGTGCACGAGGGCAAGTTCCGCGAGGATCTCTACTATCGCCTCAACGTGCTGAGTCTGGCGCTGCCCCCCTTGCGTGAGCGCAAGGCGGACATCATGGCTCTGGCCCAGCAGTTCGTTTCCCGCTTCGCGAGCGAGTTGCAGCGCCCGCGCCCGCGTTTCACCCGCAACATGGCCGAATACCTGACCGCCTATCGCTGGCCGGGCAACGTGCGTCAGCTGCGCAACTGTCTCTACCGGGCCATGACCCTGCTGGAAGGGGACGAGATCGGCCCCGAGCACGTGGATTTGCCCATGGCGGCCGATACCATGCCGCTCATCGACGAGTGGTTTGAGGGAGGGCTCGACGAGGCGGTCAAGCGCTTCGAGAGCCAGCTGCTGGCGCGGCTCTACCCGGCTTTTCCATCTACTCGCCAGCTGGCCAAGCGGCTCGGGGTCTCCCACACCGCCATCGCCAACAAGCTGCGTGAGTACGGGCTCGGCAAGAAATAGCGAGATGGGGGGATCAGGTTGGTGGGGCCCTGTTGATCACGGGGCCCTGTGGTGCTTGCGACAACCGCTGACACAACCGAGGTGGTTGCGGATCTGCGGTGCTCGCACGACTGGTAAGCTCGCATCACATATCCTCCCCCTTGCCATGGGTACTGACGAGCGCAGACAGTCATGATGCAATCACACTCCTTGATCCGGGCCTTGCTGCTGCTGATCACGCTGTCTGGCTCTCTGGTACAGGCCGGTGAGCCCCTGACCAGTGCGGAACTGCGTGCCGAACAGGTTCGCCAGACCGTGCTCGATATCCTCAGCTACACCCGCTGGCCGAGTGAACCCACGACCCTGCGTCTGTGCATCACGGCGCCGACAGAATATGCGGAGGCCCTGCTCAGCATCGCGCACCAGGCCAATGGCCGTCCGGTGGAGGTACACCGTTACGAAACCGATGACGGGAGCCTGGGACAGCGTTGTGACGTGATCTACGTCGGCGTGCTCTCCCCCCCATTGCGTCTGCCCCTGTTCCAGCGGCTGGAGGGGCACCCCATCCTCAGCATCAGCGAGCAGAGCAGCGAGTGCATCGCCGACGCCGTCTTCTGTTTGCAGGCGACGGGGGAGAGGGTGCGCTTCAAGGTCAATCTGGATGCCCTTGCCCGCAGTGGGGTCAGGGTGCACCCGGCCGTGCTCAAATTGGCCCGTGCCGGGGAGGGGGCGCCATGAAAGATCACGCCTCGTTTGATTCAACCCGGGTCACCCTGCGTCAGAGCCTTGGGCGCACCCACATGATGACGTCGCTCACCGCCGTCTGCATGGCGGGCCTGTTCCTGACCATCACCGCCCTGCTGGCCCTGCGCCTCTATGCGGACCACAACCTGGAGCTGGTGGCGCGGGCCATCAGCTATACCACTGAGGCGGCGGTGGTGTTCCACGACGAGGAGGCGGCCAGAGATGCCCTTGAGGCCATTGCCTCCCACGAGGATGTGGCGAGCGCCAGCATTCATCTGGCCGATGGTCAGCTGCTGGCAAGCTGGACCCGGGCCATCTCCACCCCCTGGTCCAGTCTGGAGCAGCAACTGGCTCACCTGATCCTGCCAGGTCCGGTGGACTTGCCCATATTGCGGGATGGCCAGGAGATCGCCAGCATCCATCTGGTGGGACATGGGCAATACCTGCTCAGCTTCTTGCTGCAAACCCTGCTGGCGACCCTGGTCTGCCTGCTGCTCAGCATCCTGGGGGCCCTCTATGTGGCGCGCCGGATGCAGCACTCCATCACCGAACCGCTCAAGTCCCTGGCGCTGGTGGCCTTCAATGTGCGCCGCCGCCGCGACACCAACCTGCGGGTACCGTCGACCAATATCGCCGAGCTGCACGAGCTGGGGGAGGATTTCAACTCCCTGCTGGATGAGCTGGAAGCCTGGCAGGCACACCAGAAGCGGGAGAATGCCAGCCTGCTCCATCAGGCGACCCATGATCCCCTGACCGGGCTGCCCAACCGGGCCCTGTTCGAGGCGAGGCTGGCCCAGGCCATCACGGCCGGTGCGACCAAGGGGGAGCACTTTGCCTTGCTCTATCTCGACTGCGATCGCTTCAAACAGATCAATGACAGCCTCGGCCACGCCGCCGGTGACGATGTGCTGATCACCCTGGCCAGACGGATCCAGCATCAGCTGCGGCCGCTGGATCTGGTATGCCGGCTGGGGGGGGACGAGTTTGCCATCCTGTTGTTGCCCCTGCATTTCCAGCACGAGGTGGATGAGGTGATGGTCCGGATCCAGCGGGCCATGGCGGCCCCCGTGGTGCTGGGGGACGGCCAGCAGCTGGTGGCCGGCGTCAGTGTCGGATTTGCCATGTATCCCCAGCAGGGGGGCACGGCGGAGGCGCTGCTGCAACACGCGGATGGCGCCATGTATGAGTCGAAACGACAACGACGGGAGGCTGAAGAGAGCACAAGAGACGCAGAGTGACGCAAGTACAATAACAAGAGGACAAGAATGAACACTTCCAACTGGATAAGAGCGGGCCTGACCGGTTTGTTGCTCACCCTTCTGAGCGCATGCCAGAGCGCTCCCCAGGGCCTGACCCCGGCACAGCTGACCGTGCTCAAGGAGCAGGGCTTTCACCTGACCGACGAAGGCTGGACTCTGGATATTTCCAACAAGGTGCTATTTGCCAACAACGTGGGGGCACTCAACCCCAACACGCGCCAGGTGGTGGCGCAGCTTGGCAAGGCACTGATGGATGTGGGGCTGGACAAGGCGCGGGTGGATGGCCACACCGACTCCAATGGTGAGGCGGCCTACAATCAGCAGCTCTCCCTGAAACGGGCCCAGTCCGTGGCGGACGTGCTGATCTCCGTGGGCATGCCCCCCGCCAACCTGGATATCCGCGGCCGCGGTGAAGAGGCGCCCATCGCCAGCAACAGCAACATGGCCGGACGCGCCGAGAATCGCCGGGTGGCCATCATCATCGGCAACGATTGAGCGCGCGAGCCGCGCCTGGCTGATTTCTCGCATCGCGAGGTCGCCATGTTGCGCAGGCAAAGCCAATCCGTGTGTGTCGCCACTCTCCCCGGGGGGTGGCTATCTATCTCCTCTGATCCCTCTTCACTCAACCCCTTCTAGCCCGGTCCTGCCTCAAGACGGGGATTCATGACCACACTTTGCCCCTGACTTGATCCAGCACAACGCACCCATTGAGTGATAGTCGTTATCATTTGTATTATTTGCAGATGGTAACGGTCCCTGATGACAGTACAACTCACTCCCACCATGACCGGGGTCTCCAGCCCGGATCCCCTCAAGTTTGCCTTCACCGCCAAGACGTCGGCCCACGCCAGCCGGGGAGGCGTGCGTCCCTTGCCCCTGGATGAGGCGGGCTGGCAGGCCTGGTGGCAGCAGCCGAGCCAGGCGGATGAGCGGGCGCTCTACATCCATATTCCGTTTTGTCGCAAGCGCTGCAGTTTCTGCAACTTCTTCGAAAATGGCGCCAATCCGGCGCGCATGAGCCGCTATATGGACGCCCTGTGTGAAAGCTTGCAGTGGGCCGCCGATTCCCCCCTCGGTCAGAGTCTGCCATTTTCCGCCGTCTATGTGGGAGGCGGCACCCCCACCGACATGGAGGCGGTGGATTTGGCGCGCCTCGCCGCCGTGATCCGCCGTTTTCCCCTGACGCCGGATGCGGAGCTGACGCTGGAGGGGCGCCTCAACGGCTTCGATGACGAGAAGTGGCAGACGGCCCTCGAAGGGGGCTTCAACCGCTTCTCGTTCGGGGTGCAGAGCTTCGATACCGAAGTACGCCAGCAGGCGGCCCGTTTCGACGACAGGGAGACGCTACTGACCCGGCTGGCCGAGCTGACCCGGGACGATGCCGCCGTCATCGTCGCGGATCTCATCTTCGGTCTGCCGGGACAGGACGATGCCATCTGGCGTCAGGACATCGCGGACGTGATGGCGAGCGGGGTGCACGGGGTGGATCTCTATCAGCTCATCGCCATGGCGGGCACCAATCTGGATCGGGCGGAGCAGAAGGGCAAGCTCGGCTGGTCGGCAGACGGCCAGCAGCGTGCGGCCATGTATGCCTATGGTGCCCACACACTGGAGCAGGGGGGGTGGGAGCGGCTCTCCGGCAGCCATTGGCGCCGGGGCGATGCTGAGCAGAGCCGCTACAACCAGATGGCGAAGCGCGGGGCCGAGATCCTCCCCTTCGGCGCCGGTGCCGGAGGTAATGTGCACGGCCATGGTTTGATGTATGGCCGGGATCTGTCCCTCTGGCACGAGGCCCTGAGTGCGAATGCGCGTGCCCCCGGCATGGTGATGAGTGTCAATCCCAATGCCCGTATCGACGGCCTGCTGCGCGGGGCGCTCGACACCGGCTGGCTGGCGCTGGAACGGATCCCTGCGCCATTGCGTGCCCATCTGGCCCCCTTGTTCGAGGCCTGGCAGCAGCATGGACTGGCGACACTGTCGAGGGATCGCCTGGATCTGACCCTGGCCGGGCGCTTCTGGAACGTCAATCTGCAGGCCGGGCTGTTCGAGTTTTTGCAGCTCAATCCCCTGGGCGGGGAGCCTGTGTTGGCGGCGAGATCTGGCCATCCGGGCGCCGCAGTTCGTCATTCCCTGGTGTGAGTTTCACAGCATAAAAAATGGTCCACCATACGGTGGGCCATTTTTATTTTTCCGTAGCGCAATTTACTGGTCGTTAATGCTGTCCACTCGCACCTCGAGGCTCCCCTGTGCCAGGGTGGTGAGGAGTGTCTGACCCGGACTCACCTGACTGGCGCAACTGATCACCTCGCCGCTCTGGGTGCGGGTGATGGAGTAGCCGCGACCCAGGGTGGCCAGCGGGCTGACTCCGTCGAGGCGGGCGCTCAGCATGGCGAGGCGGTGCTCGGCCTGGCTCTGACGCTTGGCCATCAGCGCAAAGAGCCGCTCCTCGGCGAGCTGATGACGGCGCTTGCCGGCGGCCAGCCGTTTCTCGGGGCTGCTGGCCTGCAGGCGCAGCTCGAGGTTTGCCAGGCGCCGCTCCCCTCGATGCAGGCGTTGACCCAGCAACTGTTGCAAGCGGTTGGCAAGCTCGTCCAGGTGCTGGGACTGCTGTTCCAGCCGGCGTTTGGGATCCTGGTGATCCAGCCGTTTTTGCAGCAGGGCAAACTGGTGGCTGGCGACGGTCTGGCGCCGCGCCATGGCCTGGGCGATGCGCTGCTGCAAGTGGGTGAGGCGCTGGGCACGGGCGCTTCTGTCCGGTGCCACCAGTTCGGCGGCGGCGGAGGGGGTTGGGGCGCGCAAGTCGGCGGCAAAATCGCTGATGGTCACATCCACCTCGTGACCCACGGCGCTCACCACCGGGATGGCGGAACGACTGATGGCACGGGCCACCGCCTCCTCGTTGAAGCACCAGAGATCTTCCAGCGACCCGCCGCCGCGACCGACGATCAGCACGTCCACCTCGGCGCGGCGGTTGGCCAGCATGATGGCCGCCACTATCTGGCTGGTGGCGGCGCTGCCCTGCACCTGGGTCGGGTAGATGAAGACCGGCAGATCCGGGGCCCGGCGCCTGAGCACCGTCAGCATGTCGTGCAGGGCGGCGCCGGTGGCGGAGGTGACCAGGCCCACGGCGCGGGGTTCACGGGGCAGGGGGCGTTTTCGGCCCTCGTCGAACAGCCCCTCGGCGCCGAGCCGACGCTTGAGCTCCTCGAAGCGCAGGGCCAGCATGCCATCCCCGGCGGGCTGCATGGACTCGATGATGAGCTGGTAGTCGCCGCGGGGCTCGTAGAGGGAGACCCGCGCCTGCACCAGTACCTGCATGCCATCCTGCGGGCGGAACGGCACCCGCCGGTTGTTGCCCTTGAACATGGCGCAGCGCACCTGGGCGGACATGTCCTTCAAGGAGAAATACCAGTGGCCGGAGCTGGGCATCGCCAGGTTGGAGAGTTCCCCCGTCAGCCACACCAGCCCCAGATCCTGCTCCAGGATCATGCGCACGGCGCTGTTGAGGCGGGTGACGGTGAAGATCTGCTGTGCCCGGTTCTGGCTGTTGTCGTTGAGGTGATTCAAGGCTGATCCTGCTGCTGGGTCCGCCGGGGCGGGGAGAAGACGATGGGGCCTATCTTACCCCAGTTCGCGACGTGAGCCGAGTCCGGGGAAGGCGAGGCGGCGCAATCTGATGGCCGAAACAGATACCGGGCCCCAGGGCCCGGTATTTCAAGGGTTCAGTTACGGGATCAGCGCTCGGGCTGTGGGCTGATGGGTTTGACGACGCGGGCAGGGCTCACCACCAGCCAGACCGCGAGACAGACAACGACGCCACCGATGACGAAGCCACCGGTCAGGGTCTCACCGAGCACCAGATAGCCCCACAGGATGCCAAACGGGGGAATGAGGAAGGTGACGGTGAGGGAGCGCAGGGGGCCGATGTCGGCGATGAGGCGAAAATAGAGCAGGTAGGCGAGGGCGGTACAGATGAAACCGACCGCCAGCACGCTGGCCCACACCTCGGGCAGGGCCCAGTTGACCACGGGCCCCGTGGCCTGGACATAGCCGAAGAAGGGCAGCAGGAACAGGCAGGCCCCGAGCTGGCTGCCAAAGGCCACCAGCTTGGCATCCAGCCCCCCGCGCTCGCTGATCCAGCGGCGGGTCAGGAAGCCGGCGCAACCGTAACAGGCGGTGGCGAGGAGACAGGCCAGCACCCCGGTGACGAGGTTGCCGGTCAGGCTCAGCTCCCCGGTGGTGGTGATGAGGGTGATCCCGATGAGGCCGAGCAGCACGCCGGCCCATTTGCGCAGGGTCAGCTGCTCGTTGAAGAAGGAGAAGCCGATGAGGGCCCCCATCAGCGGTGTGGTGGCGTTGAGGATCGCGGAATATCCCGCCGGCAGCCAGAGCGCCGCGATGGCGTACATCAGGAAGGGGATGCCGGAGTTGATGATGCCAAGCACCATGGACGACTTGAGTTTGCCGTGAAACTGCATGGGGGTTCGCAGCAGCGCCAACATGGCGGCGAGGCCGATGAGGGCGAAGAAGACCCGCAAAAAGGTGGTATTGACCGAGCCAAAGGCGGGGGCCGCGATGCGCATGAACAGGAAGCTGGCGCCCCAGATGGCGGCCAGGGCCAGCAGTCTTCCATAATCCGATGTTCTCATATTCTCTTCCTTGAAATGCCGGGCTTGCGTCCACTGACGGGCCAGCAGACTCCGCATCATGCAGCCTTGCCCGGCTGCTGACAACCGGTTGAGGGGGAGGCACACAAGCAAGGCACCACCTGGGTGATGCCTTGTCGCATGGGGTGTGTCGATTTAGCTCAATCCGTGCCTGGGTCTATCACTCGCTTTGCGGCTGACTCACGAAGGCTATCTTGTGCAGACCCTGCTGGGAGGCCTGGGCCATCACCTTGGCGATGATGCCGTACTCGACCCCCTTGTCGATGCGCAGCTGGATCTCGGGGGCCTCGGGTTTGGCCGCGCTGGCCTGTTCCATCTTGCCGAGCAGCGCCGCCTCATCGACCTCCTGATCGTTCCAGTACAGCTTGCCAGCCCCGTCGATGGAGAGCACCACATCCTCCTGTTTGGGTTGGTTGACCTGACTGCTGGCTTCGGGCAACTCGAGTTTGACCGCATTGGTGAGCAGGGGGGCCGTGATCATGAAGACGATCAGCAGCACCAGCATGACGTCGATCATGGGGATCATGTTGATCTCGGAGAGCGGCTGCTCATCCGGATCGCCGGGCAGTTTGCCAAAGGCCATTACAGCTGCCCCTTCTTGATGTTCTCGCTCTTGGCATTCTCGATACCAGGCAGTTGGGTCACGTTGGAGGCGCTCTTCTCAAACCCGGTCACCAGCAGGGCGAACAGGTCGTAGGCAAACTCGTCCAGGGCGGCGAGCTTGAGGCGATTGCGGCGCACGAAGACGTTGTAGATGAGCACGGCGGGCAGGGCGACGGCGAGGCCGAAGCCGGTCATGATGAGGGCCTCACCCACGGGGCCTGCCACCTTGTCCAGGCTGCTCTGGCCGGCGGCACCGATGGCCAGCAGGGCGTGATAGATACCCCAGACGGTGCCAAACAGCCCGATGAAGGGGGCCGCCGAGCCGACGGACGCGAGGAAGGCCAGCCCCTGCTCGAGGCGGATGCGCTCCATGGTGATGGCCTGGCGCAGGGCGCGCAGCAGGAAGTCATCGGGGGCGCCCAGTTTGAGTGAGACGGCTCGCTCCTGCGCCCGGTCAATCTGGGCCACGGCTGCGAGGGCCGCGTGGGTAATTCTGCCATAGGCCTCGTCGGGGGGCGTGTGGGCGAGCTGGCGTTCCACCTCCTGCACGCTCTCATGCTGCCAGAACCGGGTGATGAAACGCGCGTTCAGCCGCTGTTCGCGCACCCCGAGCCAGAGCTTGAGCAGGGCGTAGTAGCAGGTGGCCAGCGACATCAACACCAGCAGGATCAGGGGGATGAGGCCGACCCCGGTGTTTTGGCTGAGCAGATGGGCGATGCCCATGGTGTTGGTTTGGACTCCCGGATTCATGGTTAACTTCCTAGCTTGAAAATGATGGTGACCCTGGCCCAGTCCGCGACGGCGACATTGTTCTGCCTGGCTGGAATGAAGCGCCAGCGGTTGACGGTGCGTCTGGCGATCATGTCAAGGCGCCGATAACCGCTGCTGCGCTCCACCTCGACCGACTCCGCCGTGCCCTCCCTGGTGACGCGTACCTTCAGCACGACCTGGCCCTCTTCCCCGCGCCTGCGGGACTCCTGGGGGTAGAGGGGCTCGGGGTTTTTCAACCTAGCATCCCGGGCGATGGGGGCGCTGCTGCCCCCGCCAGTGCCCGTCGGTTGGCTCTTGGCCGGTGTACTGCTGCTGTTGGCACTCTGGTTATTGGATGCGGCCGTGGTCGGCGTGGCAGGCGCAACGGGGGCCACCACGGGCTGGGCCTGGGTGACAGGTTTGACCACAGGAACGGGTCTGGGCTTGGGCGGCGCCTTGGGCACGGGTTTGGGCGCTGGCCGCTTGACGACCGGCTTGACCACCTTCTGCTGCACCGGCGCCGATTTTTTGACAACCGGGGGCGGTGCGGGGGCGGCGGCCGCCTTGGCCGGAGCATCATCTTTGTTCGACTCCCCCGCCCAGCGGGCAGAGAGGGTGAGGGGTTCGGGCGGCTGGATGGGGGCGGCGTGACTGCCCTGCATCAATGCGAAAAGGGCGAGGTGCAGGAGCAGAGCCAGGGTCAGGCAGGCGAGCTGGGCAGGGCCAAGGGTCATCTTGTCGCGGCCCAGGGTAGGCCTCATCGTGCAGGTGCTCATCGACCCGCGTCCTTCCGGCATGTCATCTTGGTACTCGAATGTCTATGAAATGGCCGTCAATACCGGCCCTTGGTGCCCAGCATGCGCCAGCCGACAGCCCTCAAACAAGAAAGATTATCAATCGCGTTTTAATCATCCGGGCAGATCCACGGCGATGTGGGTGCCATCGTGCCGACCTGCCGTGCATCTTCTCGATGAGGAGCAATCCCTCCCGCCAAGCTCTCATCCATAGCGCGCGGAGCCCATTGCAACCTGCCCAGAAATGAAAGCGCTATCAATCACATACAGCAGATATCGGGGGCGATGTTGGTCACAAATTGCACGTGACGGGTCATTGGGCGGCCAGTTTGAGCCCTAGACTGGCTGGGCCCATCTGAAGGCGGGACAGTAGCGGATGGGGGAACGCCGACACACAGGCGTCACACACAAAACAATGAAAATAAAGGACTATCAATGGCTAGATGGATAATCGCGGCCGGATTGTTGGGAACCCTCATGGTGCCGCCAGGAGCGGCGGCCGCGGAGTGGTTCTTCCGTGGTACCGCGAATGGATGGGCGGCGACCGCCATGGTCTCCACCGACGGCGTCAACTTCGATACCTGCCAATTCTTCCAGAGCGGAGACGCCAGCGGCGGCCCGCGCTTCAAGATAGACAGATACGGCAACTGGCAGCAGAGCTACCCGGCGGCCGACAAGCTGGTCAATGCCAATACCCACTATCAAATTCGCATCAACGCCGGTACCCAGGCCATCACCGCCACGGCGGTGGAGAGCTGTGAGCCGGGAGGCTTTGCCAAGATCTGGCCGCAGTCGCAGGTGCGCGGCACCTTCAACGGCTGGGCCAGCCAGCCCCTGACCCTGGTGGCGGATCACCTGTGGCAGGTGGATGCCTATATGGATGGTAAGGCGAGCCAACGCCTCAAGTTCGATCTGGCGGGCGACTGGGTGAGCAACTACGGGGACAGCAACGCCGACGGAGTACTGGAGCCGGGCGGTGGCGACATCTTCTGGGGCGGCACCGGTAATGTCCGCTTCCAGGTCAACGATCAGACCCTGGCCTACAGCATCACTTCCCTTGGGGATGACAACCAGCCGCCGCTCGCGGTGATCACCCCGGGCGGCACGGTCAATGTGGCGCAGGGAGCGGCGCTCACCTTGAGCGGCAGCGACTCCACGGACGCGGACGGCCAGATAGCGGGTTACCTCTGGAGCAGCGGCGAGACCACGGAGAGCATCGTCGTCAACACCAGCCAGGTGGGCACCTTCACCTACGGCCTGACGGTGACCGACGATCAGGGGGCAACCGGGAGCAGCAGTGCCAGCGTGGTGGTGGCGGCGCCCCAGAGCGGTGACAAATGGTACTTCCGCGGTACCCCCAACAACTGGGGCCTGACCGCCATGACCAGCCAGGATGGGGTCAATTTCTGTACCGAGCAGGCCTTTGGCAACAGCGATCCCCGCTTCAAGGTGGATCACAAGGGGGACTGGACGGAAGCCTACCCGGCCCAGGACTACAAGGTGACCGCCAACACCAGCTACCGCATCTGCTTCGATGCCACGAGCAAGGTGCTGAATGTGGCGCCGCTGGTGGGTGCCGACACCCAGGCACCGACGGTGAGCGCGAGCCCGGCCCCCGGCAACTACACCCAGGCGCAGTCCATCACCCTCACCGTGAGCGATGACCAGGATGCCGCCCCCAAGCTCTATTTCACCCTGGATGGCAGCACGCCGAGCACCGGCTCCCCCCTCTACAGCGGTCAGGGGATCAGCGCCAGCGACAAGGGCAGCGGCGCCGATCTGGTGATCAAGACCCTGAGTGTTGATGCTGCCGGCAATCGCCGTGAGCAGAGTTTCAGCTACTACATCGGCGATCAGGCAGTGGCCAGCGGCGATTTTCGGGGGGAGAGCATCTACTTCCTGCTGACCGCCCGCTTCTATGACGGGGATGCCGGCAACAACTACTACAACCGGGACCGTTACAAGGCGGGGGATCCTCACTGGCGTGGCGACTTCAAGGGCCTCATCGAGAAGCTCGACTACATCAAGGATCTCGGCTTCACCGCCATCTGGGTGACGCCGCCGGTGGAGAACCGCTCCGGCCTCGATTATCACGGCTACCATGCCTACGACTTCTATCGGGTCGACCCCCGGCTGGAGTCGCCGGGGGCGGGCTACCGTGAGTTTATCCAGGCGGCCCACGCCAAGGGGATCAAGGTGATACAGGACGTGGTGATCAACCACTCCAGCCAGTACGGCCTGCGGGGCAAGACCTGGATAGATCACTTGCCCATCAAATACTATGTGCCGACTGGCTCCAAGCAGGGGCTCATCAACAACGGCCCCTATCAGGGCAACCTCGGGGATTACGCCAGCGCAAACCGCTGTGACGATGACAACCCGGCGGCACCGGACTGGTACAAGGCCCGCTGTCAGTCTGACCCGGAAGGTCTGGTCCCCCTGGTGGATCCCAAGACCGGTAGCACGGTGCCGAGCGCCGGCTACAATCCCAACCGCTTCTTCGGCATCGACGCCCAGGGGCTGGATCCCGCCTGGTATCACCTGGATGGCTTCATGTCCGGTGGTGACTGGGAGAATCCGCTCTCCCTGCAGCGCAAGCACATGGCGGGGGATTGCATCGACTTGGCCACCGGCAACCAGAACGTCAAGGATTACATCAACGGCGCCATCCACCAGTACCTCGACATGGGGGTCGATGCCATCCGTATCGATACCCTCAAGCACATCGAGCGGGACGAGCTGCTGACCTATGTCCACGACTGGCAGGCCCACAAGCCCGGGCTCTTCGTGTTCGGGGAGAACCTGGTGAAGGGCACCGGCTGGGGATCTGAGATCGCCAACGACAACGCCTCCGCGGTGATCCGCCCCTGGTGGTACACTCGCACCACCAGCGATCCGGCCAATCCGCGCGCCGGTGGGGACTCGGGCCTGTCGGTGCTGGACTTCTCCCTCTTCTCCACTTTCCGTGACAACGTCACCAAGGGGAGCTTTGGCGGGGTCGGCGGCATCTTCGGCATGGACTGGGTCTACGGGGATGCCACCAAGCTCATCACCTTCTTCCAGAACCATGACGTGGGGCCGGACAACGACTTCAAGTACCGCTACGGCGGGGAGGAGGGGAACGCGGCCATGACCTACAACCTGCTGTGGACGGCGCGGGGCATCCCGACCCTCTACTACGGGGAGGAGGTGATGTTCCAGGCCGGCAAGCCGCAAGACATCGACGGCGCCACCATGACGGTGGATCAGACCGGTCGCGCCTATTACGGCGACGTGCTGGACAACCCGGCGACCGCCTCCCATCCGCTCTACCAGCACATCAAGCGCCTGAACCAGATCCGCAAGGCGGTGCCCGCCCTGCAAAAGGCGGCCATGAGTCAGGTAAACGAATGGGGCAGCGGCATGAGCTTTGTGCGCGATCTCAGCGCCGAGGGCAGCTACGCGGCGGTCGGCCTCGCCGCCAACTCGGCCCAGCAGATAAGCCTGAGCGGCATCAAGATCGGCAGCTATACGGACGCCGTGACCGGTACCACGGTCAGCGTCAGCAATGGCAGCCTGAGCTTTGCGGTGCCCGCCTATTCGGCGCGCGTCTGGGTGCTGAACGGCCCGGGCAAGGTCGGGGGGGATGGCAAGTATCTGAAATGATCGCCTGCGATGGCCCGGCCACCGGGCCATAGCGTGACTGACAATTCCCAAGTCGGCCCGAGGGCCGACTTTTTATCCCCCCATGATCCTCACCAACGATGATGCGCGGCAATGTTCACTGCTGACTGCTGACTGCTGACTGCTGACTGCTGACTGCTGACTGCTGGTAGTGGGTACGCCCGTTGTTTGGGCTGTCAGCTCTCCCGGTACGTTGCCAAGCCCAGTTCCCGATTTCCTCCGCGCAACTGCCTGGCCCTGATCCCGGTGGCCAGCTATATGGCCATCCATGCAGGGAAGGGGGAGATGGATACGCAACCTGTGCGCCAGCCATCTTGATTTTGTGCACTCACCATTCGCACCAAGTTGGTGCTATTGCATCATTGTGGTGCGCCGCGTTCGATGTTGATCCCGCCGTTTTCGTGCAAGCTCGGGAGCCGGGATGAGGCACTGATCTATCCCCAGCCCTGTTGCCACCGGCCTCTTGCCCATTTCGTCGCCGAGTCGTGGCGACGTTTCACGCATTGCCATTCCAGGACAGCGCAAACATGCTGACTCTGTGAAGCCTGGTGTTTTCGTGCAGGTGTTACCGACTATTTCTGAGATCAATAGCAGACATTAAATTCAAAGATTCAATATTTAATGGTTGCTTGTGTTGGTTGGCGTCGTTTTTGCTGCGATTAATGGATGTGTCACACCCTGAGTAATCCGGGTGCCGCTTCTCGCCGGGTGGTCATGGCGCCTGTCGCCGCGATGTGCTGGTGGGGCAGGGGCTCGGCAAGCCGCTCTCGGGTCGAGCCACCCGGGTTTTCAGGATCAAGAAAAGGAGTCATATGGAAGGTGAAATGGCCATCTCATCCCCGGCAACCCAGGGGCTGGCCCACAGCCTCAAGGACGATGTCTACGGCATGGTGCTCGGCGTCATGTTCATCGCCGTGGGGCTCAATCTGCTCAAGTGCTCTGGCATGATCACCGGTGGCATCGCGGGTATCGCGCTGCTGCTCTCCCACGTCAGTACGTTGCCCATCGGTGTGCTGTTCTTCCTGGCCAACCTGCCGTTTCTGGTGTTCAGCTACTTCACCATGGGCCGGGCTTTCATGCTCAAGACCCTGGTGGTCAATGTGGCACTCTCGGCGGCGACCCAAGGGGTGCCCTTGCTGCTGACGGTGAGCTATGTGCATCCCCTGTTCTCCGCCCTGGTAGGGGGCACCTTCCTCGGCATGGGAGTATTGTCTCTCGCCCGCCACAACGCCTCGGTCGGGGGAGTCGGCGTGGTCACGCTCTGGCTGCAGCGGCGCGCCGGCATCAATGCAGGCAAGAGCCAGATGCTGCTGGATGTGCTGGTGTTCGTCCTCTCCTTGCTCACCCTGCCGCTGACTCTGTTGCTCTGGTCCACCCTGAGCGCGCTCGCCATGAACGCCATGCTGATGAACTGGCACAAGCCCGGTCGCTATCAGGGCAGCTGAGGCTGCCCTCGACTTCTCAGAGGGCTGGGGAGTTGTTAAAAAAGACGCAGGCGAGGGGTTGGCGGTAGAAATTGCCCCAACGGCAAAAAAGATCATCTTGTTCCACAAAACGACATGGTTACGGCTGAATTTATTGGTTTTTTGCCCAGTTCATGGCGTTAAAACGGGCTACGCCATAAAAAATTCAAAAAACTTCTTTACCATCGACCAATGCATGAGTAAAATTTGTCGGCAATATTTTACACCCCCACTTCCACAACGGTGAGATATTGCCATGCTCAGGATTGCCAAAGAAGCGCTGACCTTCGACGATGTATTGTTGGTACCAGCCCACTCCACTGTTCTTCCTAATACCGCCGACCTGCGCACCAAGCTCACGTCTGGTATCTCCCTGAATATCCCGATGATTTCCGCTGCCATGGACACAGTGACCGAAGCCCGTCTGGCTATCGCACTGGCCCAGGAAGGTGGTATCGGCTTCATTCACAAGAACATGTCCATCGAGCAACAGGCCTTCGAAGTGCGCAAGGTCAAGAAGTACGAGAGCGGCGTCGTCTCCGACCCCGTCACCGTGCGCCCCGACATGACCATCGCCCAGATCAAGGAGCTGAGCCTCAAGAATGGCTTCGCCGGCTACCCCGTCGTCACCGACGGCAACCAGCTGGTCGGCATCATCACCGGCCGTGATGTGCGCTTCGTGATCGATCTCTCCCAGACCGTCGAACAAATCATGACCCAGAAGGATCGTCTGGTCACCGTGCGTGAAGGTGCGCCTCGTGAAGAGGTGGTCGCCCTGATGCAGAAGCACCGTATCGAGAAGGTGCTGGTGGTCAACGCTGACTTCAAATTGAAGGGCATGATCACCGTCAAGGACTTCCAGAAAGCCGAGCGCAAGCCCAACGCCTGTAAGGACGACAAGGGTCGCCTGCGGGTCGGTGCCGCAGTCGGTGCCGGTGCTGGCAACGAGGAGCGCGTCGCCGCCCTGGTCGAGGCCGGTGTGGACGTGCTGCTGATTGACTCCTCCCATGGTCACTCCCAGGGCGTGCTGGATCGCATCAAGGCGACCCGCGAAGCCTATCCTGACTTGCAGATCATCGGTGGCAACGTGGCTACCGGTGCTGGCGCCCTGGCGCTGGTGGAAGCGGGCGTCAACGCCGTCAAGGTCGGTATCGGCCCGGGCTCCATCTGTACTACCCGCATCGTGACCGGTGTCGGCGTACCTCAGATCACCGCCATCTCTGACGCGGTCGATGCCCTGGAAGGCACCGGCATCCCGGTCATCGCCGATGGCGGCATCCGCTTCTCCGGCGACTTGGCCAAGGCCATCGCCGCTGGCGCCAGCTGCGTCATGGTCGGCTCCATGTTCGCCGGTACCGAAGAGGCGCCGGGTGAAATCGAGCTCTACCAGGGCCGCTCCTTCAAGTCCTACCGTGGCATGGGCTCCCTCGGCGCCATGTCCAAGGGTTCCAGCGATCGCTACTTCCAGACCGACAACGCCGCCGACAAGCTGGTGCCGGAAGGGATCGAAGGGCGCGTGCCCTACAAGGGCCGCCTCAAAGAAATCATCCACCAACAGATGGGCGGCCTGCGCTCCTCCATGGGGCTGACCGGCAGCGCCACCATAGACGACATGCGCACCAAGGCCGAGTTCGTGCGCATCTCCGGCGCCGGGATGAAAGAGTCCCACGTTCACGACGTGACCATTACCAAAGAAGCCCCCAACTACCGGATGGGCTGATAAAACGGGGCTGCGGCCCCGTTTCTCCACCCCCTTTTTTATCCCGTGCTTTTTGTGACAACATCAGCCTGATGCAGGAATAAAATGACTAAAGATATTCACCAGCACCGTATCCTTATCCTCGACTTCGGTTCCCAGTACACCCAGCTGATCGCCCGCCGCGTGCGCGAGATCGGCGTCTACTGCGAGCTCTGGGCCTGGGATGTGACCGAAGCGCAGATCCGTGAATTCAATCCGAGCGGCATCATCCTCTCCGGTGGCCCGGAATCCGTGACCGAGGCAGGTAGCCCCCGCGCCCCCGAATATGTCTTCAACGCCGGCGTGCCGGTGTTCGGCATCTGCTACGGCATGCAGACCATGGCCGAGCAGCTCGGCGGCAAGGTGCAATCCTCCACCGAACGCGAATTTGGTTATGCCCAGGTCGAAGTGCTGGGTCAGAGCACCCTGCTGCGCAACATCGAAGACGCCATCGCCCCGAACGGCCACGCCCTGCTGGACGTCTGGATGAGCCACGGCGACAAGGTCACCACCATCCCGGCCGGTTTCACCACCATCGCCCAGACCGCCACCTGCCCCCACGCGGCCATGGCTTGCGAAGAGAAGCGTTTCTACGGCGTGCAGTTCCACCCGGAAGTGACCCACACCCGTCAGGGTGCCCGTCTGCTGGAACACTTCGTGAAAGACATCTGCGGTTGCGAGTGCCTGTGGACTCCGGCCACCATCATCGATGACGCCGTCGCCCGCATCCGCGAGCAGGTGGGTGAAGATGAGGTGATCTTGGGCCTCTCCGGCGGGGTGGACTCCTCCGTGGTCGCCATGCTGGTGCACCGCGCCATCGGTGATCGCCTGACCTGCGTCTTCGTGGACAACGGTCTGCTGCGCCTGAACGAAGGCCAGCAGGTGATGGACATGTTCGGTGATCACTTTGGTCTGAACATCGTCAAAGTCGATGCCGAGGAGCGCTTCCTGTCTGCGCTGGCGGGTATCGACGAGCCGGAAGCCAAGCGCAAGACCATCGGTCGCGTCTTCGTGGAAGTGTTCGACGACGAGTCCAAGAAGCTCAAGAACGCCAAGTGGCTGGCTCAGGGCACCATCTACCCGGATGTCATCGAATCGGCTGCCAGCGCCACCGGCAAGGCCCACGTCATCAAGTCTCACCACAACGTCGGCGGCCTGCCGGAAGAGATGAAGATGGGTCTGGTCGAGCCCCTGCGCGAGCTGTTCAAGGACGAGGTACGCCGCGTCGGTCTCGAACTCGGCCTGCCTTACGACATGCTCTACCGTCACCCGTTCCCGGGCCCGGGTCTGGGTGTGCGCGTGCTGGGCGAGGTGAAGAAAGAGTACTGCGATCTGCTGCGCAAGGCCGATGCCATCTTTATCGAAGAGCTGCGCAAGGCCGACCTCTACAACCAGGTCAGCCAGGCGTTCGCCGTCTTCCTGCCGGTGCGCTCCGTCGGCGTCATGGGCGATGGTCGCAAGTACGACTGGGTCATTGCCCTGCGCGCCGTCGAGACCATCGACTTCATGACCGCCCACTGGGCCCATCTGCCGTACGACTTCCTCGGTCACGTGTCGAATCGCATCATCAACGAGATCAACGGCATCTCCCGCGTGGTGTACGACGTCTCCGGCAAGCCGCCTGCAACCATCGAGTGGGAATAAGGGTTAACCCCGCTTCCTGCCGATAACGCAAAACTGCAAAAAAGACGCCCTTGCGGCGTCTTTTCTTTTTCCAATCGTTTGCGCCTCACTTTTCTGTTCGTTAGCCGTTTTCTCGCCTTCTTGTCTCTGTGATCTATGACAAGGGGGATCATGGATCACGCGCTAGGCTCTGCCATGCCAATTGAGACCTGCTCTGTAAGGCGCCGGTCGTGGCAGAAGGGGAGGATGGCGACAGCAAAGCCTCCATGTACGCTGTCGGCACCGGACATACCACTCTCTGGTATGGCCCCGGTGGAGTCCTGGTGCCACTTGAATCAACGGAGCGGAACCCGAACAGCCAAACGAGTAGGGACAAGAGATCACGGAGGGTTAGTTATGTCAGAACAAGCAGTGTTGTTGGGCGGATGGACTGCCTACCATAAGTTGAGCACCAAGGATCAGGCCGTATTCAATCAAGCGCTGGCAGGATTTGTCGGGGTGCAGTACACACCCTTTGAGGCCTCGACCCAGGTCGTCGCCGGCACCAACTACCGCTTCAAATGCAAGAGCACGGTACCGTTGCCCAACCCCATCCACGGGGAAGCCGTAGTGCAGATCTTCCAATCTCTGGAAGGCACTGCCCAGATAACCTCCATCACCCCGATCTGATCCGTAGTGGGACAAGCCGGGGAAGGAGAAAAGCTACCGACCGGTTGATCCCAAACATCATCAATAAGAAAGACGCTCTAGGGCGTCTTTTCTTTTTCCAATCGTTCGTGAGTAAAATTTGCTCTTTGGTGGGGGCCTGAGGTCGTTTCGTCAGCAGCGTAGTCGTGGGGTTATTATTCGCTCGATAAATCCTTATCGGGCATTGCGAATGTGGTGACATATTGCTCGCCTGCCAGGGGAGGGCTGATGCGGTTGAGTCAAGAGGGGTGGGCAAGCGATACGCAAGCAGCAATCCTATGTGTCCTTAGGGCCCGGGTGAGCGACCGCTGCGGGCACAGGGTATCTCCAAGGCAGGTTTATTCCAGACAAGCCATCCCCTTGGTGAATGCCTTGCGCCATTCAATGAGGCAGATGAACCTTCTCTCAAAATATTCCTCCATATGCATGGGATCACGGCCTGCGTGATTGAACCGTATCACCGTTACCTTTATTCAACCTTGGCCGGATTGAGCAATATCTTGTCCGGATTGTCCACTGACACTTGAATAGAGTGTTTTTATAATTTCACCATGAGATTGAAAGATGAATTCCTGATGATGCTCAGATAGGGAACCATTCATCTTTAAAACATTTTACTGTGGTGATGGTGTTAAAAATAAAAACACTGGTTGCAATGTGACTTTTAATATTTTCTGGATTAATGAAGGTACTGTATGAATCAGCATAAGAAAGTTATTCGGGGTGGTGTCTTTATCACTATGGATAAGGCCATGGGTGATATCCATAATGGTGCGTTGCTGATTGAGGGAAACCTCATTAAAGGCGTGAGTCGAAACCCCCATGAATTTGACAGTCACGAAGATGCGGAGTTTATTGATGCCGATGGTGCCATCGTCATGCCTGGGATGGTCGATGCTCATCGCCATAACTGGATGTCTCTTTTCCGTGGGGTGTCGACAGAAGAGTCCTTGCCGGCTTTTCTGATCAATACGTTTTACGCTTTCGGTGGTGTGCTTACCGCAGACAACATGTATGCCGCCGTGCTTGGCGGTAACGTGAGTGCTCTCAATGCGGGTACAACCACTGTGTATGAGATCAATGACTGTGTGAATACTCCTGATCATGCGGTGAATGCGATCCAGGCCATGAAGGATAGCGGTATTCGTGGCATCTATGCCTATGGCATGCAGGTATATGATTTCAAACCAGCCGGTTTTAAATCCATGAAAGATCGCCTGGATAATGCGAAAGATATTTCGAAAACCCAGTTCAATGGTCAAGATCGCCTGAAAATGGGGATGCTCATTTCTGACTTGGGTACCGTTGATTTCGAGTCGACAGTCAAACAGATCAATCTGATTGACGAGCTGGGAATAAAATGTGTTTCTCACACGGGGGCGGCGAAAACATCGGTACTACTGCGTGGCCTGCGAGAACTGGATGATCACGGTCTGTTGCGCCCGGGCCACCTGCATGCACACAGTAATGGATTAACCGGTGAAGACTGGAAACTGATTGCAAAGACAGGTGGGTATGTCGTCAGTACACCGTCCAGTGAATTGCAAATGGGGATGGGGTTCCTGCCCTATCGGCCTTGCGTCGAACATAATATTCCCTTTGGTCTGGGGACCGACCTGACGGGGGTAACGACTGACGATCTGTTCACCCAGCTGAATATTGCATTGCAAATTGAGCGAGCCCTGGCCAATGACAAGGTTCACCAGCGTGACACCATGCCATTCGTCATTACGCCAACCGTGCGTGAAGCACTCCATTGGGCCACTCTGGGCAGTGCTGAGGTAATGGGAATGGAGAATGAGATCGGCTCATTAACCATAGATAAAAAAGCCGACATTATTATCATTCGCCATCATGAAGGCTTCTCTCCGACAATGAATGTGGCTGGCAGTGTTGCGCAAATGACGAAGAGTAGCGATGTCGATACCGTTATCGCTGACGGCATGATCCGTAAACGCCATGGCCAGCTCGTCGGGTATGATTTGGAAAAAATTGAGAGCCTGTCACAGACCGCCTTTGAAGAGCTCTCCATCAAAGCGAAGTCATTTGTGACTTTGTCAGCGGATGAAATTGAACAGTTCTTCCGTCTGGCCGAGCGCAAGGCGTCTTACCACTTTGCACAGGCATATGGTGGTGATTTCTTCGATAAAGCAATGTAACAAACATCAAGTGAAATGAAGCAACCGCCATTAAGGATATTTAATGGCGGTTGTTTTATGTGAGCTTATCAAGCAACCGACAGTTCGGATTAAAAAATGACTCGTGACACATTTGAAAAGCCAGAGAAACAGGTTGAATCACCCTATCTAATGTTGATGGTATTGATGATAGGAACCTTTTCTGGTTTGTTTGGCGAAACAGCATTGAATATGGCGCTGCCCACGCTCATGGACGAGTTTTCGATTACTGCGGGTATTGCACAGTGGTTGGTGACTGGCTATCTATTGACCTTGGCCATCTTCATGCCTGTTTCGGCCATTTTAACTAAATGGTTCAATACGAGAAGCCTTATTCTAAACGCAATCCTAATCTCCTTCATTGGGTGCGTGATCGCCACTGTTGCGACCAGCATCATCACGCTAATGATTGGCCGTATTGTGCATGCGATAGGTACAGCCATCATTCTACCCGTACTCATCAATGCCGCCTTGGTTACCTTTCCTAAAATAAAGCATGCTGCCATCATGGGGTTCGTTGGCATCGCAATCACGCTTGCTCCCGCTATTGGGCCTACATTGTCTGGCGTCATAATTACATTCGTGAACTGGCGAGCCATCTTTATAATCAGTGCTTTGCTTTATATGATGATATTCATGATGACTCTGAGTGTCGTGGAGAACATCGGTGACATCAGCAAGCCTGAGGTAGATGTGATCTCTATTGCGCTATCAGCATTGGGGTTTGGTGGGGTCGTTTTCAGCCTGTCCATCATGGCAGAAACGCCCTTGCTGTCGCCAACGCTCTGGTTACCAATGATGCTGGGGATTACCAGTCTCATCCTGTTTGCATGGCGGCAAGGGCGCATTACATTGCCCATGATAAACTTTCGTGTTTTTAACCAACGTGAGTTCTCAATAGGGTTATTCATGATGATGTTAAGCATCATGAGTGTGCTGGCCACAGCGATAGTGTTGCCCATTTATTTTATGAATGTTTTAAAGCTGGAGGCAGCATTGGCAGGCATGTTCCTTCTTCCTGGAAATATTGCAAATGTCGTGTTGTCACCCATTGTTGGAAACTTGTATCACCGCTATGACACCAGAGTATTTACCGTCATGGGAGCTGTATTTATTCTATTGAGTGCCGCAATTTTCCTCGGTGTCGTCAATGAGTCCACATCAGCATGGAAGATCAGCATCGCATTTACCTGCCTCTGCTGCGGGGTGACCTGCATTATCATGCCTGCTCAAACGACGGCGCTGAGTGCCTTATCCAAAACACTCTATGCGGATGGTTCGTCGGTGTGGAACACGCTATATCAGGTATCGGGAGCCATTGGCTCTGCGGTTTCTGTGACCTTGATGTCTCAAGTTACCGATAAGTTGCTGGTGAGTGGCGGGGATATCAGTGAAACCGCGGCCCTGTCCCAGGGGGTTCATGCTGTCTTTTACTTCATATTGTTGATCGGGGCGTTATCGCTATATCTGGCATTCAAACTTAGAAAGCCGGATTGACCAAGCGGCAGGCAGAGGGGCGTTATCTGACCTTGAACGATATTTTCGGTTGTCATTGTTTGCCCCTCTTTTAACCGTGAGATTCAGCGCCAGGGTTCTGGTGTTTCAGATAATCAATGTCAGTCCGTGGCAAGCAGCTGGACGTTAAAGGAGTCGTGCATTCCAATCAGGTTGCTTGCAACATGATCCGCCAGTGGCGTAACAAACCAGAAGATCTCTGGCGCCAGTTCTTTATAATGCCCCTCTTTTCATGGCTGCCGGGCCAAGGCCCGGCGGTGCAGATGGCCTGCTTCATCACGACGGATAGCCGGCCACCCCGAAAGAGACATTGCCATGCATACCCTGGAACAGCTGCGCGCAGGCTCCTTGAACGGTGCACGTCACCTCAAGCTCTGTGAAAACCTGACGACCTTCCCCCTCGAGATCTTGAGCCTCAAAGAGACACTGGAGGTGCTGGATCTCACCGGCAACCAGCTCTCTGCACTGCCGGACGCACTGGCCGAGTGCACCAAGCTTCGCATCCTCTTCTGCTCCGAGAATCATTTCACCGCACTGCCCGAGGTGCTGGGGCGTTGCCCCGCGCTCTCCATGGTGGGCTTCAAGGCCAACCGGATTGAAGTGGTCTCCCCCAAGTCGCTGCCCGTGAGGCTGCGCTGGCTGATCCTGACCGACAATGCCATCGAGCGCCTGCCGGACGAACTGGGTCAGTGTACCTCCTTGCAAAAACTGATGCTGGCGGGCAATCGCCTGACCGCGCTGCCCACGAGCCTCGTCCACTGCCAGCGGCTCGAACTACTGCGTATCGCCGCGAACCGGATAGAGACGTTCCCCACCTGGCTGCTCGCCTTGCCGCGCCTTGCCTGGCTCGCCTACGCGGGCAATCCCTTCGCCGAGGGGTGGGAGCCGAAGAGGGCAAACGCGGTTGCCGATATTCCCTGGCACGAGCTCGAGCTGGGCGCCTTGCTGGGGCAGGGGGCGTCCGGCGCCATTCACCGTGCGACCTGGCGCCCCGCAGTGGGCCAGCCAGTGGCATTGGCCCTCAAGCTGTTCAAGGGGGCGGTGACTAGCGACGGCCTGCCGGCGGCCGAGATGAAGGCCGCCTTGGCGGCGGGTCAGCATGCGGCGCTCATCGGGGTGCTGGGGCGGGTGGATGATCACCCCTCCGGGATCCCGGCGCTCGGGATGACGCTGGTCAGCCCTCACATGCAGAACCTGGCGGGGCCGCCGAGCCTTGATTCCTGCACCCGGGACATCTACCCGGAGGGGCTCGCACTCTCGTTGTCGGCGGCGCTCGCCATGGTCAGGAACGTCGCCTCGGCCGCCGCCCATCTGCACCGGTTGGGGGTGATGCACGGGGATCTCTACGGTCACAACCTGCTCCATGATGGGGAGGGGGCCGTGCTGCTCGGGGATTTCGGCGCCGCCTCCTGCTATCCGCTGGCAGACGCCGTGCTGGCTGCCGCGCTGGAGCGGCTGGAGGTGCGCGCCTTCGGCTGCCTGCTCGAAGAGCTGCTGGCCCTGTGCCCGGCGAAAGCCGCCGGGTGCGAGTCGCTCCATCGACTGGCGAACGAATGCCAGCGCCCGGAGGTGGTCTTGCGACCGAGCTTTGCCGAGATTGGCTCCCGGCTTGACGATGCGCTGTGTTCGTTGCGCACCGAGAGGGCGCCGCTGATGGGATAAACGACTGCGGGATCTGAGTCCTGACGGTATTGTGTCGCAAGGTGGCAAATGGGTAGTCAAAGGAACCTGTTAAAGTGATTTGGATGCATATTTTATGTTGTTGACGATGGCCGTTATGAAATGGCCAAGACAGGGTCGACAGGGCTTGCACCGCCCCGGTGAAGTTGTGATATTGATGCATCATTGCAGATGGCGAGAGGATGAGGATGGAAGCGGCATTTTGGCATCAGAAGTGGGAAGAGAACCGGATAGGCTTCCATCAGGCGGACGTCAACCCCTGGCTGCCGGTCGGCTGGTCCGCTGAGCAAGAAGAGGAGACCGTGCTGGTGCCCCTGTGCGGCAAGTCCAGCGACATGCTCTGGCTGAGTGGCCAGGGCCATCCCGTTGATGGCTTCGAGCTCTCCGAGCTTGCCATCGAGCAGTTCTTCAGTGAAAACCGGCTGACCGAGACGGTGACCGAGGTCGGCCCCTATCGCTGCCATCAACACGATCGTCTGCGCATCCATCAGGGGGATTTCTTTGCGGCCCCCGCCCTCGGGCGCCAGTACCAACAGGCCTATGACAGGGCGGCTCTCATCGCGCTGCCGAGCGCCATGCGCCGGGAGTATGCCCAGTTGATGAGCCGCTTGATGGCGCCAGGCGGACAGATCCTGCTGGTGACCCTCGAGTATCAGCCGGAGCAGCAGAAGCAGCCGCCGTTCTCGGTGGGGGAGATGGAGGTACGCCATCTGTTCGAGCGGGACTTCGCGGTGGAGGTGCTGGGCCGGGCCAGCGAGCAGGAGCACCCCAGGGTGATCTCGGGTCAGCTCTCCTATTTTGACGAGGTAGCCTACCGGCTGACGCGCCGGGGCTAGGGACCCCTTGGTGAGGAGCGTGAGACTCTTTTTACCTCCTTTGATGTAGATCAACGTGGTGGAGAGAGGCTCTGTCTAAGATGGCTCTGTTTCTCAATCACTGTCAGGTTTCGGTCGGCGCGCTCTGGTTTCATCGCCTGACCTGTCATCGGCTCAGTGTCTGATTTTCACGCTCATGTTCACTTTGGCGGCCCAGGTCGCAATTGCTAATGGTTTTTCCAGCCGACCCCCAGGGGTCGGCTTTTTATTATCTGCGGTTTGGTGAAAAGAGGCTGTTACGCCTCGAAGGTGGTGGCGGCGAGGCGAAATGCTCTGGGATCGTCGATGAACTGGCCGGTGATCCGATCGTCGTGCTCATGGCCCTGGCCATAACTGCAGAGGATCAGCCTGTCCGAAGTTCGGGAGCGCAACTGGGTGATGAAGCGTACCAGATCGGCGCGGCTGAGGTTGCCCACCTCCTCGCAGACCCGTTCCCGCTGATCGAAGCCGAGATCCTTGTTGCCAATGCTGACCCAGAGCCGCTGGCCGCGGCTGCGCAGGTTGGCATCCCGCTCACTGAGCTGGGCCTGCAGGCCCGCCTTACTCTCCTGCCACTGCTGCTCGGTAAACTCCAGCATGGCGATGGGGAAGAGGTCGATGAACTCCTCCACCGCGTCCAGCAGGATCTGCGGCCCCGCCACCGGTGACTGGATATAGAAGATGAGGCCGGGGTGGCGATTGAGGGGCAGGTTGCCGGCCCCCACCACGTAGCCGAGCTGCTGACGGGTGCGCAGTTCGTGGAAGAAGGTGGAGGACATGATGTGGTTGGCCAGGGTGAAGCAGGCGAGATCCCGCGCCCGCACGGTGCGGGATTGGTAATAGACCAACAGCGCCGAGTCTTCGTGCTCGCAACCCTGCTCACGAATGAGGGTACCCCTGTCCTGGATGGAGATGAGGGGGCGGCGGGTCTCGGCACTGGGCTGGCTGTTGTCGCCCAAGTGGCGCTCCAGCAGGGCGGCGAGATCCAGTGCCTCGCCCACATCCCAGTCCCCGTGCACCAGGGTCTCCACGTGTACCTTGGCGAACAGCTGGGCGACGAACTCGGGCATCTCGCCAAGCTCGATGGTGCGCAGGTGGCGCAACAACTGCTCGAACGGCGGATTGTTGGGTTGCAGCAGGCTGGTGAGCTGGTTGAACAGCTGGGAGATGGGGCGGGTCTTGGACTGGTTCTCCCAGTTGCGGATGAGCTGCTCTTTTATCTCGGCAAAGCGAGCCGGATCCGGGTAACCCAAGGTGCGGTTGCTCAGGATCATGTCGAGCAGCAGGGGCTGTTTGTCGGCAAAGCCGCTCATGTTGATGGTAAAGCCCCCCTGGTGGGCATAGATCTGGTAGCCGAGCCCTGCGAGCTCTGCCGGGTAGGTGAGGGCATTGAGGTGATCCTGGAGCAGCTCCACCGCGAGGCGGGCCATGGCGATGTGACGCGGGCTCTTCACCGCATGTTCGCTGTCGATGGAGATATAAAGGTTGCCCTTGGGCACCCCGAAGAGGTGCTCGTGCAGATGCCAGAGTCGAAAACCCGGTCTGTCCACCAGGCAGGCGGGCATGTCGGCAGGCAAGGGGGGCGTGCGCGCATCCAGTCGGCTGCTGATGAAGGGGTTGGGGGCGGGCAGATGCAGATTGGAGTCCGGTTCGCTCTGCTGCCAGCGGACTTTCAGCGCCTCCGGAATGGGGGCGACGCTGTAGGGGGTCTGATACCAGCGGGCGAGGCGATCGGTACTCACCTCCGGCGCCTGCACCGTCATGCGCAGGTTGTGGGGGGTGAGCTTGGCGAGGAAGCGGTGCAGCAGCGCCTCGTCATATTCGCGCATCATGTAGTCGCCGTAGAGCAGATCGGCCGGAGCGTAACTGAAGAGGTTCAGCACCAGGCTGGAGGCGGTGTCCAGTGCCCGGCCTCGCTCCTGGAAGCGGAAGGCGGATTCCAGCACGCTGCGCTTCTCGTCGTAACGCCAGGCCTCCAGGCCATCGCGCTCGATGAGTTTCAGGTAGCCGAACAGCGCCTCGATGATCTCGTTCACGTGCTCGAGACCGAGGGGCGTGAGGCCAAAGCTCACCCCGAAATCCTTGAAGTTGCTGCCGCTGATCCCGCCGCCGGCGGCGAGCTGATTGACCCAGCCCTTGCCCTTGAGCAGGGAGAGCAGGCTGCCATCCCCTTCGTAGCCGATAAGGTGGCTCAGGAAGGTGAGGGGCTTCTTGTCGTAGTAGGCATCCACGCTCGGCAAGGGGAAGGTCAGCGCCAGCTTGCGGGTCTCCTTGACCGGTTTTATCTGGATGCGGATGCCGAGATCCTCGAGGCGATAGAGGGGGACCGACAGGGTCGGCTCGCCGAGGTTGCGATCCTGAATGGGGCCGAAGTAGTGCTCACACCAGCCGAGCTGGGTCTCGATGGGGGCGGGGGAGATCATCACCAGCGCCATGCGATCCGCACTGTAGTGAGATTCGTAGAAAGCAACGAGGTCGGATCTCAGATCCCGGCCGGGCAGATCGGCCAGGGTATCGAGGTTGCCCACCGAAAATTTGGAGAAGGGGTGGGCCGGATTGACGGTCTCTTTATGTACCTGATAGCTGCGGCGCACATCGTCCTGCAACTTGAGGCGGTATTCGGAGTCCACCGCGTTGCGCTCCTTGTCGACCCACTCGGTGGCGAAGGTGGGGCAGATGAAGAACTGGGAGAAGCGATGGAGCCCTGCCTCGAAGAAGCCGTTGTCGATGTCGAAGAAGAAGTTGGTGAACTCGGTCCCGGTCCAGGCGTTGTTGCTGCCCCCGTGACGACTCATGAACTGCTGATATTCACCGGGCTTGGGATAGGTCTGGGTGCCGAGAAACAGCATGTGCTCGAGGAAATGGGCCATCCCCTGGCGGTCGGCGGGATCATCGAAATGGCCGGTATTGACGGCCAGAGAGGCGGCGGACTTGTCGGTATCGGGATCGCAGATCAGCAGGACCCTGAGCCGGTTTGCCAGCTCCAGATAGTGATACCGCCTATGGTCGTTGGGACTGGCATGTGGGCTCATGAGGGCTGACTCGCGGTGAATTTATTTGAATTTAAACATGATTATCGACGCCGCTATCTCACGAGGCAAACCCTTTTCTGAGAGGTAGCGCAATTGTTTCCCCCGGCACGGCGGGGTAAGATCCCCCCGCTATTTAAACAGGCCCCCTGGGCGAGGTTGTAATGAAGATCTACATCATGCGTCATGGCCAGGCTGGCATGAATGCAAAAACGGATGAACAGCGTCCCCTGACCGAGCAAGGCCGTGACGAGTCCATTCATATGGCTCGCTGGCTGGCTCCCCAATTGACGGGTCCCTTGAGTCTGGCGATTCATAGCAACTATCTGAGGGCCAGACAGACCTGGCAGGGCATCGCTCCCGAGCTGCCAAAGGCGCAGAGCGTCGAGGAGAGTGGCGATATCACCCCTTACGGGGATCCGGCCATGGTGGCGAGCTATCTCACCGCTCTGGCGAGCCGCCATGACAACATTCTGATGGTCAGCCATCTGCCGCTGGTGGGCTATCTGGTGCAGAGCCTCTGTCCGGCGGCGGGGGCGCCCATGTTTGCCACCTCCGGCATGGCCTGTATCGAGTGGCAAGATGACAAGGGGGTATTGCTCTGGCTGGAAGGGCCGCATACAATACGATAAAAGTTAATAATAAGTTACAGAATGGTTTTTTAGGGAAGAGATGGGCGATTTTTCCGGTATTTTATATAAATTTAACGGAATTATTTCGCAGGAGCTGCTGTCATACGGATACAACTGCAAGAGGTTGCAAACGATGAGAGTGTTCAAGAAATACCTGCCGCTGATGGTGGCAAAACATGTCAAAACTTTCTTCAAGGGACGGATCTACATCCACGGCAGGGGGCGCTTCGATTTCCAGTCGGGCTTGTTATTGATGCCAATGGCGGCCGACATTCCCCATCGCCAGACGGTGCTTGAGGTCAACGAGTTGATCTCGAGGCTGCACATGGATGCGGCGTGACAGACACGCCCGGATAGGTTCCCCCTCATGCCCGCCCTCGTGCGGGCATGATTGTTTCAAGTCCTCCGAAAACGCCGTTTTGAAAATCGCTGTGGCAATCTTTGTTACCGGCTGTCGATGACTTTTTGCGCCGCCGATGATGGTGCTTGCTTATCCTGTTTGCCTCTCTATACTCCCGCAAAATACCCGCTGTCTTGTTCTGGATTTAGCGATGCCACTTGCCTTCTTGTTTCCCTTCTCCTGCATGGCCATCTGGGCCGGCAACAGCATTGTCAGCAAGCTGGCGGTGGGCGTGCTCTCACCGGCGGCCCTGGCCTGGTCGCGCTGGGTGGTGGCGGCCATCATCCTGACCCCCTTCCTGGCCCACCGCGCCTGGCGCGAGCGAGTGCGGCTGAAAGCCGGTTTCTACAAGCTTGCCATGCTGGCCCTGCTCGGCATGGTGTTGAACCAGAGCTTCGGTTATTACGCCGCCCAGACCCTGGGGGCCACTGAGATAGGCCTCATGATGGGGCTGACACCGCTGATGACGGTGATGCTCAGCATCTGGCTGCTGCACGAGCGCCCGACCTGGGGGGCCCTGCTCGGCGGCGTTATCTCCATCTTCGGGCTGACCATCCTGCTCGGGCAGGGGGATCCCGCTCGCATGTTCACCCAGGGCATTCACATCGGCTACATCTACATGCTGTTGTCGGCGGCTACCTATGCGCTCTACAGCGTGCTGCTCAAGCGCTGGGATCTGGGGCTGAGCAGCTGGACCCTGTTCTACGGCCAGGTGCTGTGCAGCCTCCTGTTCCTCACCCCCTTCTACCTGCTGGTGGACGGACAATGGCCGGATCATCGCGCCCTCTGGCTCATCCTCTATGCGGGGATCCCGACCTCGGCGCTCTCGCCCTGGCTTTGGATGCAAGGCATTGCCCTGCTCGGGGCGAGTCGCACCGCCATCTTCATGAACCTGCTGCCGGTGATGACGGCGGCCCTGGCCATCAGCTGGCTCGGGGAGCGGCTCACCAGCTACCACCTGATCGGCGGCGGCATGACGCTGGTGGGGGTCTTGCTGGCGCAGTTGCTGGTCAAACCGGTCATCTTGCGGCGCCGTACCCGGCTGGCCATGGCGGGTTGCTCCGACGACTGAAACCCCGGTAGAAAGAAAAAAAGACCGCCAACAGGCGGTCTTTTTGTTTTGTGGCCGGCTCACTGGGCCGTCAGATAGAGGTCTTTGGAGTAGACCAGATCCTGCGGGTTGTGATAGGGGTAGCCCTTGACGAAGGGCTTGAGCAGCCGGGATTTCACATAGAAATAGACCGGGGCTATGGGGGCTTCGGCATCGATCAGGGCTTCCGCCTGCTGGTAGAGGTGATTGCGCTCGGCCGCGTCCTGGGAGTCATGGGCCTTGGCCAGCAGGGCGTCATATTGCGGGTTGTGCCATTTGCCGCTGTTGGCGCTGCTGCTGGAGGTCATGATGTCGAGGAAGGTGGAGGCGTCGTTGTAGTCCCCGTTCCAGGAGTAGCGGCTCACCCCGAAGTCTCCCTCATTCAGGGTCGACACCATGGTCTTCCACTCCATGTTGTTGAGCTCGGCCTTGACCCCCAGGTTGTGCTTCCACATGGAGGCGATGGCCAGGGCAATCTTCTTGTGCCCCTCGTTGGTGTTGTAGAGGATGTCCACGTCCAGCGGCTTGCCCGGGCCATAGCCCGCTTCGTTCAGCAGGGTCTTGGCCTCCTTGATCCGCGCCTCCTTGCTCATCAGTTCGCTGGCCGGTTGCTTGAGTTCAAACCCGTCCACGCTTGGTGGCGTCAGGCTGAAGGCGGAAAGTTGCCCCTGTCCCAGGATCTTCTCGGTGATGGTATCCCGGTCGATGGCCAAGGAGAGCGCCTTGCGCACCTTGGGGTTGTCGAAGGGTTTACGCTGGGTGTTGAACACATAGTAATAGGTGGCAAGCAGGGGCACGTTGACCAGCTCTTGCGGACTCTGGCTCTTGATCTGCTTGTACTGCTCCAGCGGATAGCTGGTGTAGTGCACCTCGCTCGCCCGGTAGCGGTTGAAGGCGGCGGTATCGGAGACGATTTCCAGATAGATCACCTTGTTCAGCACGGTATGCTGATTGTCCCAGTAGTGGACGTTGCGCTCGGAGATGAGCCGCTCGTTCGGGGTCCACTCTTTGAGCACGAAGGCGCCGTTGGAGACGATGTTGCCCGGCTTGACCCACTCGTTGCCGTACTTCTCGATGGTCGCCTTCGGCGCCGGGAAGGTGGTGTAGTGGGAGAGGGTCTTCAAGAAGAAGGGGACCGGGTTTTTCAGGGTGATCTGCAGGGTATGGTCATCCAGGGCCTTGATGCCGAGGGCATCGGGCTTGGCCTTGCCTTGCACCACCTCGCTGGCGTGGGTGACCCCGGTCAGCTCGATGAACCAGGCGTAGTTGGAGGCGTTCTTGGGATCAGCCGCCCGCTGCCAGCCATAGACATAGTCCGCCGCCGTGACCGGCTCGCCGTTTGACCACTTGGCGTCGGGTCTGAGCTTGAAGGTATAAATGGTGCCCGTGGGGTCGAGCTCATAGCTGAGGGCGCCGGCGGGTTGCAGCTTGCCATCCCCGTCCAGGGTGTAGAGTCCCTCGAACAGATCGTTGACGATCTCGCTGCCCGCGCTCTCCTCCACCATCTGGGGATCGATGGAGGCGGGCTCGGTGCCGATGTTGCGCACGAAGGTCTGCTGGGCTGCGGGGAGGAGCTGGGTGCCGGCAGGCACCTGTGCCGCCAGGGCGGGGAGAGAGATCAGGGCGGCAACCGTGCCGGCAATGAGTGTCCTTTTCATTGAATATCCTTATGTTTTTTTGCTTCCAAAGCCAAGCCAGTGTGCGGGATTGAGCCCCAGATCTCAAGGAGGGATTGGAGGGTGTCATGGACCTGTTCCCGAATGGGGAGGGGCCGGAGAACGGCGGTAACGGGGGTTGGATTATTGTTACGAATTAAGGTGGTGAAAGAGGTCGGTTGACGCCCTATTTTCCCCAGTATGACGCCATTTTCTGGCGTGAACTGGCGAGACAATCACCGCCTTAATTCGCTGCAAAAACAAAAAACAGACGTTACATTAGGTTACAAAACAACGCAGCCGAGGATCGGCACTTTTTTTGTCGATGCTTGCAAACGTTTTCAAGGCCAACGGAAACGATCCTAAAGGAAGAAGAATGCGAAACATGATCACCATGGGCGAGTTCATCGTCAAAAAGCAGGCGGACTACCCGACCGCAACCGGCGAGCTGACCTCCTTGCTCAGCTCCATCCGCCTGGCTGCCAAGGTGGTGAACCGGGAGATCAACAAGGCGGGGCTGGCGGACATCATCGGCTCCATGGGAGCCGAAAACGTGCAGGGGGAGGTGCAGCAGAAGCTGGACGTCTACGCCAACGAGCGCTTCAAGGCGGCGCTGGAAGCCCGGGGCGAGGTGTGCGGCATGGCCTCCGAAGAGGAAGAGGACTTCGTCTCCTTCGATTCCGAGCTCTCCCGCCACTCCAAGTACGTGGTGCTGATAGACCCTCTCGACGGTTCTTCCAACATCGATGTCAACGTCTCGGTCGGGACCATCTTCTCCATCTACCGCCGGGTGAGCACGCCGGGGGCCGGGGTGACCCTGGAGGACTTCCTGCAGCCGGGCAACCGTCAGGTTGCCGCCGGTTACGTGGTCTATGGCTCCTCCACCATGCTGGTCTACACCACGGGCTTCGGGGTCAACGGCTTCACCTATGACCCTTCCATCGGCTGCTTCTGCCTCTCCCACGAGAACATCCGCATCCCGGAGGAGGGCAAGATCTACTCCATCAACGAGGGCAACTACATCAAGTTCCCGGACGGGGTGAAGAAGTACCTGAAATATTGCCAGGAGCGGGACGAGGCGACCCACAGACCCTATACCTCCCGCTACATCGGCTCCCTGGTGTCGGATTTCCACCGCAACCTGCTCAAGGGCGGCATCTACATCTATCCGTCCGGCACCAACTCCCCGAACGGCAAGCTGCGTCTGCTCTACGAGTGCAACCCCATGGCGTTTCTGGTGGAGCAGGCCGGTGGCAAGGCCTCGGACGGCTTTGGCCGCATCATGGACATCCAGCCCACCGCCCTGCACCAGCGCACCCCCTACTTCGTCGGCTCCACCAAGATGGTGGACAGGGCCGAGGCCTTCATGCGGGAGTTTTCCGCCCACGAGGATCCGGCCAATCAGGGATGAATGGCTCGCAGGGCGCTGGCAACCCAAGGGGGCCAGGCATGACGAGCAGGATAGACAGATAAAAACGGGAGCCTCAGGGCTCCCGTTTTGTTGGGGGGTCATGGATGGCCGCGCGACGAGTGGTCTGGCGTACTGACTCAATGGCGTTGTGCCAGCCAGCACTGCTTGTCAGACCAGCAAGCGGGGCTCATCAGGGCAGGGCGTGCTTGGCCAAGTCCGCCAGCAGGGAGTCCACCAGTTTGAGCCGCATGGCCCTCTCCTGGTTCGGCACCTGGAAGCGCAGGCGGGTCGGTCCATCCATTTTATAGATACGTGGCTGCTCGGAGAGAAGTTTTACCAGATAGGTCGGATTGACCTTGGTGTCCTGACTGAAGTCGAGGTAGCCACCGCGATCGCTCATCTCCACCCGGCGGATGCCAAGGGCCGTGGCCCGCTGGCGGAAGGCGGCTATCTCCATCAGCGTCTTGGTCGCCTCCGGCAGCAGGCCGAAGCGGTCGATGAGCTCCACCTTGAGCTCCCGCAGCTCCTGCTCGTCCCGGCTGCTGGCGATGCGCTTGTACATGGAGAGGCGCATGTTGACGTCCGGAATGTAGTCGTCCGGCAAGAGAGCGGGCAGGCGCAGCTCCACCTCGGTGTGCTGGCTCATCAGCTGATCCAGGGAGGGCTCCTTGCCGTGCTTGAGCGCCTCCACCGCCTGCTCCAGCAGCTCCATGTAGAGGGTGAAGCCGATGGATTCGATCTGGCCGCTCTGATCGTCCCCGAGCAGTTCGCCCGCGCCGCGGATCTCCAGATCGTGGGTGGCGAGCGCAAAGCCCGCCCCGAGATCTTCGAGCGATGCGATGGCGTCGAGCCGCTTGGCGGCGTCCTTGGTCATCAGCTTGGGATGGGGGGTGAGCAGATAGGCGTAGGCCTGGTGATGAGAGCGGCCGACCCGGCCCCGCAACTGGTGCAGCTGGGCCAGGCCCAGATGATCCGCGCGGTCCATGATGATGGTGTTGGCGCTCGGCACGTCGATGCCGGTCTCGATGATGGTGGTGCACACCAGCAGGTTGAAGCGCTGATGGTAGAAGTCCGACATCACCCGCTCGAGCTCCCGCTCGCGCATCTGGCCGTGAGCGATGCCGATGCGCGCCTCCGGCACCAGGGTGGCGAGATCCGCCGCGCACTGCTCTATGCTCTCCACGTCGTTGTGGAGGTAATAAACCTGACCGCCCCGCTTCAATTCCCGCAGCACCGCTTCCCGGGTGACCGCCGGCTCCTGCTGGCGCACGAAGGTTTTGATGGCTAGGCGCTTGGCGGGCGGGGTGGCGATGATGGAGAGATCCCGCATGCCGGACATGGCCATGTTGAGGGTACGCGGGATCGGGGTCGCGGTCAGGGTGAGGATGTCCACGTCGGCCCGCAGCGCCTTGATCTTCTCCTTCTGGCGTACCCCGAATCTGTGCTCCTCATCGACGATGAGCAGACCCAGATCCTTGAAGGTGAGATCGGACCCCAGCAGTTTGTGGGTGCCGATGATGATGTCCACCTTGCCTTCCGCCAGCTCCTTGAGCACCGCGGTCTGCTCCTTGGCGGAGCGGAAACGGCTCAGCACCTCGACCCGCACCGGCCAGTTCGCGAAGCGATCCCGGAAGTTGTCGTAGTGCTGCTGGGCCAAGAGGGTGGTCGGCACCAGCACCGCCACCTGCTTGCCGCCGTGCACCGCCACGAAGGCCGCCCGCATCGCCACTTCGGTCTTGCCAAAGCCCACGTCGCCGCACACCAGGCGGTCCATGCTCTTGGCCTGGCACATGTCGCCGAGCACCGCATTGATGGCGTTGAGCTGATCTTCGGTCTCCTCGAACGGGAAGCCGGCGGCAAACT
Organism: Aeromonas intestinalis; assembly: GCF_054052485.1. Classification (NCBI taxonomy): domain Bacteria; kingdom Pseudomonadati; phylum Pseudomonadota; class Gammaproteobacteria; order Aeromonadales; family Aeromonadaceae; genus Aeromonas; species Aeromonas intestinalis. The sequence continues at coordinate 273,002 of NZ_JBSTYK010000002.1, forward strand.
GGCGATAGGCCTCTTTGTCGTGCTTGAAGGCAAAGCCGTGGCGGGCCGCCCGCATGGCGTAGACGTCCAAGAGCTCCGCCGCCACGTCGCGGATTTTCTCCGCCGCCTTGCGCCGCGCCTTGGTCCAGGCCTCGCCGCCGAGCTTGTGGCTCGGCGGGTTGTCCGAGCCGGTGTAGCGGCTGATGAGATGCAAGTTGGTGACCGGCACGAACAGCTTGTCGCCGCCCGCGTACTCCAGAGTCAGGAACTCGGTGGGCAGGCCGCCGGCGTCGATGGTCTCGAGGCCAAGGTAGCGGCCGACCCCGTGATCCAGGTGCACCACGGGCTGACCCTGGGTCAGTTCGCCGAGGTTGCGAATGACCGCATCGGAACTTAAGTTCTTGCTCTTGTCCCGGGCGCGACGGCTTCGGATCTTGCCGCCGAGCAGCTCGGTCTCGGTGATGAGGGCGAGCTCCTCCTGCCCCGGCTCGCGCAGCAGGAAGCCTCGCTCCAGCGGGCAGACCAGCAGGCCATGGCGCGCGGTGCTGGCCACGAAGGCTTCAAGGGAGGTGAACTCCCTGGGCTGCACGCTGATGCGCGCCAGCAAGTCACCCAGCACCTCCCGTCGTCCCTCGGACTCCACGGAGAACAGGGTGCGGCCATCAAAGCCTTGCAGGAACTGGTTGAGTGCCAGCAGGGGCTGTTCCTTGCTGTGATCGAGCTGCAAGTCCGGCAGGGGAGCCGTGGCCAGGTTGTGCTGACCGGCGCTCCCATCGGTGGCGTCGGCCTGCAGCCGCACGGCGCCATAGTCCCCGAGCGCCGCAAACAGCTGCTCCACCGGCAGATAGATCTGCTGGGGCGGCAGCAAAGGACGGGTGTTATCCCAACGTCTGTCCTCATAGCGCTGACCGATATCGTTCCAGAAGCGCTGGGCGGCAGGATAAATCTCTCCCACCGTGAGAAGCAGGGTGTTGCCTGGCAGATGGTCGAACAGGCTGGCGGTCTCGTTGAAGAAGAGCGGCAGATAGTATTCGATGCCGGCGGGCCAGCGTCCCTTGCTCACCTCCTGATAGATGGAGCCCTCGGCGCGGGAGATCTCGAACTGCTCCCGGTATTGGCCGCGAAACAGCTCGATGGCTCCCTCGTCGGTGGGAAACTCCCGGGCGGGCAGCAGGCTCACCGACTTGACCGGCTCGCTGGAGCGCTGGGTCTCGGGATCGAACGGGCGGATGGAGTCCACCTCGTCGTCGAAGAAGTCGATGCGATAGGGGCTGTTGCTGCCCATGGGGAAGAGATCCAGCAGGGAGCCGCGGGCGGCGAACTCGCCGTGCTCCAGCACCTGTTCCACCGCCACATACCCGGCCTCGGCCAGACGCCCGCGCAACTGCTGCAGGTTGAGGCGCTGGCCCGCCTTGACCAGCAGGCTGTACTTGTCCAGATAGACCCGGGGGGCACAGCGCAGCATCAGGGTGGAGATGGGGACGATCAGCACGCCGCTGCTCATCTGCGGCAGCTTGTAGAGGGTCTCGAGGCGCTGGGAGATGATGTCCTGATGGGGGGAGAAGGTGTCGTAGGGCAGGGTCTCCCAGTCCGGGAACAGCAGCACGGGGCAGCCCTTGTCAGCCAGCAGATACTGCAGTTCCTGTTCGAGGCGCAGGGCGCTCGGGGTATCGGCGGTGACCAGCAGAACGGGGCGATCCGATTGCTGGGTGAGACGGGCGGCGACCAGTGCCAGGCTGCTGCCGACCAGCTGGCCAAGGGTGATCTTCTGGCCCGCTTTGGCGGGCAAGGCGGGGATTGTCATTGGCATCGTTCGATTCTTTTCACGTTGACGTTGGCGATGAGACCGGAATTAGCGCTGGCGCTCCTGGGCCCGCAGCTTGAGCTGTTTGGATTGCACGTGCAGGCTGGCACGCACCAGCAGCTCCCGGTCATCCTCGCGGATCCGTACATAGTCGAGCAGCACCTGGGTGCCATGCTCGCCCGGTTCCAGCTGTTTGACCTCGGCGTAGCAGTAGACGGCGGAAGCCTCTTCCCGCAAGAAGATCTTGAGCCGCACGATTTGGTGGGGGCGGGGGGGCTCCCCGTGCCCCTGGCGCGGGTGCAGGTAGACAAGGTTGCCCGCGCCGAAGCGCAGGGTGTGGAAGCGGTGTTCCGGGTGATCCTGCACCGCCAGCACATAGCCCATGATCATGTCTATCTTGCGGGACTGCTGATTGACGATCTCGACCAGATCGTGCATCGACTCGTTCTGGCTGCGCAGCAGCCGGCTGCTCACCAGATCGATGGCGGTGATGGCGGAGGCGATGCGAAAGGGTTCTGGCAGTTCGGCGTCCAGCGCCTCCAGCGTCGGCAGATGGAAGTCGGCCGGCATGGGGATCACATTGACCGGCGTGGCATGGGTGACGCTGAAGAACTGTTCCTGCATGGAGGCTATCCCTTGTTGTCCTAGTCTGTTTGCCTTTATTATCCGGTATCTTATTTTGTTGGCAACGTAGATATCCTTGAAGACTGGACTTTTTCAGCCATTGTCGCTGGCCATCGGCCTGCGTTATGCAGGCTCGCGACGCAGTAACCGCTTCGTCTCCTTCATCTCCCTGTTTTCCACTTTCGGCATCGCCATCGGGGTCGCCGCCCTGATGGTGGTCATCTCCGTGATGAACGGCTTCGAGGGGCAGCTCAAGGGGCGCATCCTCGGGGTGATCCCCCACGTGGTGGTGACCAATCCCGCCGGCCGTATCGAGACGGCGCCCGAGGGGCTGCCGGACCTGGCCAGGCTGCCTCACGTGGTGGCCCATGCCCCCATGCTCGACAGCGAAGGCATGTTGCAGAGCCCGGGTCAGCTGACCGGGGTGAGCGTGCAGGGCATCGACCCGGCGCTTTGGCCGAAAGATGACATCCTCCACGCCCAGATGCTGGCGGGGCAGCTCAGCAGCCTGCAACGGGGTGAATACCACATCGTGCTGGGGCAGGGGGTGGCGAATCGCCTGAAGGTGTCGCTCGGGGATCAGGTGCGCCTCATTCTGACCGAAGGCACCCGCTTCACGCCGTTTGGCCGGGTACCGGCCCAGCGGCTGTTCACCGTCTCCGGCATCTTCGGGGTCGGGGCCGACGTGGACAGCCAGGTGGCACTGATCGCGCTGGGTGATGCCCAACGCATGTTGCGCCTGCCGGATGACACCGTCGGTGGCATCCGCCTCTGGCTGGACGATCCCTTCGCCGCCGACGAGGTGATCAAGACGGCGCTGCCTGACGGGCTGGAGTGGCAGGATTGGCGCCGGGAGCGCGGCGAGCTGTTCCAGGCGGTGGCCATGGAGAAGCGCATGATGGGGCTGATGCTGGTGCTGATCATCGCGGTCGCCACCTTCAACATCCTCTCGGCCCTGGTGATGGTCGTCACCGACAAGGAAGGGGAGGTGGCCATCCTGCGCACCATGGGCATGAGCGAGTCCGGTATCGTCAAGATCTTCATGGTGCTGGGGGCGTCCAGCGGCGTCATCGGCGCCCTGTTTGGCGGCCTGGCGGGACTGGGGCTGTCCCTTGGTCTCAACCCCCTGCTCAATGCGGTGGGGCTCAACCTCTATATGGCGGCGGGGGGCTCGGGCCTGCCGGTCATCGTCGAGCCCGCCCAGGTCATCACCATCTTGCTCGGCGCCGTGCTGCTGAGCTTCAGTGCCACCCTCTACCCGGCGGCCCGTGCGGCCCGGGTCAAACCGGCCGAGGCACTGCGTCATGAATAATTCTTCTGTTATTACTTCCCCAAGCGGAGCCCCTTTTATGAATGAGCCTGTAGTGCGTGGCGCCGAGTCCCGCGACAATCCGTCCCGCGAGCCGCTGCTGCGCTGTGAGGCCCTGAACCATGTCTATAAAGAGGGCAATCTCGAGACGCAAGTGCTCAAGGGGATAGACCTGTCCGTGGCCCCCGGCGAGATGCTGGCGGTGGTGGGGAGCTCGGGCTCCGGCAAGACCACCTTGCTGCATTTGATGGGCGCGCTGGATAACCCCAGCAGCGGCAGCGTGCTGTTCAATGGTCAGGACATTCACCACTGGGACAGCCGTACCCAGGCCCGATTCCGCAATCAGGAGCTGGGTTTTGTCTATCAGTTCCACCACCTGCTCGCGGAGTTCACGGCGCTGGAAAACACCGCCATGCCGCTGCTCATCGCCGGCGAGTCGGTGGCAAGCGCCAGCGAGAAGGCGACCCGGATGCTGGGGCGGGTGGGGCTCTCCCATCGCCTCAATCACAGGCCCTCCGAGCTCTCCGGTGGCGAGCGCCAGCGGGTGGCCATCGCCCGCGCCCTGGTCAACGAGCCCAGCCTGGTGCTGGCGGACGAGCCCACCGGCAACCTGGATCACGCCAGCGCCACCGCCGTCTACGAGCTCTTGTGCGAGCTGAACCGCGAGCTCGGCACCGCCTTCGTGGTGGTGACCCACGATTTGAGCCTCGCCGCCAAGCTGCACCGACGGGTGACCCTGGTGAGCGGCGTCATGGCGGAGGTCGCCTGATGTTCAAACCGCTGCCCCTGTTCCTGGGCCTGCGTTACAGCCGCTCTCGCCGCCGCAACGGCTTCATCGCCTTCATCTCCGCCTCCTCTCTCATCGGCATCGCCCTCGGGGTGATGGCGCTGATTTTGGGACTCTCGGCCATGAACGGCTTCGAGCGAGAGCTAAAGAACCGGGTGCTCTCCGTGGTGCCTCACGGCGAGCTCATCGGCATGGAGGCGCCGCTGCCCAACTGGCCGAAACTTCGGGACTACCTGCTGGCCCAGCCGGGGATCGAGGCCGCGGCCCCGGTGATCCGCCTGGACGGCCTGCTGGAGCACGGTTCTGCCTTGAAGGGCGTCCAGCTGCGCGCCGTGCTGCCGGAGCTCGAGGCTAACCTGTCGGATGCAGGCAAGTACATGACGGGCCGTGGCCTGCGTGAACTGGAGCCCGGCGAGAAGGAGGTGATCCTCGGCAAGACCATCGCCGACAAGCTGGGGGTCAAGATAGGGGATCAGGTCGCCCTGTTGCTGCCCCAGGGGGGCGATGCCAGCGGTATCAAGAACCCCAAGCGCGAGGCGCTCACCGTGGTGGGGCTGATGGAGATCGGCGGTCAGCTCGACGGCCTGCTCGGTTTCATGCATCTGGCGGATGCCCAGGCCATCACCGGCATGGGCAAGGACGTGGAGGGGTTCAGCCTCAAGGTCAATGACGTGCTCAAGGCGCAGTCCATCACGGTGGCGGCGGCGAGCAAGTTCCCGCACTACGTCTACATCAGCAGCTGGATGAGCCGTCAGGGCTACCTCTATCAGGACATCCAGATGGTGCGCACCGTCATGTACGTGGTGATGCTGATGGTGGTGGCGGTGGCCTGCTTCAACATCGTCTCCACCCTGGTGATGGCGGTGAACGAGAAACGCAGCGAGATAGCGATCCTCAAGACCATGGGAGCAAGCCCGGGCCAGATCCGGCTCACCTTCGTCATCCAGGGCATGGTGAACGGGGTGGCGGGGGCGCTGCTTGGAGCGTTGCTCGGCGGCCTGCTGTCGAGCAAGCTGACCCAGATCCTGAGCTTCGTCGAGACCCTCATCGGTCATCGCTTCCTCAACCCGGACATCTACTTCATCGACTTCCTGCCCACCGAGCTGCACATGCAGGATCTGGTGATCGTGACCAGCGCCGCCATCCTGATGAGCCTGGTGGCGACCCTCTATCCCGCCTGGCGGGCGAGCGGCCTGGTGCCGTCCCGGGAGCTGGGGCATTGATGGTTCAAGATGACTGTGATGATGACAAGGGCCCTGCGGGGCCCTTTTGCTTGCTGGGGAACCCTGAAAAGGCTGCTCCAAAGGGTGTGGGTGAGGTTAAATCATGTGGAAATGATAAGTGGCAGCATCAATGGGCATTCAATTCATCAAGAGGCAGTGAAAAACTCGCCACAAACACCTCGATAAAGTAGCGCATGGCGGGATTCATCCGCGCGTCCAGCATCTGTTCGAGGCGTTTCCTGGCCGGTTCAAACTCCCGGTTGCCGGCATTAATTTCCTCGAGGCACTTGGTGTAGGCGCAGAGGGTGTCCGCGTCTTTCACCAGCCGGGCGAGCGCGTCGTCCTGGGCACCCGAGTCCAGCAGGGGGCGAAAATCCTCGACCAGTTCAGGGGGCAGCATCCCCAGCAGGCGTTGCTCGGCGGCAAGCTCTATCTTCTTGTATTCACGGGCTATCTCGGGGTTGAAGTACTTGACCGGGGTGGGGAGATCGCCGGTCAACACCTCGCTGCTGTCGTGGTAGAGGGCCATGACGGCGGCACGGTTGGCATCGACGTTACCCCCGAACAAGCGGTTGCCGATGACGCCGAGGGCATGGGCGACCATGGCGACCTGCAGGCTGTGCTCGGCGATGTTCTCCGGCTGGATGTTGCGCATCAGCGGCCAGCGGTAGATGAGCCGCATGCGGGCGAGGTTGGCGAAGAAATGGCTGGGAAGCATGGAGACCTCGAACAATGGCAATGAAAAAGGGCAGACTCTAGTCTGCCCTTTTTTCCGCGCCTTCGCCTAGTCTGCGACGGGCGAATTAACGGATATAGCGGCCGGACTCGGCTTCCTGATTGGTCACTACCATCTGGCCGATGGGGGCCAGGGCGATCAGGGCGAGTTTGAGGTGCTGGATGCCGAAGGGGATGCCGACGATGGTGACGAAGCAGGCCAGGGCCGAGGCGATGTGGCCGATGGCGAGCCAGACCCCGATCACCAGGAACCAGAGGATGTTGCCAATCATCCCGAGGGCACCGGTGCCGATGTCGCTCTGGCCTGTCATGGACTTGCGACTCACCGCCTGCTTGCCAAACGGGAAGAAAGTGAAGGTGCCGATGACGAAGCAGGCGCGTCCCCAGGGGATCCCTATCAGGGAGACGAAACAGAGCAGCCCGGCCAGCCACCAGGCCAGTCCCATGAAGACGCCCCCCAGTACAAACCAGAGCAGGTTAAACAAGAAGCGAAAAAAGGTCATTTGGGTCACTCCAGACTCATAAGTTGGCTGTCACCATAGCGATCCCCATCAAGGGACGCAATGGTTGAGATGACAAGGCGGACAGTTTGGGTCGCAGCCCCCAGGCCTGGCCCGGTCTGGGGCCCATTTTCATGAAAAATAGGGGCTTTTGGGGCAAAAAGAGTGAGCCAGTGCAAATTATTGCGCCCTGGATGCTTGAACTCGCGGCCCGCTTTCCCCATATAGGGGTCAGACTTGCGCAAATTGTGCCGTCTGCGCCCCGGATGGGGGATGTGCGGCTCGACGCGACCACTGTGCGCCGCTATAATGTCGCGTCAAATTTTCTCATCACAAAGACAGTCGTTGTCTTTATAAACAGGAAGACTCCGGGTATGTGCCCAGGGGTAATAAAGGGTCAGCACGCAGTGCTGAGTTGAACGAGGTAAAAGAATGCAAGTTTCTGTAGAGACAACCCAGGGTCTGGAACGCCGTCTTACCATCACCGTACCGGCTGCGACCGTTGACGCTGCCGTGCGCAAAGAATTGAATGGCCTGGCCAAGACTCGTCGCATCGACGGCTTCCGTCCTGGCAAGGCACCGGCGACCATCATCAAGAAGATGTTTGGTGCCATGGCCCATGCCCGCGTTGCCGATGAAATGATGCAGAACAACTTCATCAAAGCCATCATCGAAAACAAACTGAGCCCGGCCGGTGCGCCGACCATGGATCCGAAAGAGATCAAGGAAGGCCAGGATTTCGAATTCACAGCCACTTTCGAAGTGTACCCTGAGTTTGAAGTTGCCGGTCTGGAGAGCATCAAGGTCGAGAAGCCGGTTGCTTCCGTCAAGGATGCCGATCTGGCCAACATGATCGACACCCTGCGCAAGCAGCACGCCACCTGGTCCGAAGTGGACACCGCTGCCGCCAACGGCATGCGTGTGACCCTGGACTTCGTCGGCTCCATCGACGGTGAAGAGTTCGACGGCGGCAAGGCCGAAGGCTTCGCACTGGAACTGGGCGCTGGCCGCATGATCCCGGGCTTCGAAGACGCCATCATCGGCAAGAAAGCAGGCGACGAGTTCACCATCGACGTGACCTTCCCGGTTGACTACCACGCCGAAAACCTGAAAGGCAAGGCGGCCAAGTTTGCCTCCAAGCTGACCAAGGTTGAAGAGCAGGTACTGCCTGAGCTGACCGAAGAGTTCGTCAAGCGCTTCGGCATCGAAAGCGGCAACGTGGAAGAGCTGAAAGCCGAAGTGCGCAAGAACATGGAGCGCGAACTGGCCCAGGCCCTGAAAAACAGCGTGAAAGAGCAAGTGCTGAACGGCCTGGTTGAAGCCAACCAGATCGATCTGCCCAAGGCTGCCGTTGTCCAGGAAATCGACACCCTGCGTCAGCAGGCGCTGCAGCGTTTCGGTGGCTTCCAGGGCGGCAACGCTCCCGAGCTGCCGGCCGAGCTGTTCCAGGCTCAAGCCGAGCGCCGCGTCCGCGTGGGTCTGCTGCTGGGTGATGTCATCCGCACCAACGAGATCAAGGCTGACGAGGCCCGTGTGACCAGCATCATCGAGTCCATGGCCACCGCTTACGAAGATCCGAAGGAAGTGATCGAGTACTACCAGAAGAACGAGCAGATGCTGAACGGCGTCCGCAATCTGGCGGTTGAAGATCAAGCCATCGACCTGATCCTGTCCAAGGCCCAAGTGACCGAGAAAGAAGTGGCCTTCGACGACGTGATCAACAAGTCCGGTGCCGCTGCCTAAGATCATTTGACTTAAGGTCAAAACTGTTAAGTATAATGGCTCGTGTGATCTCCACTCGGGCCATTTTATTTTAGGGACAATGCCTTATGTACAAAAACTATAACGATGTGACTGAATCCCCACGCAATGCGCTCATCCCTATGGTGGTAGAGCAAACGGCCAAGGGTGAGCGTTCCTACGACATCTATTCCCGTCTGCTCAAAGAGCGGGTGATCTTCCTGACCGGTCAGGTCGAGGATCACATGGCGAACCTGGTGGTGGCTCAACTGCTGTTCCTCGAATCCGAGAACCCGGATCAGGACATCAGCATCTACATCAACTCGCCGGGTGGCGCGGTCACTGCGGGGATGTCCATCTATGACACCATGCAGTTCATCAAACCGGACGTCAGCACCGTCTGTATGGGGCAGGCCTGCTCCATGGGCGCCTTCCTGCTGGCCGGTGGTGCCAAGGGCAAGCGCTTCTGCCTGCCAAACGCCCGGGTGATGATCCACCAGCCCCTTGGCGGCTTCCAGGGTCAGGCTTCTGATATCCAGATCCACGCCCAGGAAATTTTGAAGATCAAGAACACCCTGAACGATCGTCTGGCCTTCCATACCGGTCAGGACATGGCCACCATCGAGCGCGATACCGACCGTGACAACTTCATGTCGGCGGAGCAGGCCGTGGCCTATGGTCTGGTGGACGGCATCCTGAGCCAGCGCGGCTGAGTCACGGTCAGGTCCGTCAAGCCGACTTGAGCGCTCCTGGGTGACGATTTTCCCAAAGGGTGTGCTTGAGCAGGGTGCCCCGTCCTGTTGTAAACTCAGCAGGACGATATCCATCCTCTATTGATAAAACGAGGTTGCTGAATGACAGAGAAACGCAAGGGTGAGGGCGACAAGCTGCTTTATTGCTCTTTCTGCGGCAAGAGCCAGCATGAAGTGCGCAAGCTGATCGCTGGCCCTTCCGTCTATGTATGTGACGAGTGTGTCGAGCTGTGCAACGATATCATCCGCGAGGAGATCCGCGAGATCTCCCCCAAGCGTGATGGCAGCGAGCTGCCGACCCCTCATGAGATCCGTGCTCACCTGGATGACTACGTGATCGGTCAGGAGTACGCCAAGAAGGTACTGGCCGTTGCAGTCTACAACCACTACAAGCGCCTGCGCAGCGGTAGTGAGTCAGGGGGCGTCGAGCTCGGCAAGTCCAACATTCTGCTGATCGGTCCCACCGGCAGCGGCAAGACCCTGCTGGCCGAGACACTGGCTCGCCTGCTGGATGTGCCCTTCACCATGGCCGATGCCACCACCCTGACCGAAGCCGGTTACGTGGGCGAGGACGTGGAGAACATCATCCAGAAGCTGCTGCAAAAGTGCGACTACGACGTGGAGAAGGCCCAGCGTGGCATCGTCTACATCGACGAGATCGACAAGATCTCCCGCAAGTCGGACAACCCCTCCATCACCCGCGACGTCTCCGGGGAAGGGGTGCAGCAGGCACTGCTCAAGCTGATCGAGGGCACCATCGCCTCGGTACCGCCGCAAGGGGGTCGCAAGCACCCGCAGCAGGAGTTCTTGCAGGTCGATACCTCCAAGATCCTGTTCATCTGTGGTGGCGCCTTCGCGGGCCTGGACAAGGTCATCGAGCAGCGCTCCGTCAAGGGAACCGGCATCGGCTTTGGCGCTGACGTCAAGTCCAAGAATGCCAAGGCGACCCTGAGCGAGAACTTTGCCAAGGTAGAACCGGAAGATTTGATCAAATACGGTCTCATCCCCGAGTTCATCGGCCGTCTGCCCGTGGTGGCGACCCTCACCGAGCTGGACGAGGCTGCCCTCATCCAGATCCTGAAAGAGCCGAAAAACGCCCTGACCAAGCAGTATGCCGCCCTGTTCGCCCTGGAAGAGGTGGAACTGGAGTTCCGTGACGACGCCCTGAACGCCATCGCGCGCAAGGCGATGGAGCGCAAAACCGGTGCCCGGGGTCTGCGATCCATTGTCGAAGCCGTGCTGCTCGACACCATGTACGACCTGCCGTCCCTGAAAGGGGTCAGCAAGGTGGTGATCGACGAGACGGTGATCAAGGGCGACTCCGCTCCCCTGATGATCTACGACAATTCCGAGACTCAGGCCGCTGCTTCAGAGTAACTGGCTGATTTTTAATCACATAAAGGGGCGTTTTGCCCCTTTCTTGCTTTTTACGGCCAAGGCGATTGAATCTCATCTTTGCGCCCCCATATACTCTGCCAAGCGCTTTGCCAACGGTATAACAAGCCGAGAGGACATATATGAACCTAGAGCGTTCTGAACGCATCGAGATTCCCGTCCTGCCTCTTCGTGACGTGGTGGTTTACCCCCACATGGTCATTCCACTCTTTGTGGGGCGGGAAAAATCCATTCGCTGTCTGGAAGCGGCCATGGAGCAGGACAAGAAAGTCCTGCTGGTGGCCCAGAAGGATGCGTCGACAGACGAGCCTACGGTGGAGGAGATCTTCACCGTCGGGACAGTGGCCAACATTTTGCAGATGCTCAAGCTGCCGGATGGCACCGTCAAGGTGCTGGTGGAAGGGGGTCAGCGTGCCCGTCTTGAGCGGGTGATCGATGACAAGGACTTCTTCGTCGGGGAGGCGCAGTACATCGCGTCTGCCGCCATCGACGAGAAGGACCAGGATGTGCTGGTGCGCTCCGCCATCGGCCAGTTTGAAGGTTACATCAAGCTCAACAAGAAGATCCCGCCCGAGGTGCTCACCTCGATCTCGGCGATCGATGATGCTGCACGCCTGGCTGACACCATGGCGGCCCACATGCCGCTCAAGCTCGAAGACAAGCAGAAGGTGCTGGAAATCGCCTCCGTGTCCGAGCGCATCGAGTTTCTGATGGCCATGATGGAGTCGGAGATCGACCTGCTGCAGGTCGAGAAACGCATCCGCTCCCGGGTCAAGAAGCAGATGGAGAAGAGCCAGCGGGAGTATTACCTCAACGAGCAGATGAAGGCCATCCAGAAAGAGCTGGGTGAGCTGGAAGACAGTCCGGACGAATTCGAAGCCCTCAATCGCAAGATTGAAGAGGCGGGGATGCCGGAAGATGCCCGTGAGAAGGCCCAGGCCGAACTCGCCAAGCTGAAGATGATGTCCCCCATGTCCGCCGAAGCCACGGTCGTGCGCAGCTACGTGGACTGGATGGTGCAGGTGCCCTGGAAGGCCCGCTCCAAGGTCAAAAAAGACCTCGGCAAGGCCCAGGAGGTGCTGGACGCGGATCATTATGGCCTGGACAAGGTCAAGGATCGCATCCTCGAGTATCTGGCGGTGCAGGCGCGGGTCAACAAGCTCAAGGGCCCCATCCTCTGCCTGGTTGGGCCTCCCGGTGTGGGCAAGACCTCGCTCGGTCAGTCCATCGCCAAGGCCACCGGCCGCAAATATGTGCGCATGGCGCTCGGCGGCGTGCGTGACGAGGCGGAGATCCGCGGTCATCGTCGTACCTACATCGGCTCCATGCCCGGCAAGCTCATCCAGAAGATGGCGAAAGTCGGCGTGAAGAACCCGCTGTTCCTGCTCGACGAGATCGACAAGATGAGCTCGGACATGCGCGGCGATCCCGCGTCTGCCTTGCTGGAAGTACTGGATCCCGAACAGAACAGCAGCTTCAACGATCACTATCTGGAAGTGGATTATGACCTGTCGGACGTGATGTTCGTGGCCACCTCCAACTCCATGAACATCCCGGGTCCGCTGCTGGACCGGATGGAAGTGATCCGTCTGTCCGGTTACACCGAGGACGAGAAGCTCAATATCGCCAAGCAGCATCTGGTGGCCAAGCAGATCCAGCGCAACGGCTTGAAGCCTGCGGAGATCACCATCGATGACTCGGCGCTGATCGGGGTCATCCGCTACTACACCCGCGAGGCGGGGGTGCGTAGTCTGGAGCGCGAGATCTCCAAGATCTGTCGCAAGGCGGTCAAGCGGATCCTGCTGGACAAGAGCATCAAGCATGTTCTGGTCAATCAGGAGAACCTCAAGGAGTTCCTCGGGGTACAGCGCTTCGACTACGGCAAGGCCACCGACCAGAACCAGATTGGTCAGGTGTGCGGTCTGGCCTGGACCGAGGTGGGGGGAGATCTGCTCACCATCGAGACCACCAACATGCCGGGCAAGGGCAAGCTCACCTACACCGGATCGCTCGGTGATGTGATGCAGGAGTCCATCCAGGCGGCCATGACGGTGGTGCGGGCCCGTGCCGAGAAGCTGCGCATCAACGGCGACTTCTACGAGAAGCGCGATATCCACGTGCACGTGCCGGAAGGGGCAACCCCGAAAGACGGCCCGAGCGCCGGTATCGCCATGTGTACCGCCCTGGTCTCCAGCCTGACTGGCAACCCGGTGCGTGCCGATGTGGCCATGACCGGCGAGATCACCCTGCGCGGCGAAGTGCTGCCCATCGGTGGTCTCAAGGAGAAGCTGCTGGCGGCTCACCGTGGTGGCATCAAGCGGGTGCTGATCCCGAAAGAGAACGAGCGGGACCTGGAAGAAATCCCGGCCAACGTCAAACAAGACCTTGAAATCTATCCGGTTCGCTGGATAGATGAGGTGCTGGCGCTGGCACTGCAAGACAATCCGCAGGGTTTCGAACGCGTTTCTGTCGTGTAAATGTTGATGCGCCGCAAATTTGGCGCATTCGAGGGGTGGTTAAGGCTTGCATGCGCCGGATAACGGAAGTAGCCTTGACCACCGATCGGGTACTCATGATGAGTCGCAATGCGTGATGTGGCGCGGGTTTGCGCCAGATTGTCACTTGCAACTGATCAGGAGGCTTGCTATAAAACCTCCACTGTTGTGGCCAGGGAAATCAGCGCCGCAGCGATGTTCGATAATAGGGGAAAATAAGAGTGAATAAATCTCAACTGATTGACAAGATTGCAGACGGTGCTGATATCTCCAAAGCCGCTGCTGGCCGTGCGCTGGATGCTTTCATCGATGCCGTTGGTGAAGCGCTGAAAGAGGGTGACCAGGTTGCGCTGGTTGGCTTCGGTACTTTCGCTGTTCGTGAGCGTGCTGCTCGCTCCGGCCGCAATCCGCAAACTGGTGCGACCATCGAAATCGCCGCCGGTAAAGTTCCTGCCTTCAAAGCCGGCAAGGCCCTGAAAGACGCGGTCAACTAAGCCGGACGCTGATATCACATCGGCACCGTCCTTGGTCACAGACCAGACAAGTGAGAGGGCTCTCCCTCATACTGATTGACCAAGGCGCATCGCAATCGGTGCGCCTTTTCATTATTTACGCCCATCGAGTTCGGGAGCATAAGTACAAACATGATGTTGGATAAACTACGCGAAGGGGCGCAGGGCAAGGTAGCCAAGGTTATCTTGGGCCTGATCATCCTCTCCTTTGCCTTGGCCGGTGTAGGTAGCTACCTCAATGGCCCGGCACGTACCGCCCCCGCTACCGTCAACGGCAATGACATCAGTGCTCCCGCACTGGAGAATGCCTATCGTAACGAGCGGGCCCGCATGGAATCCCAGATGGGGGAAGCCTTCAACCAGCTGGCCGCCAATCCCGATTACATGAAACAGTTCCGCCGCGGCGTTCTTGACCGTCTCATCGATCAGGCACTGATCGACGGCAAGGCCCGTGAGCTGGGTCTGCGCGTCAGCGACGAGCAGATCAAGCAGGCCATCGTCGCCATGCCGGAATTTGCCGAGAACGGCAAGTTCAACAACGACCGCTATCTGCAACTCATCCGCCGCGCCGGCATGACTCCGGAGATGTTCCGTGACTCCCTGCGCCAGGACATGGTGCGTCAGCAGCTGATGGGCGCCGTGCTGGGTTCCGAATTCGCCCTCAAGGGTGAAGCCGAACAGCTCGACAAGCTCTACAACCAGACGCGCGATCTGCGTCTGGTGCGCCTGGCGGCCGCAGCCTACGTCGACGAGGTTCAGGTGACCGACGCCGAGGTAGAGCAGTTCTACAAGGCCAACAGCACCCGCTTCATGAATGACGAGAAGGTCAAGGTCGACTATCTGCTGCTGGATGCCGCCACCTTGAGCAAAGACATCAAGGTGACCGAGCAGGATGCGCAGGATTACTACGATCAGCACCAGGACCTGTTCCAGCGTGTGGAGCGTCGTCAGGTGGCCCACATCCTGATCCCGTTTGGCAAGGATGAGAAGGCGGCCGAGCAGCAAGCCGAAGCCCTGCTGACCAAGGCGAAAGGCGGTGAAGATTTCGCTGCCCTGGCCAAGGCCAACTCGTCCGATACCTTCTCCGCCAAGAAGGGCGGCGAGCTGGACTGGTTCGAGAAAGGGGTGATGGATCCGGCCTTCGAGAAGGCGGCCTTTGCCCTGGCCAAGGCTGGCGATCTCTCCACCGTGGTGAAGAGCCCGTTCGGTTTCCACATCATCAAGCTGCTGGCGGTCGAACCGGCCAAGACCAAGCCGTTTGTCGATGTGATGAGCGAGACCATCACCCGTCTGCAGTCTGACAAGGCCAAGGAGCAGTTCTTTGCCGAGCAGCAGAAGATGGCTGACAGCAGCTTCGAGAACCCGGACTCCCTGGATCTGACCGCAGAAGCCATGGGCCTGAAGGTGGTCTCCTCCGATTACTTCAGCCAGGCCGATGCCCCGGCACCGCTGAACGATCCCAAGGTGATCTCCGCCGCCTTCTCCGAACAGCTGCGCGATGACAACACCAACTCCGACGTGATTGAACTCGGGGATGGCAAGGCACTGGTGCTGCACATCATGGGCCATCAGCCCAAGGCCGCCAAGCCGCTGGCTGAGGTCAAGGAGCAGGTGGTTGCGGCCATCAAGCATGACAAGGCGAGCGAAGTGGCCCGTGGCAAGGCGCAGGCCCTGCTGGACAAACTGCATGCCGGTGACGATATCCAGGCCGATCTGACCGCCCTGGGTGCCAAGGTCGAGGCCCACAAGGGTGTCGTGCGCTTCACTCAGGATCTGGATCAGAACCTGCTGGCCCAGGCGTTCCGCATGCCCCATCCGAAGGATGGCAAGCCGAGCGTCGAACTGGTTGCCGAAGCCAACGGCGATCGCGTGGTAGTGGCGCTGGACAAGGTCAATGTGACCGAGAAGCCGTCCGAGATGGTCAACCTGCTGCAAGGCCAGCTTGGCCAGGGCAAGGCCCAGGCCGACTACAAGGCGCTCATCGACGGGCTGCGCAAGTCCGCCAAGATTGAGTACTTCACTGACGTGGAAGCGACCGTCGAGTAATCCGGCATCGCAATCCATCAAAAACGGCCCCACATCGGGGCCGTTTTTTTATCTATGAAGTTTTGATTATGTAGCGTTATCTATCGATGATTTCTGGTCAATGCAGATGAAGTGCGTTGATATGAATGGCCTTGGCAGTATCTTGGTGCCCGGGGATTTGCTTCCCACGTCCTGGGCATACTGACAGTGCATCTCACTGAGGTCGGTTCGGGGTCAGGGGATGCCAGCGGCGAGGGACTCGGCGACCCGGAGCACAGGCAGACAGGCCACGCTGATAGATAGGCAATACGGATAGACAGGCACTGCGGATAGATTGGCAGCACGGGTAGGCCGGCGTACATATAAGACAATAAAAAAACCGGCGCCTGGGCGCCGGTTTGCATGATGACCTGAGCAGGGGAGGCTTACACCACACCCTGGGTGCGCAGGTAATCCTCGTAGGTACCGCCGAAGTCACGGATGCCGTTCTCGGTCAGCTCCAGGATCCGGGTCGCCAGGGAGGAGACGAACTCGCGGTCGTGGGAGACGAAGATAAGGGTGCCCTGATACATCTCCAGCGCCAGGTTCAAGGATTCGATGGATTCCATGTCCAGGTGGTTGGTCGGCTCATCCATGATAAGGATGTTGGGGCGCTGCATCATCAGCTTGCCGAACAGCATGCGGCCCTGTTCACCACCGGAGAGCACCTTGACCGGCTTCTTGATGTCGTCCTGGGAGAACAGCAGACGACCCAGCACGGAGCGCACTGCCTGTTCGTCTTCGTTGGCCTGTTTCCACTGGGCCATCCAGTCGAACACGTTGAGATCGGTGTCGAAGTCTTCCGCGTGATCCTGGGCGTAGTAGCCGATCTGGGCGTTCTCGGACCATTTGATGGTGCCGGTATCCGGTGCCAGTGAGCCGACGAGGGTCTTGATCAGGGTGGATTTACCGATGCCGTTGGTCCCCAGGATGGCGACTTTCTCGCCCACTTCCAGCATCATGTTGAGGCCCTTGAACAGGGGCGCCTCGCCATAACCCTTGGAAACGCCTTCCACTTCCAGGATGTTGCGATAGAGCTTCTTCTCCTGCTCGAAGCGGATGAAGGGGTTCTGACGGCTGGAGACCTTCACTTCTTCAATCTTGATCTTGTCGATCTGCTTGAGGCGTGAGGTCGCCTGGCTGGACTTGGAGGCGTTGGCGCTGAAACGGGAGACGAAGGATTGCAGATCGGCGATCTGAGCCTTCTTCTTGGCGTTGTCGGCGATCAGACGCTCGCGGGCCTGGGTGGCCGCGGTCATGTACTCGTCGTAGTTGCCCGGGTAGACCCGCAGCTCGCCGTAATCCAGATCCGCCATGTGGGTGCAGACGGAGTTCAGGAAGTGACGGTCGTGCGAGATGATGATCATGGTGCTCTCACGATCGTTCAGTACCTGCTCCAGCCAGCGAATGGTGTTGATGTCCAGGTTGTTGGTCGGTTCGTCCAGCAGCAGGATATCGGGGTTGGAGAACAGCGCCTGTGCCAGCAGCACCCGCAGCTTCCAGCCCGGGGCTACTTCGCTCATGGGGCCGTTGTGCTGCTCGATGGGAATGCCGGCCCCCAGCAGCAGCTCGCCCGCGCGGGCTTCGGCAGTGTAGCCGTCGTACTCGGCGACCAGGCCTTCGAGCTCGGCAGCCTTCATGTAGTCTTCGTCGGTCGCTTCCAGGTTCGCATAGATGGCGTCACGCTCGGCGATGGCGGCCCACAGCTCGGTGTGACCCATCATGACCACGTCCAGTACGCGCATCTCTTCGTAGGCGAACTGATCCTGGCGCAGCTTACCGATGCGCTCGTTGACGTCCAGGCTCACATTACCGCCAGTGGGCTCCAGATCGCCGCCGAGGATCTTCATGAAGGTGGACTTGCCACAGCCGTTTGCGCCGATGAGGCCGTAGCGGTTGCCGCCGCCAAACTTGACGCTGATGTTCTCAAACAGCGGCTTGGCGCCGAACTGCATGGTGATGTTGTTGCTTGAAAGCACTGGAATGTCCCGGTTGGTCTGTCAAATGGCGCGCATTATGGCACAGATCCCCCGAAAGTTTTAGCGAGAACTGTGATCTGGCGCTATTGCAGCGGGTCGGTGGCGGTAACCGCGAAGAGATTGACTCTGATGCCGGGCCCCAGATAGCGAAGAGGGGGAAGAGAAAAGAAAAAGCCGGCACAGGGCCGGCTTGGAAACAAAGTGACGGGGCTTAGTGGGAGCTGGCGCTGGCGGCACCGAGCCCGGTCTGGGAGCGCACGAACTGCGGGAAGAACTTCGCATGTTCGTCGCTGGCATTTTGGGACTTGTCGGTCACCGAGAAGAACCAGATCCCGATGAAAGCGATGGCCATTGAGAAGAGGGCCGGGTACTCGTACGGGTAGATGGGCTCGGCATGACCCAGCACCTTCACCCAGATGGTGGGGCCCAGGATCATCAGGGTGACCGCGCTCACCAGCCCCATCCAGCCACCGTAGACGGCACCGCGCGTCGTCAGGCGAGACCAGAACATGGAGAGGAAGAGCACCGGGAAGTTGCAGCTTGCCGCGATGGAGAAGGCCAGACCCACCATGAAGGCGATGTTCTGCTTCTCGAACAGGATGCCAAGGCCGATGGCGACCACACCCAGTACCAGGGTTGTCATCTTGGAGACCCGCAGCTCGTCCACTTCGTTGGCCTTGCCCTTCTTCAGCACGCAGGCATAGAGGTCGTGGGAGACCGCAGACGCACCCGCCAGGGTGAGGCCGGCGACCACCGCGAGGATGGTGGCGAAGGCCACGGCGCTGATGAAGCCGAGGAACAGGCTGCCACCCACGGCATCGGCCAGGTGTACGGCCGCCATGTTGGTGCCGCCGAGCAGGGCGCCGGTGGCGTCCTTGAAGGCCGGGTTGGTGCTGACCAGCAGGATGGCACCGAAGCCGATGATGAAGGTCAGGATGTAGAAGTAGCCGATGAAACCGGTGGCGTAGAATACCGACTTGCGGGCTTCCTTGGCGTCACCCACGGTGAAGAAGCGCATCAGGATGTGGGGCAGGCCGGCGGTGCCGAACATCAATGCCAGTCCCAGCGAGATGGCGGAGATGGGGTCGGAGACCAGGCCGCCCGGGCTCATGATGGCGATGCCGTTGGCGTGTACCTTGACCGCTTCGCTGAACAGGGCGCCGATGTCGAAGTTGACGGACTTCATCACCATGATGGCCATGAAGGAGGCGCCGGAGAGCAGCATCACCGCCTTGATGATCTGTACCCAGGTGGTGGCCAGCATGCCGCCAAACAGCACGTAGAGCACCATCAGGATCCCGACCAGTACCACGGCGATGTGATATTGCAGGCCGAACAGGAGCTCGATGAGCTTGCCGGCACCGACCATCTGGGCGATGAGGTAGAGGGCCACCACCACCAGGGAACCGCTGGCGGAGAGGGTACGTACCTCGGTCTGCTTGAGGCGGTAGGAGGCGACGTCGGCGAAGGTGTACTTGCCGAGGTTGCGCAGCCGCTCAGCGATGAGGAACAGGATGATGGGCCAGCCCACCAGGAAGCCGATGGAGTAGATGAGGCCGTCATAGCCCGAGGTGTAGACCAGGGCGGAGATGCCGAGGAAGGAGGCGGCGGACATGTAGTCACCGGCGATGGCCAGGCCATTCTGGAAGCCGGTGATGCGCCCGCCGGCGGCGTAGTAGTCGGAGGCCGAGCGGTTGCGCTTGGAGGCCCAGTAGGTGATGAACAGGGTGGCGGCCACGAAGGCAACGAACATGACGATGGCCGGCACGTTGAGGGGCTGGCGCTGCACCTCGCCCGTCAGCGCATCGGCCGCCAGCAGGGGGGTGGAGAGAAGGCCGCCGAGCAGCAGCAAGGCGGTCTGTTTCATGGAGATGCCGCTCATGATTGAGCTCCCTTGAGGATCTGGTTGTTCAGCTCGTCAAACTCGCCGTTGGCGCGATAGACATAGATGCCGGTCAGCACGAAGGAGGAGAGGATGAGACCCACCCCCACCGGGATGCCACGGGTGATGGCAGACCCTTCACTCAGCGGCGTGCCGAGCCAGCCGGGGGCGAAGGCGATGAGCAGGATGAATGCCAGGTAGAGCCCCAGCATCAGGATGGAGAGGGTCCAGGCGAAGCGTTGGCGTTTGCTGACCAACTCCTGGAAGATAGGATCTTGCTGGATCCTCAGATAGCGTTGCTGTTCCATTGCAGTTCTCCGTGACGGTTGTGTCGACTGTGTGTGAACTTGTCCCTACCGAGCAGGAGGCCTGCCCATGTAACTGAAATGTGAATTAAATGTTATTTGTCGACAATTAGACTTTGGGATAAGTCAGGGGGCCGCCCCGGGTGAGGCGCAGGAAGATGAGGCCCGCGGCGGCGGCATCCGCCAGGGCGTCGTGGGCGGGCAGGGGCGGCAGGGCAAGATGCTCGCAGATGGCGGCCAGGTGCAGATCGATGACGGCATCGGGGTGGCGGCGGTAGATCTTGTCGTGATAGAGGCGGCTCACCTCTATGCCGCGCTGGGGCAGGTGCAGCCCCCAGCGCTGATGGCAGGCCAGGTTGAGGATGCGAAGGTCATAGGCAATGTGGTAGCCCACCAGTTCCCGTGGCCCGATGAAGGCCAGCAGCTGGCGCAGGGCCTCTTCGAGGGGCAGCCCCTCTTGCAGATCCTGATGGCGCAGGCCGTGGATGGCGACCGACAGCCCGTTGAGGCTGGGGGGGGCCTGCACCTTGAGGGAGAGCGCCTCGCCGGTGAGCAGCCGGTTGCCCCCGATGCGTACGGCGCCGATGGCGACGATCTCGGCGCGCTTAGGATCCAGGCTGGTGGTCTCGAAGTCCAGCGCCACCCACTCATCCGTCGGGGGCGGGCCGAACAGGGGGGCGAACTCCCCCTGACGAAAGTGGCGGCCATGCCAGCGTCTGCGCCCGTGCTGCCAGAGACTCATGTTCAGCTCACTGCCTTAGACGAAAGTGGATGCCGAGCCACTGCTGGAACTTCTTCACCTGATGCAGGGCGTGGCGCAGCAGATCCCGCTCCCCGTGACCGAGCGTTTCCACTCTCACCCTGCTTTCTCCCTTGAGCTGACTGGCGAGCCGCAGGCGAATGAAGAGCCGAAATGCCTCCGCCAGGTTGGCGCCATAGTCCTGGCTGAGGCGCCCCTGGGCCACCAATGTCTCGATGCGACCCAGGGTCGAGGTCTCCAATATTCCCGCCTCCAGGGCCAGCACGCGCAAGCCATGAACCAGGGGGAAGAGGCCGCCGCGCTTGAGATCCAGCCCCTCCGGTGCCTGCTCAAGGCGCCCGAAGAGAGTCAGGGGGGTGTGAAAGGCGACCGCCGCCCTCGCCATCTCGGCCAGCAGATCGGGCCGCTCCGAGAGTGCGGTTCGCAGATGCCGGGCAAGGGGGGGCAGCAGGTTGCGATCTCCGGCGATGGCCTGGGCATCGGCCAGGGTCGCCAGCCAGAGCAGGTCGTCCTCGCTGGCCCTGTGGCAGGCTTGTTCGATGTTGTCCTGCCACTGGCCCGCCTCCCTGGTCCAGACCGGATTGCTGACCATCACACGGCCGGGGCAGGGGGGATAGCCGAGGCGAGCCAGCAGAGCGCTGAAGGCGGCGAGATCGCGCGCCCTGTCCGGCCAGTGCAGCCCGGTTTGCAGGATCAGGGCATTGTCCTGATCGCTCTTCTGGATCTGCTCGCCACGCCCCTCCGAGCCCAGCATCAGCAGGCACACCTTGTCTTGTACCTCGGCCGGGATCACCAGGGTGAAGGCCTTGGCGATCAGCTGCTCGTTGATGGTGGCGACGAGGCGCATCAGAAAGAGGGTGTGGATCCCCTGGGCATGAAGGGTGCGGATGAGCTGTTGCTGCTCCCGGGCGACAGCCTCCAGGGAGGCGGGATCATCTGCCCGGGCGATGCGCAGGGTCAGCACGTGGGAGTGGGCGGAAAAAAGGCCGAGCACCTGGGTCAGGTGCAGGATGCCCGCCACCTCGTGCCCCTGCCAGACCACCAGTCGCTTGATGCGATGACGGGTCATCAGCAGCAGGGCATCGAACAGATAGCTGCCGAGGGTCAGGCCGATGAGCGGGGCCGGGGTCAGCAGCGAGAGTGGGGCCGAGAGTGGCAGGCCGCTCAGGGTCAGGGCATGGAGCAGGGTCTTGCGGGTGGTGAGGCTCAGGCTGCCATCGGCGGCCGGGTAGAGCAGGCAATCCGTGCCCTTGGCCGCCATGGCCTCGCTGGCGGCCAGCAGGGTGCTGTGCTTGCCGAGCTGCAGGGCGGGTTGCAGATGATGCGGGTCGATGCGGGTCAGGATGAATTCCGCCAGATTCTGCTGGCCAAGCTGGCTGCGCCGCTCCTGCTCGCGCTGGCGCTCGGTCAGGGTGGCGGTGAAGTAGTGGGCAAAGTCGGGATGCCGGGCGCAGAGGTGCTGAAACACGTCCGCGGGAATGAGCTGGCAGAGGCTGTCTTCCAGGGCGTCGAAGCGATGGCGGCAATGGCCATCGAACTGGGCCCGCACATCGAACATGTCCCCCTCTCCGTAGTCGCCGAAGCGCTGGTGAGGGCCGGACTCTTCCACCGCCCCCTTGGTGATGAGGTAGAGGCCGGGCGGGGCTTCCCCTGGGCTCAGCACCGTCTGACCGGCGCGAAAATAGCAGATGCTGAGATGCTGGCCGAGATGGTCGCGCGCCTCTGTATCCAGGCAGTCAAAGGGGGGACGGGCGAAATCGAACAAGAGGGACATGGCTTGTCTCGGCCTGGGGCAGGGAACCTGGTGCCAGTCTGGCAAAGAGGGGTGACGAAAGGCCAGCCGACTTTAGTCGCAGTGGGAGCCAAGCCTCTCTATCCCCGCTGGTAACACTCTGGTAACGTTGTGGTATGACCAGTGTCGATTCACAGGGAGAAGAGAGGACATGGACAAACCAAGGGTCAAGTGGACGATCCGGGACGGCATCGCCGAGGTGCTGTTGAGCCGGGGGGACAAACTCAATGCGCTGGACAGGGCGATGTTCGGGGCCATCGACGAGACACTCATTGAGCTGAGTCAGCACAAGGGGCTGCGGGCGGTGATCCTGCACGGGGAGGGGCGCGCCTTCTGCGCAGGGCTGGATGTGAAATCCATGCTGCGTCAGCCGGTGGCGGCCCTGGACATTCTCAAGCGCGAGGCGGACGAGGCGACCAATCTGGCCCAGCGGGTGGCCTACGGTTGGCACCAGTTGCCGGTACCGGTGATCGCCGTGACGCAGGGGGTCTGCTTCGGCGGTGGCCTGCAGATAGCGCTCGGCGCCGATTTTCGCTTCAGCACGCCGGATTGCCGCTTCTCGGTGATGGAGATCAAGTGGGGCATCATTCCCGACATGAGTGGCAGCGTCACCTTGCGCAATCTGATGGGGGTGGATACCGCCATGGAGCTTGCCATGAGCGGGCGTGAGCTGCTGGCCGCGGAGGCGAAGAGCCTCGGCCTGGTGAGCCGGGTCTGCGATGATCCCCTGGAGGAGGCGCGGGCGTTTGCGCACACCCTCATCACCAAGTCACCGGATGCCCTGGCGGGGATCAAGCAGCTCTATACCCAGGCCTGGGCCCGCAGCGATGAGGCGATGCTCAAAGAAGAGACCCGCTTGCAGCGACAGATCCTGGGGCGGCCCAATCAGTGGCGCGCCACCCTCAACAGCCTGTTTCGCTGGCGCCTGCCGTTCGGACCGAGGCGCAACGCGCTCTAGGGGATGAAAGCCGCCCCATGGTGCAGCCTTAACCAAAGAAAAATGGCAGCTAGGGCTGCCATTGTCTTATTCATAAGGTGCTATTTAATAACGCTTTTATATTTCATGTGTCCACATGGTGACCACGCTTTTCAGATGTGAGCTCTCTGGCAACTCTGCTAGTTCTACCTCGAGTACTGAACTCATCGGTGAGTGTCTTCTCCGTTCACTTGGATCATGCTCTTAGGCCAACACTGTTGGTTGTATCTGACTTGATTCGTCTGTTATTGACGGAGCTTGCCGCGGTCTGTGAGAGAATTCTTATTTCAATATCTTGCTATTGACGTGAGGCGATATTGTTCATAAGTTAGCCCTCGGGTTGGATTCACTTGGGTTTTATTGATGGGCAATGCAGCAAAGGTCGGCGACATCGGTACAGATCACGACGGCTTTCGGCCGACAAAAGTGACCGCCGGTTCTCCAGATGTGTTTATAGATGGTATGCCAGCGGCAAGAGTTGGCGACCCCCTTGAACCTCATGACAAGCCAAATAATCCACCTCATCCTAGGGAGGTTGCTGCGGGTTCAAGCAGTGTTTTTGTGAATGGAAAACCACTTGCCTTCACGGGGAAAGGAATATCTTGTGGAGGCGTAATCATTGGGGGAGGCACAGTCACGGTCGGTGATTCTGGGCCAGAAGGTAGCTCATCAATTTCTTCCCTGCTTCCAAGCACAAAATGGATTGGCTTCACCATGCCTGCAATGTTTGATTACGCAGGTGTTAAGTGTCTGGCTACCTTGGACGATGGTTTTGTGGTTCAAGGGCAATTTAATCAGCAGAATGAAGTGATGTTTTCGTCGATCTCGGGTGCTACGTGCGTGAAGCTAGAAATTGAGAGCTTTGAGCGTGAACAAGTTAGCCAGAGTCTAACGGAAGTTCTACTTGGTAAAATCATCGGATAATTGTGTATGGCATACGCGCAAATAGATGGAAACTTTTCGGCAAAGCAACAGCATCCAGTTGAAGATCCCGTTTTAAGTAATGCCTTGGCTGCTTTTGAAGGTGCTGCAATCAAGTTCTCTACTGATGCAATTAGTGATGCGAATGTAAGAAGCAGCTATACCTCGAACATCAAGCGGGTTGTTTCAGAGGTCAAGCAATTGGCCGCGACGAAGAAGATATCGGTAAAAGAAGCAGCTGAATTCTGCTACGAAATGCGCAATCAGATTATGGCTGAGCATCGAAAATATACCTCTGCTCAAGGGTTGGCGCTGGCTGAACGTCACAAAAAAGCACCACCGTCTTTGGACCAGTTGTTTGATAAATACGCGAAGAAGAAATTTGGCAAAGATTTCAAAAGCCTGTCTGCCCAGCAGAAAGGAGCAATTCATTACGAGATTATTGAATCATCTGCTCGAGATAACCCCAAGTTCACGACTGCAAACCGCCGCCTTAAGGTTCTTGGTAAGGTTGGAGTAATCGTAACGGCAGCCTTGGCTACTCATGCGGTTCTCAATGCAGATAACAAGCCTAAAGAAGCTGTAAAACAGGGGATGCAGATCGGCGGTGGTGTTGCAGGAGGGTGGCTGGCCGGTTTGGCTGTTTCTTCTGTATGTGGTCCAGGTGCTCCATTTTGTGCAATAGCTCTGGTTCTGTTAGGTAGTATTGCCGGTGGTGTAGCGGGTTCTGTAGTTGCCGATAGCCTTGATGAAGAAATAGAGGAATTTACCCGTTGGCAGATCAACTGACAGATAAAGATTTATGCGAAGCCTTATCAGATATTTTCGTTGATAACGAAGTAGACTACGAATATATCGCTTCAGTTGCCAAAAACTTTCCTCTGAAGCATGTGGAATTCGTTTTGTTCGAATGGGTTGCACCTGTTTGTTATACGAATGCTCTTTCACCAGTTCCTCCTATCTGGTCTGGTTTTGAGAGTGAAACTTTGTGGCGTGATATCCAAGAGCTCATAGCTAAAGAGAAGAGTGCTGGTTTGGTTAGAAAGGGGATGGCCATCATCAGGCAGCGCTACCTTAGAAAGGAGTATGCTGATGAATGGCGCAAGTTATCGGCTTTGCTGATCCAGCAGAGATTGTAGTGTTCAACTAAATCCAGACATTGACTATCTGCTGGTGCGCGACGTGATCAAGCAAGTTGCCCCTGATTTGCCAGCAGGGCAGGTGGTTCATGTGCTGCGCCATACGTTCGCTTCTCACTTCATGATGGTGGGGGGAAATATCCTGGCGCTGCAAAAAATTCTCGGTCATCACAACATTCATCAGACGATGACCTATGCCCACTTTGCACCGGATTATCTTAATGATGCGGTCCGCTTCAACCCGCTGGAAAACCACCTTCAACCGGCTTGATTTTCCTGATAACGGGCGGGAAAAAGTGTCCAGATTTTGCCAAAAATGGTGTCTTTCCTCGTCCCACAGCGTCCCCTAGAGTGGCGCTCAACTTGTTGATTTTTATATAACTCATTGATTTTTAAAGAATGAAAATGGCAGCCAGGGCTGCCATTTTTGATCTCATTCGGTGAGCGGGATCAGGACGGTGTGCGATCCGCCTCGAACGGATGACCGGCTTGCTCCTGCTCCAGGTTTTGCTCGGAGCGACGGCCCGTCCAGTAATCGGCGTTCTTGATGCCGAGCTTTTCCGGGTGGAACACGGGATCCAGCCCTTGGGCTTTTTGTGCCTCATAGTCGCGCAGGCAGACAAAGGCGGTCTTTTGCAGCAGCAAGATGGCACCGATGTTGAGCCAGGCCATCAGGCCGACCCCGATATCCCCCAGACCCCATGCCAGATCGGCGGTCTTGACCGTGCCGTACACCGTGGCCGCCATCAGGCCGATCTTCAGGATGAAGGTGAGCCAGGGGCGGTTGATCTTGCGGTTGATGAAGGCGATGTTGGTCTCGGCGATGTAGTAGTAGGCGACGATGGTGGTGAACGCGAAGAAGAAGAGCGCGATGGCCACGAAGTAGCTACCAAAGCCCGGCATCATGCTCTCCATGGCGGTCTGCACATAGCCAGGGCCCGCGGCCACACCGGCGATACCGGTATAGAGAGCAGCGCCATCCGGACCTTGCACGTTGTAGAGGCCGGTGATGAGCAGCATGAAGCCGGTGGCGGAGCAGACAAACAGGGTGTCGATGTAGACGGAGAACGCCTGTACCAGACCCTGCTTGGCCGGGTGGCTCACGGCGGCGGCGGAGGAGGCGTGCGGGCCGGTGCCTTGACCGGCTTCGTTGGAGTAGACCCCGCGTTTGACCCCCCACATGATGGCCAGGCCCAGAATGGCACCGAAACCGGCATCCATCCCGAAGGCACTCTTCCAGATGAGCAGCAGTATGCCCGGCAGCTGACCGATGTTGAGGGCGATGATGACGCAGGCGACGATGATGTAGCCCAGCGCCATGAAGGGCACCACGGTACTGGCGAAGTGAGCGATGCGCTTCACGCCGCCGAAGATGATGAAGCCAAGCAGCATGGCCAGACCCGCGGCGGTGACGTTGGGATCGATATCAAAGGCAGTCTGCAGGCTGGCACCGATGGAGTTGGCCTGTACCCCTGGCAGCAGCACGCCGCAGGCGAAGATGGTGGCGATGGCGAAGGTCCAGGCGTACCACTTGATGCCGAGTCCTTTCTCGATGTAGAAAGCCGGGCCACCGCGGTATTCGCCGTTGATCTTCTCTTTGTAGACCTGGCCCAGGGTGGACTCCACGAAGGCGGAGCTGGCGCCAAGGAAGGCAACCATCCACATCCAGAACAGGGCGCCCGGGCCGCCGAAGGTGATGGCGGTGGCGACCCCTGCAATGTTGCCGGTACCGACCCGACCCGCCAGGGTCATGGCCAGCGCCTGGAAGGAAGAGACACCGGCATCGGTACTCTTGCCATCAAACATCAACCGGATCATCTCCTTGATATGACGCAGTTGCAAAAAACGGCTGCGCAGGGAGAAGTAGAGGCCGACTCCCAGGCACAGATAGATGAGCGCTGGGCTCCAGATCACACCATTGATGGCATTGACGATCTCATTCATGTACAACAACTCCTTTGTTGCGCTGTCTTGACGAGGTCTGCGCCTCGTTCCCTAAATTGAATAGTGGGTGACCAAGGGGGTCACACCGATTGACACGGGACTTTCGACTGCAAAGTCCGCGGGTTTTAACATATCGACTTGTGCCAGTGCTTCCTAGCGAAATATGTTGCCAGGCTGTTAATTTGTGAATTGACAGTAACAATTGGCAGTGAGTGGTGGACAAGATACGGCGCTTACCCATAGGGCGGAATTTCCCCCAGTGGCCCAGCCATCATGAGGGTGGCTTCCGACATGACCCTGAGTGCCCCTGATAAGGAGAGCAAGTTTGAGGCCAGAAGTGAGATCTCGCGTCATCAAGGATGGAAATGGTTGCATCGTTCGTCTTGCCGAGCAGGGGGATGGTGCCGCCCTCGCGTCCCTGTTCGTCCAGCTGGGTTACCCGGCCCTCGAAGCCGGGGTGAGCCAGGGGTTGATGCAGCCGGATCCGGCGCGGGAGGTGCTGGTGGCCTGCATGGCGGAGGCCGTGGTCGGGGTGCTGGTGTGGCATCGCCTGCAACCGCTGCACGTTGCACCCGCCTGGGGCCTCATCTCGGCGCTGGTCGTCGATGATAGTGCAAGGAGCCTCGGGGTCGGGGCCAGGCTGCTGGCGACAGTGGAGGAGCGGGCCCGGGTGGCCGGTTGCATGCAGCTGGAGCTCTCCAGCAGTCTCAAGCGGGAGGGGGCGCACCGCTTCTATCTGGGACAGGGTTATCTCGAGCGCCCCAAGCGATTCGTCAAGGTCATCTGAAGTGAAACGGGAGAGTCTGTGTTCTGGTCGAGGTTAAGAAGTGTATTCGGTGTACCAGCCCGGTCGGCGGACAATGCCCCCCAGGCGCTTGAATGGCAGCAGGCGCTGGCCGCCATCCCCATCTTGCAGGGATTCACTCCCGCCGAAGAGCAGCGGCTGACGGCGCTGGCCACCCAGTTTCTGGCCCGCAAGACCCTGACCCAGATCGGGGTCGAGCTCACGGCGCGCCAGCAGGCGGTGCTGGCCCTGCAGGCGGTGTTGCCCATCCTGCATCTGGGGATGGACTGGTATCGCGGTTTTCATGAGGTGATCATCATCCCCGAGCCTGTCACCCGTCGTCAGGAGGTGCAGGACGAGTTCGGGCTGGTGAGCGAGTGGGAAGAGGAGAACGCGGGCGAATCCTGGCCCCAGGGGCCGCTGGTGCTGGCCTGGAGCGAGTTGCAGCAGGACGGGGACTGGGATGGTTTCAACCTGGTGATCCACGAGCTGGCCCACAAGCTCGACATGCTGGGAGGCGATGCGGACGGGGCGCCCCCTTTGCCGAGCGGCATGGAGCAACAATCCTGGACCCGTGCCCTGCAAAGCGCCTTCGATGAGATGAATGAGCAGCTGGCCCGGGACGAAGTGACCCAGATAGACCCTTATGCGGCCTCGCATCCCGCGGAGTTCTTTGCGGTGTGCAGCGAGAGCTTCTTCACCGATCCCCTGCGGCTGCGGGCCGTCTATCCCGCCGTCTACGAGCAGTTCGAGCATTTCTATGGTCAGCAGCCGGCGGCGCGCTTCCCGGCCACCCGTTTGCTGGCGGGGGAGGAGTCCTTGCCCAGCTAGCGGGCTGCTTTTGCAGGCAAACAAAAAGGCACCCCTCGGGGTGCCTTTTTCATCATGGGCGCGTCATCGCGAGCCATGTCTGCGGCTTAGGCGGCAGCCTTGAGCTGGACGGCTGCGGCTTTCTTGTGATCACCGATGGGCAGCACGGTGCGGCCGAACTGCTCGTTGATCACGGTGGCCATGGCCAGGTAGATGGCGCTGGCACCACAGATGATGCCTTCGAAACCGGCGATGGTACCGATCAGGGTGCTGCCGGTGAAGTCACGGGCGGCCAGCAGGAAGAAGAGCACTGTCAGGGAGGCGAACACGAACTGCTTCACGCGGGGGAAGTTGACGGTGCCAACCAGCATGAACAGGGTGAACATGCCCCACATCAGCAGATACCAGCCCATGAAGGCGTGGGGGGTGGCTTCAGCCAGGCCCATGCCAGGCATCATCAGCAGGAACACCAGGCTCCACCAGAAGGTGCCGTAGGAGATGAAAGCGGTGACACCGAAGGTGTTGCCACGCTTGTACTCCATGATGCCGGCGATGATCTGGGCGAGACCGCCATAGCACAGGCCCATGGCCAGGATCATGGCACTGATGGGGAAGAAGCCTGCGTTATGGATGTTCAGCAGAATGGTGGTCATACCGAAACCCATCAGACCCAGAGGGGCAGGGTTGGCCAATTTTTCGCTCACGTGTGTTCTCCAACGATAGAGGTGGGGGTTGATAAAAGACGCGCGATTTTAGGCAGCCGCCGACCCCCGGGCAAGGGGGATGAGCGAATAAATAGTAAAAAAACGACACGGGATATTACCCGGCTCATCATTCGTGTCTGGGAGGTAGAAAACAGGTAAATGAATCACGCCTGTCAGGTTGGTTTTTTGTGTAAATGACGGGGCAGTGAAAGTAAATGACGAGGCGGCAGGAGACAACGATGACACCTTGTTCATGCAGCCGGACGAGCCGCGCAGGAGACTCGTCGGCCGAGGTCGCGATGGCCTGCACGACGGCATGGTTTAAAAATATCCTCATATGCCATCAGACAAGGCTATTTTATCCCGGCTTGAGGTCCACTTATCGACACCTGTCTGCATCGCGTTGAATCCTGTGGATGATTCCACTGCTCGTCTTCAAGCAGGCAGTGAAAACGGCTGTGAATCGAGAAGAAGCCTTGCCAGGGCGAGTGTCCGGGCGAAGGTCCCATCGTTCGGGACGAGTCAGGGGATCATCCTGGCATGGCGGGGATGCCTCCGCGTGATGAGGCGAGTCGGAATGCCGATACCCAGAGACGCGTAGAGCTGGTCGGGGACGCGGCGCGGGAGAGAGCTAGAGTCGCAGGATCAAAGGCAGGGGCAGATAAAGACCATAAAGACGGTTGCAGTCAGCACGACAGTCACAGGCGAAAGAGACGCCAATGTACGGCGGCGGAGTCGCGTGATGGAGGACTGGAAGAACAGGGAGAGCAGGGAGAGCAGGGAGAGCAGGGAGAGCAGGGAGGGTGGGGAGGATGGGAAAGTGAGGGCGCCGGAAGGCAAGACTGGCAAGATGCAGGAGAGGGAAGGGAGCCAGGGTTGCTCGAAAACGGGGCGGCCAGGGCCGCCCCTCGGGCTCAGTTGTCCAGAGTCAGCACCACCTTGGCCTCTTTGTCCGTCTCCTTGACCAGGCTGTCGAGGACGAACAGCCGCTCCGGCGCTATGCCCTGGTTTTCGACCAGGAATGCCTTGGTATTCTGGGCGCGGCGCATGGCCAGGCTGCGCAGGGACTTGGCGGTGATCAGCTGCTGGTCTCGCAGCAGGATCACGGCCTGGCTGCGCAGGGCCGGGCTCTGCTCGGCGAGTCTCAGCCTGTCCGCCAGATCCCCGAGATCTTCGTTGAATTTCGCCTCATAGGCATCGGCCAGGGCGGATTGCATGGTGCTGTCTTGCTCCAGCAGGTTGAGATCCACCGGCGAGCCGGTGATCTTGGCCAGCACCCGCTCCAGTTTCTGGCGCTGCAAGATGGGCCTCTCCTCGTTGAAATTGACCTTGCCGCGGATGTTCATGCTGAGCTTGGGGCGCTCCTTGAGGGCCTGGGCCAGCTTGTCCAGCTTGGTCTGCTGGCTCGGGCTGAGATCCGGGCTGCCTGGCAGGAAGGGCAGTTCGTCGAGATCCTGGGTGCCGCCGGTCAGGGAGGCCAGCAGGGAGAAGGGAGAGCTGATGGCCTTGGTCAGGGTATTGCCGAGCACGTCCCAGAAGATGTTGCCCAGACTGAAGTTCGGCTGATCCAGATCGCCTTTCACCTTGAGGTTCATTTTGATGACGCCATTGGAATCGCTCAGCAGGGCGATGGCAAGGCCCAAGGGCAGATCCCTGGCCTGCTCGCTCTTGACCTTCTCACCGAGTTGCAGCTTCTTGATGGTGATGTCGTTGTCCCCCTCCAGCCGGTTGCCCTGCAACTTGTAGTTGAGCTTCATGGAGAGCTGCCCCTTGTCGATGGCATAGCCCGCGTAGGTGCTGGAGTAGGGGGTGAAGGTGGTGAGCTCCAGGTTGTTGAAGGCCACGGCGACGTCGAGCACGGGATCATCGATGAGCAGGTTGGTTCCCCCCCTGATGGTGACGGGGGCGTAGCGGTCCACCTTGCCATTGAAGGCGAGCTCGGAGCGCTGGCCCGGTACGTTGCTGATATGGCGGCTCTGGCCCGCGAGGGAGGCGATATCGACCACGAATTCCGGACTCAGGCTGCGATCGGCAAAGCGCAGGTTGCCCTGCTCGGTGCGCACCTGATCGATGTGGATATGGGGAGTGGGCGTGCTGGCCCCCTGTGGGTTGTCCGGCTGGGGCAAAAGCAGTTGCTGCACGTTGGTGATCCCCGTTTCGCTGATCTCGATGCGGGCGAAGGGTTGGCGCAGCAGGATGTCGGCGATCTTCAACTGCTGGCTCATGCCATCGTACTGCAGCCCGGTGAGCTCCAGGCGGGAGATCTGCAGTAGGCGCTGGTTGTCGGCCCTGTCCAGTACATAGAGCTTGTCGACATCGAGCCCCCCTTCCAGATCCAGCCGGCTCAGGACCCCGTTGGCATCGGTGGCCAGGGTCAGTCTGGTGCGGCTGCTAAGCAGGCCATCCTGAACCTTGATGCGCAGCAGATCCTGCAGATAGGGCTGGGCCCAGGCAAGGGGCAACGCCTGCTGCTTGATGGTACCGCTCAAGGCAAAAGGCGCAGGCGTGAGATTGCCATCGAAACTGACGGGGCTCTGCTGGTTGAGGGTGGCGTTCAGGAGCAGGGGACTGGGCGCCTGGGTATGGCTGCCGAGGGCCCCGAGGCTGAGGGTGAGCCCCGATAACTCGCGCAGCAGCGGCTTGCCCGAGCTGGATTCGGTCAGCTTGAGATGACCCTCGCTGATACGGGACTGCTTGAGCTGCCAACGCCAGGGCTGGCTGGTCTGGGCCGGTTTGGTTTTCTTGGCGGGCTTTGCCGCAGCCTTGGTAGCGGGCTGAGCGACCAACAAGGCGGCGAGATCCAGCTGTTGCTTCTCATCAAGCACGGCGCTGAGGGTGGGGGCCTTGAGGGTAGCGCTGCCGATGGTGAGGGATTGCTTGGCCCCATCCACGCTGATCCCGGTCAGGGCCAGCTGGTTGAAGCGGGCAAACTCGCTGCCCTTGGCACGCTTGAGCTGCCAGTTGTTCAGCAGCAGTTTGCCGTTGGAGAGTTGCCACCCCAGTCCCTGCTTGCCCTGGGTCAGGCGATAGCTGAGTTCGGCACTGGCGTCCCCCCGGGCCAGCTCCGCCTTGAGATAAGGCGTCCAGAGGGGGGCGAAGGGGGCGAGAGCCAGTTTGCCGAGACTGACGCTTCCCTTGCCGGAGCCGGTCAGAATGTCGAGTTCACCCCGGGCCTTGAGAGGGCTCTTCTGGTTGAGGGTGGCGCTCAGCTGATACGGGCTCTGATGCCCCTTGGCGGTGGATACACCGGGCAGTTGCAGCTCGAGCTTGTCGAGGGCAAGGTTCGGCACCCAGCCCGGGCTGCCAGGCTTGCGGCTGTCTTGATAGCGGACTTGCCCCTGCACCAGGGTCAGCTTGTCGATCTGTACCGGCAGCATCTCTTGCGTCGGCTTGGCAGGGGTGACCGGGTCGGCCGCCAGCAAGGTGGCGAGTGCCTCGGTCAGGTTGAATCTGGCCTCGGGCTGCTTGTCCGGGCCCTTGCCATCGGCGAGGCGTACCAGGTTGGCGACGGGCTTGCTGAGACTGGCCTCGGCCAGCACCACTCCTCGCTGCTGCCAGCTCTCTTTGAGCTTGGGGACTATCAGGAGTTGCTCGAAGGCCAGTATGGGTTGTTGCTGGGCATCGAGCAGCGTCGTGGGGCCCAGGGTGAGGGAGGGGGTCTGCAGGCTGACCCGGATCTCCCCCAGAGTGAGCTGCAGTCCATAGTGCTTGGCCAGCCAGCCGGGAAGATGGCGCTGGGCGAGGCCAGGGGCTTGCCACAGCAGAATGACGAAGGCGATGAGCAGGGCGACGCAAAGGTAGAGGGCATAGCGCAACAGGCGAGTGGGCAGAGGATTGGGCATGGCGGTCTCCATTTGATGCGCACATGGTAGCAATTAATCACCGCCCGAGCATGATCTCTCCTTGAAGCTGCGCCGGACTCTGACCGGCATTGGTGGTCATGTGTGCAATTGGCTGCCCTTGACACCAGGGAGGCTCCGACATGGCGGGGCGGGCGTGGAGCACCGCTGCCTCCGGTCTCGAACCTTGGTGCCCGTCATCGTCGCCGATCGTTCGTCGGAGCAGCCTCATGAGCCGGATTGTCGCCCAGCGCCGGTCAATCCGCCCCGGTTGTAAGCGCGTTGAGGGAGTGGATGCAGCGCTGCTCGGCGACCTCCAGTTCAGCCATCACCATCTGGATATCTTCAAGCTGCTGGCGCAGGGAGTGGCGTCTTGCCTCGATGATCTGGATCATCGAGTGCAACTGGGTTCGGCTGGTCTTGTCGGTATCGTAGAGATCGAACAGCTCGCGGATCTCCGCCAGACTGAAGCCAAGCCGCTTGCCCCGCAGGGTGAGCTTGAGGCGGATCTTGTCCTTGTGACTGTAGATCCGGGTCTGCCCTTCCCGGGTCGGGGTGATCAGCCCCTCATCCTCGTAGTAACGGATGGTGCGCGGGGTGACGTCAAACTCCTGGGCCAGCTCCGAGATGCTGTAGGTCACCTCTTTGCTGGCGAAACGGTTAGGGACCATGGCAGGCTCCTTGTGGGATCTCATCCTTTGTTGCCCGCTGGCGGGCGAGGGCCTTGGCATGCATTGCCTGACCGACCCGGGAGCCGTTGGCCCGCCCCAGCTGTTCGCTCACCCACTGGCCGGTGGCGGCGAGGGTGTCCAGGTTCACCCCTGTGCTCATGCCAAGGCCGTGCAGCAGGTAGACCACCTCTTCCGAAGCGACGTTGCCGGAGGCACCGGGGGCATAGGGGCAGCCACCGAGCCCGGCCACCGAACAGTCGATGGTGCGGATCCCGCGCTCGAGCGCCGGCAGTAAATTGGCCAGCCCCTGGCCATAGGTGTCGTGAAAATGGACCGCGAGCCGCCCCGCCGGCACCTCGTGCAAGACGGCGTCCAGCATGGGCGCGACGGTGCCCGGGGTGCCGACCCCTATGGTGTCGCCAAGGGAGATCTCGTGACAACCCAGATCCAGCAGCCGCTCGGCGAGCGCCGCCACCCGTTTCGGCCGGGTCAGGCCCTCGTAGGGGCAGGCGATGACGGTGGAGAGATAGCCCCGCACCCGGATGCCAAGGCTGCGGGCCTCGGCCACCAGGGGGGCGAAGCGCACCAGGGACTCCTCCACGCCGATGCCGATATTGGCGCGGGTAAAGCCATCGGAGCAGGCGGTGAAGAGGCCTATCTCATCCACCTGGGCACTGATGGCGGCTTTGAGCCCCTGCAAGTTGGGCACCAGGGCGCCGTAGCGTACCCGCGGATGACCC
Source organism: Aeromonas intestinalis (assembly GCF_054052485.1). NCBI lineage: Bacteria > Pseudomonadati > Pseudomonadota > Gammaproteobacteria > Aeromonadales > Aeromonadaceae > Aeromonas > Aeromonas intestinalis. The sequence goes on from NZ_JBSTYK010000002.1 coordinate 308,167, forward strand.
GCCTCGGCGCGCCGGGGCAGGGCTGCCAGCAGGGCGCCGGAGTCCGCCATCTGGGGAACCCGTTTGGGGGAGACAAAGGCCCCCACCTCGATGCGTTGCAGGCCGCTCTCGGTGAGGCGCGCGATTAACTCGAGCCGCTGGACCAGGGGCAGTATGTGCAGTTCGTTTTGCAGCCCGTCCCGCGGCCCCATCTCCACCAGGCTCACCCGACCCACGGGTCTTCCCTGTTCCTTGTTCATGCTCCATCCGCCTGTGTCTGTTCATCCTTGCCCGGGGCGAGTTGCACCAGGACGTTACCCTGGCTCACCTGCTCCCCCTGCTGGCAGTGCAGGGCCGCAATCACGCCATCCTGTTCGGCCCTGAGGTTGTGTTCCATCTTCATGGCCTCCAGCACCAGCAAGGCTTGCCCCTTGCTGACTCGTTGTCCCGTCTCCACCAGCAAGGCCACGACGATGCCGTGCATGGGGGCGTGTATCTCCCCCGTGCTGCCGCCATGCTGGTGATCAGGACGGGCTTGGTGCCGTGGATCATCTTCACAAAATGGCAGGCTTCGGCCCTGCAGGGTCAGCACGAAATGCTGCCCCTGTGTCTTGACGGGGTAGCGTTGCCAGGTGTCTCCCGCTTTGATGCGCAGATAATCTGTCCCGGACTCGTAGGGCAGTCGGATCCCCTGCCATTCAATGGCGCCGGCGGTCTCGATGAGGGTCGATGTGCGACTCTCGTCGCCAATTCGCACCGCCGCCGTCCAGTGCCTGTGAGCGCCGAGGCGAAAGCCGTCAGCCTGCTGCCAGGGGTCCGGGGCCTGAACCTTGCGCTGCCTGCTGGCAAGCCAGAGGGTGGCGAGTGGCCAGGCGAGCTCTGGCACGGGCAGTGGGTCGGTGGGGATGGGCCATTGGGTGTGATGACGCATGGCGAGCACATCCGGCTCCTGGCACAGGCGCAGCAGCAGGGCACCGTTGTGCACCAGGGGGCCCAGCGTCAGTGCCGCCAGCGCCTCGGCCAGTCTGGCAAAGGCCTCGGCGCGGCTCTGGCCGTGCACGATGAGTTTGGCAATCATGGGGTCGTAATAGGGGCTCACGGCATCTCCGGCGCCCACCCCGGTGTCGATGCGGATCCCGTCCGGCCAGTGCAGCCAGTCGATGGGCCCGCTGGCGGGCAGGAAACCCGCTCCCACGTCCTCGGCGTAGAGCCGCGCCTCCACCGCGTGGCCGCGCAGCACGACCGCATCCTGCGTCAGTGGCAGGGGCTTGCCTTGGGCGACCGCGAGTTGCCAGGCCACCAGATCCTGACCCGTGATGCATTCGGTAACCGGGTGTTCCACCTGCAGCCGGGTGTTCATCTCCATGAAGAAGAATTCCCCACCACACAACAGAAACTCGATGGTACCGGCGCCGCGATAGTCGATGGCGCGGGCGGCGGCCACGGCTGCCTCCCCCATGGCCTGGCGCAGGGGGGGCGGGATGTCGGGGGCGGGGGCCTCTTCAATCACCTTCTGGTGGCGGCGCTGCAAGGAGCAGTCGCGGTCCCCGAGATAGATGGCGTTGCCGAGCTCATCGGCAAACACTTGCACCTCCACGTGGCGGGCGCGGGGCAGGTAGCGCTCCAGCAGCACATGATCGTCGCCGAAGGCGGCCCTGGCTTCCCGTTTGACCGCGGCCAGGGCATCGTCGAAATCGGCCAGCTGATCGACCCGGCGCATCCCCTTGCCACCACCACCGCTGGCGGCCTTGATGAGCAGCGGGAAGCCGACGAGACTCGCCTGATCGCGCAAAAAGCCGGCTTCCTGATCCGGCCCGTGATAGCCGGGCAACACGGGCACCCCCGCGGCCTGCATCAGGGCCTTGGCGCCGGATTTGTCCCCCATGGCAAGGATGGCGGCGCCGCTCGGGCCGATGAAGCGAATGCCTGCCGCCTCACAGGCGCTGGCGAAATCGCTGTTCTCGGACAGGAAACCGTAGCCTGGGTGAATGGCATCGGCTTTGGTCTCAAGGGCGATAGCGAGGACTTTGGCGGCGTCGAGGTAGCTCTCCCGAGCAGGCGCCGGCCCCAGATGCCAGGCTTCGTCGGCGTCGCGCACATGCATGGCGCCAGCATCGACGTCGGAGTAGAGGGCGATGGTGTGGATGCCGAGGCGGCGGGCGGTCTTGATGATCCGCACCGCGATCTCGCCCCGGTTGGCGATCAGCAGGCGTTTGATGGGAGCCGTCATATCTGCGCCTCACGGATTGCAATGGTGTGGGAGTGCGGTGCGGGATAAGCCGTCCATCGACCAGATCCGTAGTAATGGGTGATCACCAGATGCTTGATGGGTTTGATCATGCTTCGTCCTTGAAACGGGGGCGCCAGCTGGGGGGGCGTTTGTCGAAGAAGGCTTGCATCCCTTCCTGGGCTTCCAGACCGACCCGCACCCGGGCTATGGTCTCGACCGTGTGTTCTTCATGGTGGCGGCCGCCGTGTGCGTCGAGTTCTGCCAGCAGCCGCTTGGTCTCTTTCATCGCCTGCGGGCCGTTGCGACACAGGCGCAGTGCCTGGCGACGTCCCTCGGTCAGCAATTCGGCCGGGGTGGTCATCAGGTGAGCCACGTTGAGGCGACAGGCAGTGATGGCATCGAAGGGGTCGGCGCTCAGCATGTAGCGGCGTGCCTGACGCATGCCCATGGCGCGCACCACGTAGGGACTGATCACCGCCGGGACCAGCCCGAGGCTCACCTCGGAGAGGCAGAAGCGAGCGTTGTCGGCGGCAATCGCGATATCGCAGGCACAGACGAGGCCAAGCGCTCCCCCATAGGCGGCTCCCTGCACCAGGGCCAGGGTGGGGAAGGGGAGCTCGTCCAGGGTTTGCATCAGCCGCGCCAGCAGTCGGGCATCCTCCCGGTTCTGCTCGAAATCCGCGTGGGCCAGGCTGCGCATCCAGTCGAGATCGGCCCCGGCGCAAAAATGCTTTCCCTCGGCCCGCAGGATCAGCGCATGGGGGCGGGACGGGCGGTGAACCAGCTCGTGGAGACAGTCGAGCAACCCCTGCATCAAGGCGGCGTCAAAGGCGTTGTGTCGAGCCGGGCGCGCCAGGATGAGTTCCGCCAGGGGGCCGTGGCATTCCAGCCGGTAACTGGCCGGAGGATCGTCAAAGAGAGGGTCAGTCATGATGCGCTCCTTACATCCGGAAGATGCCGTACTGCTCGGGGCCAATCTCGGCTCCCTGACAGGCGGCCAGGGCCAGGGCCAGCACGGTGCGACTCTGGGCGGGGTCGATGACGCCGTCATCCCACAGCCTTGCACTGGCGTAGTAGGGGTGCCCCTGCCGTTCATACTGTTCTATCACGGGGGAACGGATGGCCGCAGCCTCCTGTTCACTCAATGTCTTTCCCTCGCCCGCCAGCTTGTCACGACGCACCTGCACCAGGACGCCGGCGGCCTGCTCACCTCCCATCACCGAGATGCGGCTGTTGGGCCAGCTGAACAGAAAGTCGGGCTCATAGGCGCGGCCACACATGCCGTAGTTGCCGGCACCGAAGCTGCCGCCGACGATCAGGGTGATCTTCGGCACCCGGCTGCAGGCCACGGCGGTGACCAGTTTGGCACCGTGCTTGGCAATCCCCTCCTTCTCCGCCGCACTGCCCACCATGAAGCCGGTGATGTTCTGCAAGAAGAGAAGCGGGATCGCGCGCTTGTTGCACAGCTGGATGAAGTGGGCGCCCTTCTGGGCGCTGTCGCTGTGCAGCACTCCGTTGTTGGCGAGGATCCCCACCGCCATGCCCTGGATGCGGGCAAAGCCGGTGACCAGGGTGGTACCGAACAGCGCTTTGAACTCGTCAAACACTGAACCATCCACCAGGCGGGCGATGAGCTCCCGGGCATCGTAGGGGCGCTTGAGATTGGTGCCCACCAGGCCGTAGAGATCCTCGATGGGGTAGCGGGGCTCTTCGAAGGCCGGTTGGGTGTCCTGATTACCAGTCCCCGGGTCGCTCATCCCCAGGTTGCTGACCCCCAAGTTGCTAACCAAGGTGCGGGCGATGGCCAGCGCATGGGCATCGTCCTCGGCCAGGTGATCCGCGACCCCGGAGTGGGCACAGTGGACCTGGGCGCCGCCGAGGGCCTCGGCGCTGATGGTTTCCCCCGTGGCCGCTTTGACCAGAGGGGGGCCCGCCAGGAAGATGGTGGCCTGGTTCTTGACCATGATGGATTCGTCCGCCATGGCGGGCACATAGGCGCCGCCGGCGGTGCACAGGCCCATCACCACGGCGAGCTGGGGGATGCCCTGGGCCGACATTCGGGCCTGGTTGTAGAAGATGCGGCCAAAATGCTCCCGATCCGGGAAGACCTCGTCCTGCATGGGCAGGAAGGCGCCGCCGGAATCCACCAGATAGAGGCAGGGCAGGTGCAGCCGCGCGGCGATGGCCTGGGCCCGCAGGTGTTTTTTCACCGTGAGGGGGTAGTAGGTGCCCCCCTTGACGGTGGCATCGTTCACCACCAGCAGGCAGAGCCGACCCGAGATACGGCCAAGCCCGGTGATGATGCCAGCGGCGGGCACGGCCTCGTCATAGACCTGCCAGGCGGCCAGCGCCGAGAGCTCAAGGAAGGGGGAGCCGGGGTCGAGCAGCCGATCGATGCGCTCGCGGGGCAGCAGCTTGCCGCGCACCCGGTGGCGGGCCTGATTGGCGGCGCCGCCGCCAAGGGCAATTTCGTCCAGGCGGGCATGCAGATCCTGGACCTGGGCCGCCATGGCCGCGTGGTTTTCGGCAAATTCAGGGCTGGCCCTGTCGAGGCGAGAGAAGAGGCGGCTCATGCTTGCTCCCCCATCAGCTCGCGGCCGATGAGCCAGCGACGGATCTCCGAGGTGCCGGCGCCTATCTCGTAGAGCTTGGCGTCCCGCAGCAGGCGGCCGGTGGGGTATTCGTTGATGTAGCCGTTGCCGCCGAGCAGCTGGATGGCATCCAGTGCCATCTGGGTGGCATTCTCGGCGGCGAGCAGGATGGCGGCGGCGCAATCCTTGCGACTGGTGTGACCCAAGTCGCAGGCCGTGGCCACCGAATAGACCAGGGCGCGGCTGCTGGCGAGGCGCGTGTACATGTCGGCCAGCTTGCCCTGCACTAGCTGGAATTCGCCGATGGCCTGGCCGAACTGTTTGCGCTCGCGCACATAGGGCAGCACCACATCCATGCAGGCCTGCATGATGCCGAGGGGTCCCGCCGCCAGCACCACGCGCTCGTAATCGAGCCCGCTCATCAGCACCTTGACTCCGCCGTGCAATGGGCCGAGCAGATTCTCCTTGGGCACCTTGCAATCCTCGAACACCAGCTCGCAGGTGCTGGAGCCGCGCATGCCGAGCTTGTCGAGCTTCTGGGCCGTGGTGAATCCCGGCGTGCCCGCCTCGACGATAAAGGCCGATATCCCCTTGGGGCCGGCTGATGCGTCCGTCTTGGCGTAGATGACGAAGGTGTCCGCATCCGGCCCATTGGTGATCCACATCTTGTTGCCGTTCAGCAGAAAGTGATCACCCTTGTCTTCTGCGATGAGACGCATGGCGACCACGTCGGAGCCGGCACCGGGTTCGCTCATGGCCAGTGCCCCCACGTGCTTGCCGCTGACCAGATCAGGCAGGTAGCGCGCCTTCTGATCAGGGGTGCCGTGACGGTGGATCTGGTTGATGCAGAGATTGGAGTGGGCGCCGTAGGAGAGGCCGACCGAGGCGCTGGCGCGGCTCACCTGCTCCATCACCAGCACATGGGCGAGATAGCCGAGGTCCACGCCGTCATAGGCTTCCGCCACCGTGATGCCATGCAAGCCCAGCGCCCCCATCTGGGGCCAGAGATCCCGGGGAAAGGCGTTGCTTCTGTCTATTTCCTCGGCGCGGGGGGCGATCACTTTCTGGCAGAAGGCCTCGACCTGTTCGGTCAGGGCCTGGAGGGTTTCATCCATCAGGGCATGCATCCTTGCTCTCCTTATCAAGCGGTCATGGGCGGACCGTGTTCCCCGGGGTCATCTCAGAAGAGGGAAATACTGGTCAGTCCATCAATGAATCAAGTTTACGTTAGCGTAAACGTAAATGAATTGTTAGTCTAAGGTAAATTCGTTGGCCGCCAACCGCAAGGGGATATCCAGGGAGACGGTCGAATCCAGGGAGTGAGGAAGATGATCAACAACTGCAATCGGCAGGGAGCCCATGGAACCAGGCTTCACATCCAGATCGCCGTCAACGGGAGGAGGGCGTCATGAGTCAGCACAGCGGTCACCCGCAGACCCGGTACGGGGATCTGCCCCTTCATATCGGTGGAGAGGCTTATGCTTCCGCCAGCGAGCAATGGATAGAGGTCACCAATCCGGCAGATCAGAGCCTGCTCGCGCGGGTGCCCAAGGCCACCCCGGCCGAGCTGGAGTTGGCAGTGCGTACAGCCCACGATGCCTATCTGCTGTGGCGAGAGGTGCCAGCCTCCGAGCGGGCGCGCGTCATGTTCAACTACCAACATCTTCTCAAAGTCCATCACGACGAGCTGGCGGAGCTGCTGGCGCAGGAGACCGGCAAGAATCTGGCGGATGCCAAGGGGGATGTGTGGCGCGGCATCGAAGTGGTGGAGCAGGCCTGCGCCATCGCGAGCCAGACTCTGGGTGAGACCATGGGCAACGTGGCGCGCCGGGTCGACGGCCACTCCTGGGTGCAACCCCTCGGTGTGTGCGTCGGGATCACCCCGTTCAACTTCCCGGCCATGATCCCGCTCTGGATGTTCCCGCTGGCGGTGGCCTGCGGCAATGGCTTCGTGCTCAAGCCTTCGGAGCAGGATCCCCTCACCCCCATGCGGCTGGCGGAGCTGTTCGCCGAGGCAGGGGCACCCAGGGGCATCCTCTCCGTGGTGCACGGCGGTGCCGAGCAGGTGGATGCACTGCTCGCCCACCCGGATGTGAAGGCGGTGAGCTTCGTGGGGTCGGCCCGGGTCGGCGCCCATGTCTATCGCACCGCCACCTCCCAGCTCAAGCGGGCACAATGCTTCGTCGGCGCCAAGAACCACATGGTGATCATGCCGGATGCCAACAAGGCGCAGGTGCTCGGCAACCTGGTGGGCGCCGGAGTGGGCGCCGCTGGCCAGCGTTGCATGGCCATCAGCGTGGCGGTGTTCGTCGGGAGCGCGCGGGAGTGGATCCCGGAGCTCGCCGCCGAGTTTGCCAAGGTGAAACCGGGGATCTGGCACGATCCAGAGGCCGCCTATGGCCCCTTGATCAGCCCGGAGGCGAAAGTAAGGGTCGAGGGCTTGATCGAGGCGGGGATCGCCGAGGGGGCCGAGTGCCTGCTGGACGGGCGTTTTTGCGACGTGCCGGGTTACCCGGTGGGCAACTGGGTGGGGCCCACCCTGTTTCGCGGCGTGACCCCAGAGATGCGTATCTATCAAGAAGAGATCTTCGGCCCGGTGCTGGTGTGCCTCGAGGTGGCGAGCCTGGACGAGGCGCTCGCTCTCATCAACGACAATCCCTATGGCAACGGCACCTCCATCTTCACCGGTTGCGCCGCCGCGGCCCGCAAGTTCCGCCACGAGGTGGCGGTAGGCCAGGTGGGGATCAACGTCCCCATCCCGGTGCCGCTGCCGTTTTTCTCCTTCACCGGCTGGCGCGGCTCCTTCTACGGGGATCTGCACGCCTACGGCAAGCAGGCGGTGCGTTTCTACACCGAGACCAAGACGGTGACCGAACGCTGGTTCGATGAAGACATCCCGAGCGGCCCCAACATGACCATTCACCTGCGTTGAGCGGTGTCACGACCAAGACAAGAAGGAAGCAAACAAGATGGATTTTACGCTGACCGCGGATCAACAGGCCTACATGGAGGCTGCCAGCGCCTTCGCCGAGGAGGCACTCAAGCCCCATGCCGCGCGCTGGGACAGGGAGCATGAGTTCCCCGTCGCCACCATCAAGGAGGCGGCGGCGCTCGGTTTTTGCGGTCTCTATACCCCTGAGCAATTCGGTGGACTGGCCCTGCCGAGGCTGGATGCCAGCCTCATCTTCGAGCGCCTCGCCATGGGGTGCACCTCCACCACGGCTTATTTGACCATCCACAACATGGTGAGCTGGATGCTGGGCTCCTGGCTGCCTGCCGAAGTGGCCGAGGAGTGGGTGCCGAGGCTCGCCAGCGGTGAGCTGCTGGGCTCTTACTGTCTCACCGAGCCGGGAGCAGGATCGGACGCGGCGGCCCTCAAGACCCGGGCCGTGCGCGATGGCGAGGATTACCTCATAGATGGCAGCAAGGTCTTCATCTCCGGGGCGGGCAGTACGGATGTGCTGGTGGTGATGGCCCGCACCGGCGGCGAGGGGGCCAGGGGGATCTCCGCTTTCATGGTGCCAGCCGACATGCCTGGGGTGAGTTATGGCAAGGCGGAGGAGAAGATGGGCTGGAACAGCCAGCCCACCCGGGAGGTGAATTTTGGCGGGGTACGCATTCCCGCTCGTTACCGACTGGGGGAGGAGGGGGAAGGCTTCAAGTTTGCCATGCAGGCCCTGGACGGGGGGCGCATCAACATCGCCACCTGTTCGGTCGGGACCGCCCAGCAGGCGCTGAATGATGCCCTGGCCCATGTGCAACAGCGTCAGCAGTTTGGCCGCCCCATCGGCGAGTTCCAGAGCGTGCAGTTTCGCCTTGCCGACATGGCCACTGAGCTTGCCGCCGCGCGGCTGCTGGTACGCCAGGCCGCCGACAAGCTGGACAGGGGCAGTCCTGACAAGAGTGCCTGGTGCGCCATGGCCAAGCGCCTGGCCACGGATGTGGGTCACAAGGTCTGTGACGAGGCACTGCAACTCTTTGGCGGCTATGGTTATATCCGCGAATATCCGCTGGAGCGTTACCTTCGCGATACCCGGGTGCATCGCATCCTGGAGGGGACCAACGAGGTCATGCGACTCATCATCGCTCGCCGCCTGCTGGCCGATCCCGGCCTGACGCTGGAGTGACGGGCACTGTGACTGACAAGGACAAGACAATGACAAGGATCAGGCTCGAGTATCACGGTCATGTGGCTTACATCACCTTCGATCATCCCCCTGCCAACACCTGGACCCTCGCCAGTTTGCAGGCCCTGCTGCAGATGATGGTGGAGCTGGACAGCCGTCCCGACGTGGTGGCCCTGGTGATCCGCGGGGCGGGGGAGAAGTTCTTCTGCGCAGGCGCTGATCTCAAGATGTTTGCCGACGGCAACCCGGATCACGCCCGCGAAGTGGCGGAGGCCTTTGGCCGCGCCTTCGAGGCCCTTGCCCGCTTCCACGGTGTCAGCATCGCCGCCATCAATGGTTATGCCATGGGAGGCGGACTGGAAGTGGCGCTGGCCTGTGACATCCGTATTGCGGAGGAGCAGGCAAGGATGGGACTGCCGGAGGCCTCGGTGGGGCTCTTGCCCTGCGCCGGCGGCACCCAGCGTCTCACCGAACTGGTGGGGCCGGGCTGGGCCAAACGGCTCATCCTCTGCGGGGAGAAGGTCACGGCCAGCCGGGCGCGGGAGATAGGGCTGGTGGAGGAGGTGGTTCCCCAGGGGCAGGCCTGGGCGGCGGCGGCCCAGATGGCCCAGCAGGTGGAGCGCCAGAGCCCGAGCGCCCTGCGTGCCTGCAAGAATCTCATCAATCAGGGCCGCCTCGGCCCGCGGGATGCGGCCTTGCCACTCGAGCGCAGTCTCTTCCTCGAACTGTTTGCGGATGTGAACCAGCGCGAGGGGGTGGCTGCCTTCCTGGAGAAACGTCCGGCCCGCTGGCACTATGGGCCTTCAACCAAGCCAAATGGAGCCGTGCATGAGTGAGTTAGTCCCGCTGTTTTGCCGCCCCGCGAATGCGTCATTGAATGGGGATGTCTGCCATGGATGAGCCGGTCGACATCACCCTGTATCCCACCCTGGACGGTTATCAGATCGGGGTATTGACCCTCAACAGCCCCGCTTCCCTCAATGCCCTGAGTCTGCCGATGATTGAGCGACTGCAGGTCGCACTCAACGAATGGGAGCAGGATCCCGCCGTGGTCTGCGTCCTGCTGCAGGGGGCGGGGGAGAAGGCATTCTGTGCAGGGGGCGATATTCGCTCCTTCTATTACCAGAAGCAGGCGGCCTGCGAGTCTGAATTGTTTGCCTATGCCCGGGACTTCTTCGAGCAGGAGTATCGGCTCGATCACCGGATCCACGGCTACAAGAAGCCCCTCATCTGCGTGGCGGATGGCATCTGCATGGGGGGCGGGATCGGCCTCTTTGCCGGCGCCGAGTACCGGGTGGTGACCGAGAAGAGCCTGTTTGCCATGCCGGAGGTGACCATAGGCCTCTACCCGGATGTGGGGGCCAGCTGGTTTCTGAGCCGTATGCCGGGGCGGCTCGGCCTCTGGCTCGGTCTCACCGGTGCCCGCTTCAACGGGGCGGACGCTCTGGGCCTTGGACTCGCGGATCACGCCATGGGGAGCCAGGAGCGGGCCACCCTCCTGCCCCGTCTCGCCCGCATCGACTGGGGCAAGGCACCCAAGGATCAGCTGGACACGCTGTTTTCCAACACCCAGGCCGCAGTGGTGTCAGATCTTCCCGCCCCCGTGGTGCTGCCTCACAAAGAACGGATCGATGCTCTGCTGGCGGGGCGCTCCCTGGAAGGCGTGCTGGCCCGGCTCGATAGTGCCCGATTCGAGATTGAGCAGGGGGAAGCAAGTCTGACCCTGGCCAGGGAGACCTGCCAGCGCGGCAGCTCCATCAGTCGTGCCATCCTCTGGCGCCAATATTGGCAGGCCCGCCGCCAATCCCTCGCCGAGGTGTTCGCCGATGAACTGACCCTGTCGGTGAACTGTGTCCTCAGGGGGGATTTCGTGGAAGGGGTGAGGGCGCTGCTCATCGACAAGGACAAGTCCCCTCGCTGGCAGGCACCCCAGTCCGGTACCGAGTGGCTGGATGCCTACTATCGCTGGCCGGAGGGTATCCACCCCTTGCGGGGAAGGCTCGGCGTCGGGAGTGCTGAGCAATAGGAAAGCTGGCGCAATAAAAAATGGAGGAGCAAACAATGACAAGGATTGGGTTTATCGGGCTCGGCAACATGGGGGGGCCCATGGCGGCCAACCTGGCCAGGGCAGGCCACGGGGTGCAGGTCTTTGATCTGGTGCCTGAGAACATGGAGAAGGCGATTGCAGCCGGTTGTATCGCCACCGGCGATGCCCGGGAGGCAGTGAGTGGCAGCGAGGTGGTGATCAGCATGTTGCCGGCGGGGGAGCATGTGCGCGGACTCTGGCTCGGGGAGAGCGCAGGGGAAAAAGGTGGCCAGGATCTGCTGGCCACCCTGCCGGTGGGGGCTCTGCTCATCGACAGCTCCACCATAGACGTGGCCTCGGCCCGTCAGGTGGGCAGGGCGGCGAAGGCGCGAGGCATTCGTTTCATCGACGCACCGGTGTCGGGGGGCGTGGCCGGGGCCACGGCGGGAACCCTCACCTTCATCATCGGCGGCGAGCCGGCGGATTTCGAGGCGGCCAAACCCATCCTGGCCCTGATGGGCCAGAACCTGTTCCATGCCGGCCCTCTGGGGGCGGGGCAGATCGCCAAGATGTGCAACAACATGCTGCTCGCCATCCACATGGCCGGCACCGCCGAGGCGCTGGCGCTCGGAGTCAAGGAGGGGCTGGATCCAGGCGTCCTCTCCACCATCATGGGCAAGAGCTCGGGCAACAACTGGAGTCTCGAGCGCTACAACCCCTGGCCCGGAGTGATGGAGAATACACCGGCCTCCCGTGGCTATCAGGGGGGCTTCATGACCCGGTTGATGGTGAAGGATCTGGGGCTGGCCATGGGGCTGGCCGAACACGCCCACAGCGCCGTGCCCATGGGGGCGCTCGCCCGCAACCTCTTCAACCTGCATGCACAGCAGGGCCAGGGGGGGCTGGATTTCTCCAGCATTCTGACCCTGTATCGGGGCAAAGAAGCGGGTAAAGAGTAAGGGCCTGGGGCGCTCGCCCGCAATCTGTTCAACCTGCATGCGCAGCTGGATTAGGGAAGGTTGGGTTTATTCAGCATCCTCAAACGCGACGTGAACCCGTAGCAGGAGCCAACAGTCGGGCCTCATCGTCCATTCCATCGTTTTCATAACACTGTGCCGTATCGAGCCCCAATTTTGAGGAGTATTCATGGATATCAACAACAGGGTCATCGCCATCACCGGCGCCGGGCGGGGTCTTGGCCGCGCCATCGCCCTCTGCCTCGCGGCCGAGGGCGCCGTGCTGGCGCTTGTCGACGTCAACCGCATGGATCTGGAGGTGACGGAGGCGGAAATACGCAGCCGGGACGGGCGCTGCGCCCTCTTCGTCTGCAACGTGGCCAGTGAAGCCGAGGTGGAGGCGACCTTTGCCGCCATCGAGGAACAGTGCGGCGTCCTGCACGGTCTTATCAACTGCGCCGGCATACTGCGGGACGGCATGTTGATCAAGGTCAAGGAGGGGGAATTAGTGGAGAAGATGAGCCTGGCCCAGTGGCAGTCCGTCATCGACGTCAACCTCACCGGGACCTTCCTGTGCGGGCGCGAGGGGGCGGCCCTGATGGCCCGAAGCGGGCAGGGGGGGGTCATCGTCAACATCTCTTCCATCGCCCGGGCCGGCAATATCGGCCAGAGCAACTATGCCGCCAGCAAGGCGGGGGTGGCCTCCCTGGTGGTGACCTGGGCACGGGAGCTGGCGCGCCATCGGATCCGGGTGATGGGCATTGCCCCCGGAGTGTTCGCCACCGATATGACCGCGGCGATGAAGCCCGAGGCCATGGCGCGTATGCAGCAGGCCATCCCGGTCGGCACCCTGGGGCAGGCCGAGCAACTGGCCCAGACGGTGCAGTTCATCCTCGCCAACAACTATCTTTCCGGGCGGGTGATCGAGCTGGATGGAGGCCTTCGGATCTGACCTGACGGCATGAATGATGTGGACACGCCCCGCCAGTCGGGGCGTTTTTTATGGGGAGCGTTCGGGGGCTTGAGCGCCCGCTTATCGGCGTGAATAGCCATGCAGGTCAGCTTGTTAAAAGGGGGATGAAGTCATGGAAAAGCGTGAAATATCAATGGGTCTCTCTTAATTTGAACCAGCTCACAGGCACCCCGAGTGAGTGCTGTAGAATTGCGCGCGGTCAAGGCGGTGCATGATTGGCGCTACGAAGGATTGCGGTCGGAATAGTCATGCAATATAGTTGCCGCCTTTTTCACGGGGTACGGACTCTTTGCCCCTCCCATGTCGCGCGTCGCATGAATACGGATGCTCTGCCACCGCCTAATCAAACAGGATTGAGATGGACAAGAAACTGGGGCTAGGTGCCCTCATCTCGCTGGTGATCGGCTCCATGGTCGGCGCCGGGGTCTTCAGCCTGCCACAAAACATCGCCGCGCACGCCAGCGCCGGGGCCGTCGCCCTGGGATGGGCCATCACGGGGCTGGGCATGATCTGCCTCGCACTGGTTTATCAGAATCTCTCCATGCGCCGCCCGGATCTCGACGGCGGTATTTTCAGCTACGCCAAGGCAGGTTTTGGCGATTTTATCGGTTTCAACGCCGCCTGGGGTTACTGGTTGTGCCAGCTGCTGGCCAACGTCTCCTACGCCATCGTGGTGTTCAGCGCCCTGAGCTACTTCTTCGACACGCCGGACAACGTCATCTTCGGTGACGGCAACACCCCGGTGGCCATCGTGCTCGCCTCCCTGCTCATCTGGTCGGTGCATGCCCTGGTGCTGCGCGGGATCCAGGTCGCGGCCCTGGTGAACATCGTCACCACCATCGCCAAGATGGTGCCCCTCATCGTGTTCTGCGTCGCCATCCTGCTCGCCTTCAACCTGCAGACCTTCACCCTGGACTTCTGGGGGCAGGGCAACGGTGAACTGGGTTCGGTGATGGATCAGGTCAAGTCCACCATGAAGGTGACCCTCTGGGTCTTCATCGGCATCGAGGGGGCCGTGGTGGTTTCCGCCCGTGCCCGTCATCGCAAGGACGTGGGACGCGCCACCGTGCTGGCCCTGCTCGGTGCCTTGGCGCTCTATGTCATGGTGACCCTGTTCTCCCTCGGGGTCATGAACCAACCGCAACTGGCGGCCTTGAAGAACCCGTCCACCGCCATGATCCTGGAAGCCGTGGTCGGCCCCTGGGGCGCCTGGCTCATCAACATCGGCCTGGTGATCTCCGTGATGGGAGCCCTCTTGAGCTGGACTGTGCTGGCGGCGGAAGTGCCCTACATCGCAGGCAAAACCGGGGTCTTCCCCGAGTGGTTTGCCAAGGAGAACAAGAACGGCTCCCCCAAGGTGTCCCTCTGGTGCTCCACCTGTCTGGTGCAAATCTTCCTCATCATCATCTACTTCCAGAACAGTACCTACCTGGCGCTGGTGAACATCGCCACCTCGGCGGCCCTGGTGCCCTATGTCTTCTCCGGCGCCTATGGCCTCAAACTGGCGCTGAAAGGGGAAACCTACGAGGGCCAACCCCACCAGCGCAGGCGCGATCTGATGCTGGCACTGGTGGCTACCATTTATGGCTGCTGGCTGGTCTATGCCGCCGGGGTGGAATACCTGCTGCTGGTGGCGCTGCTCTACAGCCCCGGCATCTTCATCTACTGGAAGGCGCGCCAGCATCACGGTCTGCGCAGCCTGAACCGGCTGGAGCAGGGGATGACGGCGGTCCTGCTCGGTTGCGCCGTGCTGGCGTTTTACAAGGTGATGGACGGTACCATTCCCTTGCATTAATCGGCACAATGAAGAGATGGCCTGGCGCCATCTCTTTTTTTATGTGCGCGGCGAGATAAAAACGCTGCAGCGCAGACCGATAAGGAATTTTTATGCTGTTCTTGGGATATCTGGTGTTGGGGGCCTTCGCGGGCATGTTGGCCGGTCTGTTCGGTATCGGTGGCGGGCTCATCATCGTCCCCGTACTGGTGCTGAGCTTCCATGCGCAGGGAGTCTCTCCCGACATCATCACCCATCTGGCGCTGGGCACCTCCCTGCCCACCATGATTTTCACCGGGATAAGCTCCCTGCGGGCGCACCGGGAAGCGGGGGCGGTGGACTGGACCTTGATCCGCCGGCTGGGAGCGGGCATGCTGATCGGCGCCTGGCTCGGCGGCATGACCGCCAACCTGCTGAGCGCCAGCACCCTCAATATCATCATCGGCTGCTTTGCCTGGACCATGGCCCTGCAGATGGGGCTCAACCTCAAGCCCAAATCGGAACGCACCTTGCCCGGCCCGGTCGGCACCGGCATTGCGGGCACCATCATCGGCTGGCTGTCGGCGCTCTTTGGCATCGGGGGGGGCTCCATGACGGTGCCTTACCTGACCTGGAACAGCGTACCGATGCGCAATGCCGTGGCGGCGTCCGCCGCCTGCAGCATCCCCATCGCGCTGGCGGGGAGTCTCAGCTACCTCTACGCCGGTTGGGGTCATGCCGACTTGCCCGAGTGGAGTCTGGGCTTCATCTACCTGCCGGCTCTGCTCGGCATCATACTCACCAGTACCCAGTTTGCCCGGATCGGTGCCCGCCTGGCCCACCGCCTCCCGCCTAAGCGGCTCAAGCAGGCCTTCGCCTTGCTGATGCTGCTGATTGGGACAAAGTTCATGCTATTTAGCTGATTTATTGGCAAATTGCCGAAAAAGCAGGCGAACGGTTCAGCCATGGGCAGAAAGCCGTTGCATTGGCAGGCCAGTTTGCCTATTCTCCTCGCCGGTGGTCCTATTGGTCCTCTCGCATTGATAACCCGTCGACCTGGTCAGGACCGGAAGGTAGCAGCCAAGGTGGGGGACTCGAGTGCCGGGATGTGGCTGGTAGGGCCACCACTTTTGTTTGTAGTTCATGTCGTCTAAACCATAAGTTGACATATCTAAACCATAAGTTGACATGATCTTGCATCATAAGCTGACATAGCCTAAACCTGTAGTAAAGTAACAACAGGTTGGTGGTGTGTTATGTACCGTCGGCATCTCAAGCACTCCCGCGTAAAAAACCTCTTCAAGTTTGTCAGCGCTAAAATGAACACTGTATTTACAGTGGAATCGGCTTTGGAGTTCGATACCTGCTTTCATCTTGAGTACTCTCCTTCTGTCAAATTTTATGAGGCCCAGCCAGAAGGCTTCTATTACGAATTCGCTGGAAGGCAATGTCCCTATACTCCAGATTTTCGTTTAGTCGACCAGAATGACAGTGTCAGTTTTCTTGAAATAAAACCTTCAGATAAAGTCGCTGATCCTGATTTTCTCCATCGATTTCCGCTTAAGCAGCAGAGAGCCATTGAGCTTTCCTCCCCGTTAAAACTCGTTACAGAAAAGCAGATCAGAATTGACCCTATTCTGGGAAATTTGAAATTGTTGCATCGTTACTCCGGCTTTCAGAGCTTTACTCCCCTGCACATGCAGCTTCTTGGGCTAGTGCAGAAGCTTGGTCGTGTATCATTGTTACGGTTATCTGATTCTATAGATGCGCCACCAGAAGAAGTCCTGGCATCAGCCTTGTCATTGATTGCCCGAGGGATCATGCAGAGTGATCTGACGGTACAGAAAATTGGTATTTCCAGTTTTGTGTGGGCTGGCGGTCATTCAGGCATTGACCATGGATAAGCATAATGGTGGATTGTTTGAGGATGAGTTCGTCATTCCTCAACCGTCGACCTCCACTTCCCCCATTGACGCCATTCAAGCTGTTTTACCTGCTACAGTGGATAGTTTTCCTTATGTTCTCAAGGTAGAGGCTCTGCATCGGCGCGACTATATTCTTTGGGTTGAAAAAAATTTGGCAGGAGGCTGGACAGAGAAAAACCTGACGCCATTGCTTGCTGACGCGGCCTTAGTCTTACCGCCTCCCACCCCTAATTGGCGAACACTTGCGCGTTGGAGAAAGATCTATATCCAGCATGGTAGGAAGCTGGTTTCTCTTATTCCTAAACACCAAGCGAAAGGTAACACTCGAAGTCGGCTTCCACCTAGTGATGAGCTGTTTTTTGAGCAAGCTGTCCATCGTTATCTGGTGGGAGAGCAACCTTCAATCGCATCCGCATTTCAACTCTACAGCGATTCTATTCGAATAGAGAATCTCGGTGTTGTCGAAAACTCTATAAAAACTATATCTTATATGGCTTTTTATAACAGAATAAAAAAGCTGCCAGCTTATCAAGTAATGAAAAGTCGAAAGGGTTCATATATAGCCGATGTTGAATTTAAGGCCATCGCTAGTCATAAACCGCCTAGCCGGATTATGGAGAGGGTAGAAATAGACCATACACCATTGGATCTACTTTTACTCGATGATGATTTATTAGTTCCCTTAGGGCGTCCTAGTTTGACATTGCTAATTGATGCTTATAGCCATTGTGTTGTAGGTTTTAATCTGAATTTCAATCAGCCTAGTTATGAATCTGTTCGTAACGCATTGCTCAGTAGCATTTCTAAAAAGGACTATGTAAAAAATAAATATCCATCGATTGAACATGAATGGCCATGCTATGGCAAACCAGAGACTTTGGTTGTTGATAATGGAGTTGAGTTTTGGAGTGCTAGCCTTGCACAGTCTTGTTTGGAACTTGGGATCAATATCCAATACAACCCAGTCAGAAAGCCATGGCTGAAACCTATGATCGAACGGATGTTTGGCATCATTAATCGCAAGCTTCTGGAGCCGATCCCTGGTAAAACCTTTTCCAATATTCAGGAAAAAGGAGATTACGACCCTCAGAAAGATGCAGTCATGCGCTTTTCCACCTTCCTAGAGATTTTTCATCATTGGGTCATCGATGTCTACCATTATGAGCCAGATAGTAGATATCGCTATATTCCAATTATATCTTGGCAACATGGAAACAAAGATGCACCTCCGGCACCTATCATCGGTGATGATCTGACGAAGCTTGAAGTAATCCTGAGCCTCAGCTTGCATTGTACGCACAGGCGAGGCGGCATTCAGCGCTATCATCTCCGCTACGATTCAGATGAGCTGGCTTCTTACCGTATGAATTATCCTGACCAGACAAGGGGAAAACGGAAAGTCCTCGTAAAACTCAACCCAAGGGATATATCTTATGTATATGTTTTTCTTGAGGACCTTGGCAGTTACATCCGTGTCCCATGTATTGACCCTATAGGTTATACAAAAGGCTTGAGCCTACAGGAACATCAAATTAATGTGAAATTACACCGAGATTTCATTAATGAACAAATGGATGTTGTCAGCTTATCCAAAGCACGAATCTATCTAAATGATAGAATAAAAAATGAATTAATTGAGGTCAGGCAGAATATTAGGCAGAGAAATGTCAAAGGAGTCAACAAAATTGCGAAATATCGTAATGTTGGCAGCCATGCAGAAACCAGTATTGTTCACGAACCCAATCATCCGGCCACAAATGAAGTGATTTCGAAAATGGAGAGCGCAAGTCAGCCAGAACACTGTGATGATTGGGATAATTTCACTTCTGGCTTGGAGCCCTACTGATGGATCTATCCTGTCATGATGCAGATAAGCTCAGGTCGTTTATCGAGTGTTATGTCGAGACCCCATTACTGCGGGCAATCCAAGAGGATTTTGATCGTCTTCGCTTTAACAAACAGTTTGCTGGTGAACCACAATGTATGCTGCTAACGGGTGATACCGGGACGGGTAAATCTTCCCTAATCCGTCATTATGCAGCCAAACATCCAGAGCAAGTCAGACATGGCTTTATTCATAAACCACTGCTCGTCAGCAGGATCCCCAGTAGACCGACTTTGGAATCTACCATGGTTGAGCTACTAAAGGATCTTGGTCAATTTGGTAGTTCGGACCGAATCCACAAGAGTTCTGCTGAAAGTCTGACCGAGGCATTGATTAAGTGTCTGAAACGCTGCGAGACAGAATTGATCATTATCGATGAGTTTCAGGAGCTCATCGAAAACAAGACCCGTGAAAAACGCAATCAGATTGCCAATCGGCTCAAATACATCAGCGAAACAGCCAAAATCCCGATTGTGCTGGTTGGTATGCCGTGGGCTACCAAAATCGCTGAAGAGCCACAATGGTCTTCGAGGCTATTGATACGCAGATCCATTCCATATTTCAAATTGTCGGATGATAGAGAAAATTTTATTCGCCTTATTATGGGATTAGCCAATCGTATGCCTTTTGAGACTCAGGCCAGGCTGGAGACCAAGCATACAATTTACGCACTGTTCGCTGCCTGTTACGGTAGCCTACGTGCACTTAAACAGCTGCTGGATGAGTCAGTCAAACAGGCACTGGCTGCTCATGCCGAGACGCTGAAACATGAGCACATTGCAGTGGCATACGCGCTGTTTTATCCCGACCAAGTGAATCCGTTTTTGCAACCGATTGATGAGATCAAGGCTTGTGAAGTGAAACAATACTCGCGTTATGAAATTGATGCAGCAGGCAAAGAAGAGGTTCTAAACCCGCTGCAATTCACCGATAAGATCCCTATCAGTCAGTTACTAAAAAAGCGATAACGTGAAAATTTCCGCTGAGCATTAAAAACTAAGTATTGCTTAGTACACTTGTTCGTATAAGACTAAGAGAATCTTAGCTACCTGATCCTCAGCTAGCAGAGACCCCATGACAAACCCATTACCCATCAGACTCAAAGCAGCAAGAAAGGCGACGGGTCTGACTCAACAGCAGTTGGGGATACGATTAGGTATGGAACAGAGCACAGCTAGCGCCAGGATGAACCAGTACGAGAAGGGGAAACATGCCCCAGACTACCAGACCATGCAACGCATTGCTCAGGAGTTGGGTTATCCGGTGGCCTACTTCTACTGTGATGACGAACTGCTTGCTGAATTGATCTGCATGATGGCAAAGCTGTCAGAGGAGAAACAACGAGAGTTGCTACAGCAGTTGTCTGTCACCGAATATGCGGAATCACGAGATTCTGCGGAGTGACTCGGCCCTGTCGTTTGGTCGGCGAGCCTCCGTTTCGCCCATCAGCCATTCCTATGCTGGGATCGTATAGACAACACTGAGGTTAAGGAGTGCACATGCTGGTGAAAGCGGTGGTTCCAACCGAGCAGGTGGTAGATGTACGCTGCGATATCTGTGGCGAGAGCACGATGATGGCGGGGGAGCAGAACCATGCCACCTTGTCTGCCAACTGGGGGTATGGTTCCCGGCATGACGGGGAGCGGTATGAAGTGCATCTCTGCGAGAGCTGCTTCTTTGAAACCCTTGCGAATTTGCGCCAGTCCCATCGGCAAAACAATATGTTTGCGGATGATTACGAGCCAGCAGATCCCGAGCACTTTGGCCGAGTTGATAACTTGTTCTAGAAACATCGGCGTAATGTCTCCAAGGAGTAGACTGTAAGTGCCACGGGTAGAGGGAAGAGAGTCGGGGTGTGCTGCTGAGCTAAAAGTGTGTCTGCTCGAATGGTGATACCAAGGATATGTGCTACACCTAAAAACTAAGCAATATTTAGTTTTGGTGATCTTATGCATCTTCTTGTTCGACCTGAACCCTTCGCTGACGAGGCATTGGAGAGCTATTTTTTACGCTTGTCCCAAGAAAATGGTTTTGAGCGCTATCGCATCTTCAGCGGCTCAGTTCAGGACTGGCTTCACACGACGGATCATGCGGCAGCCGGGGCATTTCCATTGGAGCTATCAAGGCTCAACATTTTTCATGCAAGCCGATCTAGTGGTTTACGGGTCAGGGCCTTGCAACTTGTGGATAGATTGACTGACGGAGCTCCATTTCGTTTACTCCAGTTGGCACTATGCCATTCGGCCATCAGTTTTGGTAATCACTACAAAGCTGTACACAGGTCGGGCGTCGATATCCCGCTCAGTTTCATTCGGGTTCATCAAATCCCCTGTTGTCCAGATTGTTTGCGCGAGTCAGCGTATGTGCGTCAATGCTGGCACTTCAAACCCTATGTTGGATGCCATCGTCATGGTGGGAGATTGATTTATAGTTGCCCAGCCTGTGGTGAATCCCTTAATTACCTGGCCAGCGAATCGATAAATCATTGCCAGTGTGGCTTTGATTTACGTACAGCATCAACGGTCCCGGCCCAGCCCGATGAAATCCAATTGTCGGCATTGGCCTATGGTTGTTCATTTGAATCGTCCAATCCGCTGTTAGCCATAGGCTCCCTGAGTGCGCGATTTGGAGCTCTGTATTGGTATCAGCAGCGTTACCTCAGTGATCATGAGGCAGTGCGTGACGACAGGGCCCTTACAAAAGCCATCGGCCACTTTACTGCATGGCCTGACGCTTTCTGGCGGGAGTTACAGCAGATGGTGGATGATGCATTGGTCAGGCAAACCAAGCCGCTGAATCATACCGATTTTGTGGATGTTTTCGGGAGCGTAGTGGCTGATTGCCGTCAGATCCCAATGCGCAATACGGGGCAGAATTTTATACTCAAAAATCTGATCGGTTTTTTGACCGACTTGGTCGCCCGCCATCCTCAGTGCAGGGTCGCAAATGTAGGAGATCTTCTGCTCTCAGCAGTAGACGCCGCAACGTTGTTATCCACCTCTGTTGAGCAGGTTCGCCGTTTACACCATGAGGGATTTTTGCCGCTGTCTATCAGACCGGCTAGCCGAAATACGGTATCGCCTCATCGGGCAGTGTTTCACCTCCGACACGTAGTCGAGTTACGCCAGGCGCGTATGCAGTCCCATCATGATCACAGTTCAACCTATCTACCTGCATGGTGACGATAATGCATATCGAGGAGCTATTGGACATTGAGGATCATGGTGAGCGCGACAGACAGTTAAGACGCTATCTTGCTCCCTATTCTGCGGAGATAGGTGTCGATGGTGCAGAGAAAATGGCATTGGTTGTGCTGCTGAATCTGACGCTCAAACGCGATAGGGTAGAAAGTCTGTGTGATGAGGGTCTCGCCAGGCAACTTTTGAGCGATGAGGGGCACATCACGAATTGCCTACATACGGTTCGCTGGCTGCACACTCACAATCTGAAATATCCTGATGCTCGGGTCAGTGGTGAGCGGCTCATAATAAATGCACCACCGCTGATCCCGGGTGTTATCAGCAGCGCAGGTTTACCCATGAGAATGGGCTGGGCCCATGATAGTTCTGATATAAACCTTGCCAAGCTTTTTGGCACTTCGTTTCGATACCGCGATGACAGCACTAATCTGGCATTACAGCTAGTAGCCAGGAGTAAGACGTGGGAGCAGGCGTTGATAGGGTTAGGGTTGACGCAACAGCAACTTGATATCTGGTGCCAGTTGTTAGCGAGTAATTTGGAGAACAACACGTTCCCGACTGTAGTGAGTCCCTTTTCAAAACAGGTGCGTTTTCTGTACCAGGGTAATTACTGCGTAGTCACACCCGTCGTCAGCCATGCACTGCTTGCCCAGCTACAAAATGTGGTTCATGAAAAGAAATTGCAGTGTACCTATATACATCATGATCATCCGGCCAGCGTAGGGAGTCTGGTCGGTGCCCTTGGTGGCAAGGTAGCTGTACTCGATTACCCTCCGCCAGTTAGTCCGGACAAAGCCCGCAGTTTCTCACAGGCCCGCAAACATCGGCTGGCAAATGGCCAGAGTCTGTTTGATCGCTCGGTTTTCAATGACCATGTGTTTATTGATGCGCTGAAGCATGTGATATCTAGGCCAGGGTTGACCCGAAAACAGCAGCGGCAATTGCGGCTATCGGCCCTTCGCTACCTGCGGCGCCAATTGGCGTTATGGTTAGGACCAATAATAGAGTGGCGGGATGAGATAGTGAGCAGTGGGCGTGGGGAGCCTGGTAACCTGCCATCAGGGGGGTTGGAGCTGGAGCTCATCACCCAGCCCAAAAAAATGCTACCTGAGCTCATGCTACAAGTGGCAGGCAGATTTCATCTTGAACTGCAAAACCATTCAGCAGGTAGGCGCTTTGCGTTTCATCCCGCGTTGATGGCACCGATTAAAAGTCAGATTTTATGGTTGCTCAGGCAGTTAGCGGACGATGAGGAAAAGGATGAGCCACACCCTCCAACATCTTGTTACTACCTGCATTTGTCAGGCTTAACCGTTTACGATGCCTCAGCTCTGGCAAATCCCTATCTGTGCGGTATTCCGTCGCTCTCAGCGTTGGCTGGATTTTGTCATGACTATGAACGTCGATTGCAGTCATTGATCGGCCAATCGGTTTATTTTCGAGGGCTGGCTTGGTACCTAGGTCGTTACAGCCTGGTGACTGGGAAGCATCTACCTGAGCCTAGCAAATCGGCGGATCCTAAGTCTGTTTCAGCCATCCGTCGTCCCGGCCTACTTGATGGGAGATACTGTGATTTGGGCATGGACTTGATTATCGAGGTACATATCCCAACTGGTGGATCCTTGCCATTCACAACTTGCCTTGATTTGCTGCGAGTGGCGCTGCCTGCTCGCTTCGCAGGAGGGTGTTTACATCCACCATCGCTGTATGAAGAGTACAACTGGTGCACTGTTTACCAAGATAAAAGTACGCTGTTTACCGTGTTATCTCGATTGCCACGATATGGGTGTTGGATATACCCGTCTGATGCCGATCTACGCAGTTTTGAGGAACTCAGTGAAGCATTAGCACTAGACCGTCGATTACGTCCGGTTGCGACTGGTTTTGTCTTTCTTGAAGAACCCGTTGAGCGGGCTGGAAGTATCGAAGGCCAGCATGTCTACGCAGAATCTGCAATTGGTACGGCACTCTGTATCAACCCCGTTGAAATGAGGCTAGCAGGCAAAAAACGGTTCTTTGGCGCTGGCTTTTGGCAGTTGAATGATGCGAAGGGGGCTATCCTGATGAATGGTTCAGCAAACACGGGGTAAATGCATGGAACTGTGCACTCATCTCAGCTATAGCCGCTCGCTATCTCCCGGCAAGGCGGTGTTTTTCTACAAAACAGCAGAATCTGATTTTGTACCGCTGCGGATCGAAGTGGCAAAGATTAGCGGGCAAAAATGTGGCTACACGGAGGGGTTTGACGCCAATTTAAAGCCGAAAAATATTGAGCGATATGAACTGGCATACAGCAACCCCCAAACGATCGAAGCGTGTTATGTTCCCCCGAACGTTGATGAGCTGTATTGCCGTTTTTCGCTCAGGGTAGAGGCCAATTCAATGCGGCCGTATGTTTGCTCCAACCCTGATGTTTTGCGCGTGATGATCGGGCTGGCGCAGGCCTACCAGCGACTCGGTGGATACAATGAATTGGCCCGCCGCTACAGCGCTAACGTGCTGAGGGGAATCTGGTTGTGGCGCAATCAATATACCCAAGGAACCAAAATCGAGATCAAAACTTCGCTGGGTTCCACATACCATATCCCAGATGCTCGTAGGCTGAGTTGGTCGGGCGATTGGCCAGAATTGGAACAAAAACAACTAGAGCAGTTGACTAGCGAGATGGCGAAAGCTTTGAGTCAGCCCGATATTTTCTGGTTTGCCGATGTAACAGCCTCCCTGAAAACGGGTTTTTGCCAAGAAATCTTCCCCAGTCAAAAATTTACCGAACGACCAGATGATCACAGCGTGGCAAGCCGCCAGCTAGCTACTGTCGAATGTAGCGATGGTCAGCTAGCGGCCTGTATCAATCCGCAGAAAATTGGTGCTGCACTGCAAAAAATTGATGATTGGTGGGCAAATGACGCAGACCTGCCGTTGCGAGTACATGAGTATGGAGCCAATCACGAGGCGCTAACAGCATTGCGTCATCCTGCAACCGGCCAGGATTTTTATCACTTGCTAACAAAAGCAGAGCAGTTTGTCACCGTTCTGGAGTCGTCTGAAGGGGGTGGGGTTGAGCTACCTGGAGAAGTTCACTATTTGATGGCTGTCTTAGTGAAAGGTGGATTGTTTCAGAAAGGGAAGGGGAGATGACCGAAAACCGTTATTTTTTTGCTATCCGTTACCTATCTGATGATGTTGATTGTGGCCTGTTGGCAGGCCGTTGTATATCAATACTCCATGGTTTTCGCCAAGCCCATCCTGGTATCCAGATCGGTGTAGCCTTCCCAGAGTGGAGTGATAGAGATCTCGGTCGTTCTATCGCCTTCGTCAGTACGAACAAATCCTTGTTGGAACGGTTTAGAGAGCGGTCCTATTTTCAAGTGATGCAGGCGGATAATTTTTTTGCGCTCAGTCTTGTGCTGGAGGTGCCAGATACCTGCCAGAATGTCAGGTTTATTCGTAACCAGAATCTGGCAAAACTGTTTGTAGGAGAGCGGAGGCGACGACTAGCCAGAGCTAAACGTCGGGCAAAGGCACGAGGCGAAGCATTCCAACCCCATATGCCAGACGAGACTAAGGTGGTTGGGGTTTTTCATTCAGTTTTTATGCAAAGTGCCAGCAGTGGACAAAGTTACATTCTGCACATCCAGAAGCATCGGTACGAGCGAAGCGAAGACAGCGGGTATAGCAGTTATGGACTGGCATCCAATGATCTCTACACGGGATACGTTCCAGACCTGGGAGCGATTTTTTCAACTCTTTTTTAGAATGGTCTATCCTTAGCAAGGTAAAACAAGCAGTTAGAGAAACACGCAGAATGATGGTCAAATTACAGCGATGCTATTTTTCCCTTTTCATTCAAAGTATTACGTTTGCATGCGCACAGTGAACTGCCGTATAGGCAGCCAAGAAACGGAAGGGGAGGGCACCCTGCTTATTGATAATGTGAACTGCCGTATAGGCAGCCAAGATTAGGACTGGAAGAAATCATCCAAGTTGGGGACTATATTCTGCCGTAGAGGCAGATATTATTATGTAGCCCAGCCTTATGGCTGGGCGTTTTAATTTTGGGGAAGGAGTAAAAGTTATCAAATATGCAGAGCAATAGCTGAAACTGGTACAGTTTTCCGAGGCCCCGTAGTTACTCAATGAGGGTCTAAATTCATTGGGTCAAAGTGATTCTTGGTTGGCGATTCTGTAAGTTTTGATTTCTTAAGTTTTTGTCTCTCTAGAAACAGGTAGAGGGAGGCTATACCGAACAAAGTCATAAACGCGTAAAATAAGGCAAGAATGACAATGCTATTCATGTGTACCCTCGGCATTTAGTTGCTATCACCGAACAGTTCAAGACTGGTACAAAGTGATTTTCTAGGTTCAGTTCATTCTTCTTCACTTTGAGTCATTTGGCAATACTGCTATACTGTCCTTGCAGCCCTAGATTCAGTCCTCTCCCAGCAACCATACTGGTGATGACACTAGGTTCGTTCTAGCCCTGTTATGCAGGGCTACCTCAATTTAACGACAAACCCGCCACTAGGCGGGTTTGTCGTTTCAATGTGAGAGAGATTGCTGTTGCTCTGTACCTAGTGGGTCAATTTTTAGTCGGCATTGATAGTTCGATAAAATACCTCCTTTAACGTGTAAAGAGTGATTACCTGCCAAAGCGTGTAATTATTGAAATACCTGTTATAGCGTGTACATTGAGAGGGTGTCAGCAATCGGGTATGTCGAATCATGAAAGTAACCAGCGCTAAGCAACTAAGCGCCTATCTCAAGGATGCTAGGTGTTTGCAAAAACAGTCTCAGGGCAAAGTGGCCGACAAGGTCGGTATCAGGCAAGACACTGTCTCCAGTTTTGAGCTCAATCCCGAGTCAACCAAGCTGGGTACCTTGTTTAAGATCCTCGCAGCACTGGAGTTATCCCTCGATATCAAACCCCGCACCGATCCACCAGAGAGCCCTTCGTCAGGCTGGAAAGGGGAGTGGTAAGCCTGTGGGTGTACATGAATGGATACCATGTGAGCTCCTTTACCAAGACAACTATCGGTGCCCGCCAATTCCAATACGATGAAAGGCATGTATTCCTCCTCAAAGTCGGAACAGCTTTTTGATTTCGTTCTCTGCCGTCACCGGCATCTCATCCTTTTCATACTGACGAACATTGGCCACGATGGTTTTCGCGCGCGTGATTTCGTTGTTCACCCTCTGAGGGTATGAGGGGCTCGTATTCAGATTGTCGATGACTGCGAAGAAATAGTCCTTCTGGTTTGTCTGAAACCAGAAGCTCAGGCCGCAGACCCATTTCTCCATTTCGAAGGAGGAGCGAAACGGAAAACCTGCGGTCGCATTCCAGTACTTGAACAGCCGAATGGACGGCTTGATCAGCGATTTGTTCTCTTTGTTCTTTGTCTCAAGCGTTGCATTGAAATCATTCGGGTTGGTCGTCATCCAGCCGCCATAGCCATCCGGAATCTGCAACTCGCCAAGCCACGTCATTGTAGCGGGCACGAGGTCGAACTTGATGTGGTTCAGTTCCAAGACGATTGTTGGACTGGACTGGCGGATCTCCGAAGAGTGGTAGTACTTTTCAACGAAAGCCTTTAGCCGGTTCAGATAGGTCTGTGGCGTGGCGTTGTTCTCGCTGAACACGATCATGTAATCGATATCCGAACGCTCGTCCATAGAGCGCGGTAAAATGGTCCCCCGCGTCGATGAGCCGAAGCGGAAGTGCTGTTTGAACACACCGTTGGCGAAATGCTGACCAATTCGAGTTTGCAGCGTAGAAATCGAGGTCGTGATAGACGACTGCTCGGTAGCAGACAGCACAGCACTGCTGGCTGTGTCCGTCAGAAAACTCAATACCGATATTCTGTCATTTCTCCTTGTCCACTTTGTGGGTAGCTTCGCCTTCCTCGATGCCTTTGCGTGCAGCGACAAATGCGCGCCGTGGAATACTCGGGCTCTTCTGGTTCAGCTCATTGCGTGCAGAGGAGAGAGCCTTCAATCTCTCAGGAAACTCTCCCAGCCGATCGATCTCAAGTAGTTCGATCTCACGAAAAAAACGGGCTTCATTCCGAAGAGCCAAAAATTGTCCGGCAGCTGCCCGATGCATTGCTGCGCGCTCGTTGGGCTTGAGAAAGGTCATCAACCCCGTCAGTAGCGACGCCAGCAAGGTGAAAGCACTGGCCCACTCAGGTTGGCTTTTGACTAGCGCGGCACCTGCAATTGCACCTAGAGCGGTTGCTGGCACACCGAGCCAGTAGTTGCGCTGAACCCATGTGTCTTCGGCATTGAAATGTCCCTTGCTCGAATACATGGCGTCTTCTTCTAGTCGCTCAGCCTCTCTGTAAAGCGCAGAAATTTTGATTTGATCCTCTGTAGATATTTCGGTCATCGCGCCCTCCCATACCAGTTCCTTCTCATGCCGACGCCCCAGGCTGTGGCGGTACCTTCGGCGGCATAGCACCCCGGTGGTAGGTCGCATCGAACACAGTGTCCGTCAGCCAACGCTTGAAATTTGGGTTGTCACTGAACTGCTTGAACAGTTCGGTGTGGTCGGACAGTAACTCCAACACCACGCGGTTGAGCGCCTTGTCGTGCTCCAGTTTGGCGTTTTGCTTGTCGGAGTTCGCCTGCGCGTTCTGATAAGCCTTGTCCTGCGCCACCCGCGCCGGAATTTCCTCTGCAATGACCTTGCGGATCTTGTCCTCGTCCTTCCACTCAATGTTGCCGAACAGATCGTTGAAGGTTTTGATGATCGCAGAGAGCTTGTCGATTTCTGCCTCGCCCTTACCGCCACCGCCGCCCTGTGGCACTGGCTCAACAGTGGCATCGGCGTCGGCCATTCCCATCTTCAGTGCCGCTTTGGCCTCCACCCTGTAGCTGTCCATGTCGATGGTCTCCAGCACCCCCTTGGAAAGGTCTTCTTCTTTGGGGGCAGGCAGTTTGGGGATGAGGAAGTTCAAGAAAATCGACAGTTTCTCCCACGTCGGATGGCCGTAGCTCAGGATTGCGGCGAGAAAGCCGTAGCTGCGAACAAAGGCCTTGGCTGTGCCCTTGAACTTGACCTGTTCATCCTCGCCGAGCGTGTCGGTGTATTCGGCCACGCAAGTATCGAGGATGGGGTCGAGCTTGTCCCGGTCTGCACCGCCCAAGTACAGCGCCACCAAGTCTTCTACCTGCTGCCAGCTATACACCTGCTGCCCGTCGAGTTCAGCCTTCAGATCGTGCAGCTTGTTGGCATCGGTTTCGCCGGTCTGGATAGTGGCGCGGTAGTAGTCCTGGAACGCCGCCTTCACTGCCTCGGCGTTGTCGGCGAAGTCGAGCACGAAAGTGTCGTGCTTCTGGGGATGTGCCCGGTTTAAGCGTGATAGGGTCTGAACCGCGAGCACGCCCGCCAGCGGCTTGTCCACGTACATCGTGTGCAACAAGGGCTCATCGAAGCCGGTGACGAACTTGTTGGCGACAATGAGGAACCGATAAGGATCCTGCTTGAATTTCTCCGGGATGTCCTTGCTAGGGAATTCGTTCAAGTCAGCTTCGTTCTTCTTCTCGCCAGCGATCTCGAAGTCACCCGAGTACGCCACGATGGCCTTGTACGGGCTCTTGATCTGTGCGAGGTAGCCCGACACCTCACGCCAGTAGTCGATAGCTCGCGCGATGCCGTTGCACACGATCATTGCCCGCGCCTTGCCACCGATCTTCTGTTTGCCCGCAACCTGTGCGATGAAGTGATCGACCATGATCTCGGCCTTGCGGCGGATGGCCTTGTCGTGCGATTCAACGTAGTGGCGGATTTTCTTCAGTGCCTTCACCTTGTCGAATTCCGGGTCGTCCGCCACCGTCTTGGCCACTTGGTAGAAGCTGTTATAGGTGGTGTAGTTCTCAACCACGTCGAGGATGAACTTCTCTTGGATGGCCTGCTTGGTGGTGTAGGTCAGCTCCTCCGGCGAGCGGAACTGCACCTTGTCGCCGACCAGCGTCTTCTCGCCGAACAACTCCAGCGTCTTGTTCTTGGGGGTGGCTGTGAACGCGAAGTAACTGGCGTTGGCCAGCAGCTTGCGAGAGGCGATGCGCTTCTCGATTTCCGCGTTAACCGCATCCTGCGTGCTGTCTTCCTCGAATTCCTCCTCGGAAATCTTGCCAGTCGTGTCGGTATCGGCTGCTTTGCCGCCGAGGGCTTCGTGCATCCGCGCCGTGGTCTTGCCGCCTTGACTGGAATGCGCCTCGTCGATCAACAGCGCGAAGCGCTTGCCGGACAGGTCGCCCAGCTCATCAAGGATGAATGGGAACTTCTGCACCGTGGTGACGATGATCTTCTTGCCCTTCTGCAAGAATCCTCGCAGCTCCTGCGCGTTGTCGGAGTGGCCGAAGATCGCCGCCACGTGGTCATAACCCTTGATGGTGCGGGCGATCTGCGTGTCCAGCGCACGTCGGTCGGTGATAACAATGATGGAGTCGAATTGCACCGCCAGTGGGTCATCTTTGCGACGCAATTCCACCAACTGGTGTGCCAGCCAGGCAATGGTATTGCTCTTGCCACTGCCCGCCGAATGTTGGATCAGATAACGCTTGCCCACGCCGTCGTTGTGGGCGCGGCGCAGCAGGGCACGTACCGTGCGCAACTGGTGGAAACGCGGGAAGATCTGTTTGCGCTTCTTGCGTTTCTTGCCGCTGGCGCCGGTTTCCTCTTCCTCAACCACCTGCGCGTAACTCTCGATGATGTTGGCCAGTGACTCGCGGGTCAGTACCTGCTTCCACAGGTAATCGGTCTTCAGACCATCCGGGTTGGGCGGGTTACCCGCGCCACTGTTCCAGCCCTGGTTGAACGGCAGGAACCACGACGCCTTGCCCTTCAGCTCGGTGCAGAACGCGGCCTCCACGTCATCGACCGCGATGTGCGCCACACAACGTCCCAACTGGAACAGTAGCTCCTGCGGGCTGCGCGTGGTCTGGTACTGAACGATGGCGTCGGCGAGGGTCTGCTTGGTCAGCGAGTTCTTCAACTCGAAGGTCAGCACCGGCAGGCCGTTGATGAAGATGGCCAAGTCCAGTTCGTTGCCGGAAGCGTTGCTGTAGCGCACCTGCCGGGTGACGCTGAAGATGTTCTTGGCAAAGTTTTCCGCAGCGGTGGCATTGCCCGGCGTGGGCAGCAGCTTGTAGAGGTCAACGTGTATCGGTCCGTGGCTCACTCCCTTGCGCAGCACGTCCACCACGCCGCGCTTGGTGATCTCGCCTTGCAGCCGGTGCAGGAACTGGGTGCGCTTGATGCCATCCGCCGCCAGCTCCAGCGTATCCACCGCCTTGGGCTGGGTGGCCTGCAAGAAGGCGAGCAACTGTGCCACATCCAGCGCCACATCGCGGTTGTAGTCGGTGGGCTTGCCCTGCACATAGCCGTTGTGGGTAGCGGCGAAGTCAGTGGGAGCCAGATCATGGCTGTACTCGGGCTGCGGCACACCGGTCAAGCCGCGTACCACGCGCGCCTCGAACCAGCGCTCGCTGGTGTCACTCTTCGCCATTGCCATCCTCCTCTTCTGTCACGTCTTCCTGTTCATCGCCCAGCGAGGCCAGCGCCGCGTCGTCCACCACGTCCTCCGGGCCGGGTTGCCAGCCCCGCACGTCCACTTGGCCGGTGACCACATCGGCAATCAGGCGGTCGCGGTATTCGCGGATGAGGGCGATTTCACTACGAATTTTCTCGATGGCAACGTCTTGCTCTGCCGTCGCAGTTTGAAGCTCGTTCAGAATCTGATCCTGCTCGTCCAACGGCGGCAGAGCAATTCCGAAGTTCTTGACGAAACCGAGCGGCACGCGCTGCTGGCCCGCAGCTCCCGTCATCGCATCGGCTCCCAGTACGCGGAACGTCCTAAGCGACAACAGCTTCGCTAGGAACGCTGGTCGAATTCGCTGCTCTGCCGCCCGGAGCACGATGAACTCCGTTGTGCCAAAACCGATCTCAGTCGGTAGCGTATCGAGCAACCCACCTTTCCCGTTCTCGAAGCACGGCGTGATCTTCGCCATCACCACATCGTTGCGGCGGAAGTAGGTGTAGCCCTCCCAAACTTCCGAGGTCTTTCTGTTCTCAACGCTTTGTAGCTTTCCATCCGTCGTGATGCATTCCATCGGCAGGAACGACACCGAGACGTCGCTGAGTCGAAATGCGGCACTCTCCGAGCGAGACGGATTGAACGCTGCAACGTGTTTGATCTTGCATGTTTCCCAATGTGCGGGGATGTTCGGAATCCAGTCGATACCTGAATCGCGCTTCTCTGTAGCGGCATTAAGACCTTGTGTTACCGCCCCCTCGATGATGGTTTGCTTCTGCTCAATCAACAGCGAAATGAGATCGCGCTTGGCCTTGATAAAGCGAGCGATGTGGGCATCTTGCGCACGGAGATAGGCAACTATTTGATCTTGCTCGGGGCGCGGAGGGACAGGAATTGGAATTTGTCCAAATTGGTCAAAATACAGCCTAAGACGCATATCCATAATGCCCCTTGATCTTATTTTGAACTGTTGGAGATATTCTTTTGTCCTGAATAGAAAATGATAGTAGTCAGTGTTACATGACTTGATTGGTCTCAATATATCGTAGGCTGGACTGGTAACGCCTTGATAGTGGGAGGCGCCAATAGCCCCCATCCAAGCGAGGAGCTTGTTGCAAATTATGTCCCCCTCTTTTACAACCCAGTATCCATCGGTTGTAGAGGCTTTATTGCCGCGTTGCTCAAGACTTTTTCTCGGCCTGACGCCAATATGGGTGTAAACAGATAGCAACTCCATCTGGTTATTTGCTGGCGCTTTTTCAATGACCAGGCGAAACATTTGCTTGGTACGCAGGATGGCCCACGACTCAGGTAAATATTCAAACCACTTCAAATCAGTTCGTCTGTAATCCGGATAAGGGCGAAACATTATTTCTCTACCCCTACGATTTTGTGCAGCAAACCTTCGCTTTGCTGCTCCAGCGCGAGGATGTCGGCACGGATCTCCGCCAGCGTGCGCAGCGCCACGGGCTTGTAGAAGTAGCGGGCGAAGGAAATCTCGTAGCCGATCTGGGTCTTGTCCAAGGCGATCCAGGCGTCCGGCGCGTGCGGAAGTACTTCACGCTCGAAAAAGGCGTCAATACCGCCCGCCTCCTTCAATGGCACCTGCTCGGTGTCGCGCAGCTCGCTGTCTGGCTCGTACTCGACAATGAAGCGATCCTTGCCCACGGTCTCTAAGTATGCTCCGTCGAAGCTGGGTTCAAAGAAGTCGCTCGATTTGAGTTTGGTGCGTTTAGCCAGAACCGGCGGCGCAGCGTCATCTCTCCAGCTCACCGCCTTGTAAATGACCTTTTTCTCGGGCGCGCTGAGTTTCTCACCCTCTGCCTTCAACGCAGCGTCGAAGCGGGTGCGGAACTCGTTATGGTCGTCGAATATGGCGCTACCTAGCGTCTTTTGCACCCGTTGCGCCATTTCCATCAAAGACTTGTCGCGCAGCCAGGTCGCTGCATCGAGCAGCTTCTTGCGGCGCTTGGCGGGTACTGCCTTACGCGCAGCGGGAGCTTCGCTCTCATCGTCACTGTCTTGGCTGTCGTCATCTTCGTTCTCGTCTTCGCCTTTCAACCATGCCTCAATGGCCGGTTTGTGCTTGGCGAACTCGGTATAGAGTGCCTCGCCGTGGGTGGCGTAGATCTCGGCTCGCAGCGCCTCGTCACCAGACGCAAAGCGCAGGGGCTCGATGCGTTTGTCAGAGAGCTGGCTTTTCAGGCGCAGCGGGCGCTCGACGGTGATCTTCCAGTAGCCGAAGTCCTGGGTGTCGAACCACTTTGATTCAGCCGTTTCCTGCTCGCTGTGCAGATACAGGTCAAGGATGCGGGCAATGTCGGCCTCGCCCAGTTCGCAGTTCTTCTTGCCGAGGTTGCGGCGCAGCGGCTGGAACCAGCCACTTGCGTCGATCAATTGCACTTTGCCACGACGCGCTTCAGCCTTCTTGTTGGCCAGTACCCAGATGTAGGTGGCGATGCCGGTGTTGTAGAAAATGTTGAGCGGCAGGGCGATGATGGCTTCCAGCCAGTCGTTTTCCAGCACCCAGCGGCGGATGTTGCTCTCGCCCTGGCCCGCGTCGCCGGTAAACAGCGCGGAGCCGTTATGCACCAGCGCGATGCGGCTGCCCAACGGCGTGTTGTGCTTCATCTTTTGCAGCTTGTTCACCAGGAACATGAGTTGCCCGTCGCTGGAGCGGGTAATGAGCTTGAACTCAGGATTGCCCGCGTGGTTGACGATGAAGCGCGGGTCGTTGAATTCCTTCTTGCCGCCCATGCGATCCAGATCGGTCTTCCAGCTCTTGCCATAGGGCGGATTGGAGATCATGAAATCAAATTCGCGCGAACGGAACTGGTCGGCGGACAGGGTGGATTTGTCAGCGCCACCGACGATATTCTCGGCCTCTTCGCCTTCGCCCTTCAAGAGCAGGTCGGCCTTGCAGATGGCGTAGGTTTCGTCGCTGATCTCTTGCCCGAACAGATGGATGGACACTTCCTTGCCATGCTGCTCGGCCAGTTCGTGTAGCACCTCCTCGGCCACCGTGAGCATACCGCCGGTGCCGCAGGAGCCGTCGTAGAGCGAATAGGTGCTGGATTCGATGCGCTCGGCTACCGGCAGGAACAGCATCTTGGCCATGAGCTGCACCACATCGCGCGGAGTAAAGTGCTCGCCAGCCTCTTCGTTGTTGTCTTCGTTGAAACGGCGGATCAGCTCCTCGAACACCGTGCCCATACCGTGGTTATCCAGTGCGGGCAGTTTGATGCGGCCATCAGCATCCTTCACTGGCAGCGGCGCGAGATTGACCTCTGGGTCGAGGAAGTCCTCGATCAGGTAGCCGAGAACATGGGAATCCACCAGTTTCTGAATCTGGTTGCGGAAGTTGAACTTGGTGAGGATCTCCTGCACGTTGGGCGAGAAGCCGTCCAGATACGCAATGAAGTTATCGCGCAGCCGTTGCCCCGCCGCGCTTGCTTTCAGCTTGGCCAGAGTGAATTCCGAGACGTTGTAGAAGGCTTGGCCTGCCGCCATGCGCAGCGCGCCGTCCTGTTCGGCCACCTTGTGGGTGTCGAGGAATTTCTTGCGCTCCAGCACAGTTTCCTTGGTGGCCTCCAGTACGGCATCGAGCCGTCGCAGTACGATGAAGGGCAGGATCACGTCGCGGTATTTGCCGCGTACATAGACGTCGCGCAGGCGGTCGTCGGCAATGTTCCAGATGAAGTCGGAAATCCACTTGATCTGGCTTTGGTCTTGTTGTTGTTTCTTCTGCATCGATACGTTCCTCAATTCGCCGCAGCGCCGGTGGCATTTGTCAGTGGCGACGGCGAGACTTCATGATCTTTGAGTTCGCCCACAAGGCGTTCTTGGCGCTCTGCCAGAAGCGTGGGCCTCCACGCGTTTTCTGAGCTGACTTCCTGCGTTAGCACGAAGGGCGACACCTTGCCCTTACCCTTGAAGTTGGCATCCTTCAGTTTGTCGTGGGCTACAAAGTGCCTTGGTCATTGGTTTTCTTCTTTCTATCGTTTCTTGACGTTGCTCGGGGCTTGGTAGCCCGGAGCCAGCTTGGCGTTCTCGACGCCGTACAGCGCCAGTGGATCGCTAAGCCATAGGCGGTACTGCTCTTCTTTGAGGTGATGGTCGGGCGAGCAGTCCACACTCCAGCGCAGCAACATGTAACCCGCAACAGCTGCTCGCACTCGCATTCGTATCGAGCAGCCAACCATCCCGTAGTCCATCTTGATGATTTCGGGGCGGGCGAGACGCGGGTGTGGCACCAAGTCCAGCTCCACGATCCGCGTCCACTGAATATCG
The DNA here is from genome assembly GCF_054052485.1 of Aeromonas intestinalis. Classification (NCBI taxonomy): domain Bacteria; kingdom Pseudomonadati; phylum Pseudomonadota; class Gammaproteobacteria; order Aeromonadales; family Aeromonadaceae; genus Aeromonas; species Aeromonas intestinalis. The sequence goes on from NZ_JBSTYK010000002.1 coordinate 343,635, forward strand.
TTATCCGGGCGCTCATTGGCTTTGGGTTCTTCATCGACCAACACGGGCGCTTCCATTCGAGTGACAGCAAAATCGCGGAACTCACCACTCTTTCGATCAAAAGCCCGGACATGCCAACGCAGGCCTGAATCAACCAAGGCAAACGGCACGATGATCCGGTCGGACTCACCGTTGCTCATCGAGTGGTAGCGGATGGAGACTGGCCGCTTGGCGTGGATCGCCCGGCATACTGGCGCCAAGACATCCATTCTGGGGTTGCTCAGGGCGGTGGGCGACTCGCACGGCAGCAGTGGTTGCGTTGCGCCGTTTGCGCCCTCGCCGAAGCCCTGCGCCAGCGCCGACAGCACGCGTTGAGATAGGTGGTCGAACAGAGGGGAGAACGTCTGCGCGATGCGGTAGATCTTGTTGCTACTGTCAAAGATGATGTTATGCGGTGCAATTTCCCGGTACAGGGCAAAGTCGCGTGTCGCCCCTGCCGGAGCCACACCGAAGCGCTCAATCAGGTCTGGGCGACCGATTTCACCGAAGAAGTAGAGTCGGAAGTCGATGTAGGCCAGCCGCTCACGCTGGACCAAGCTCAAATCATCGAGCCGCTTAGCGGAGGAACTAGGCATGAACTACCACTACAGGGGGAAATGAAAATTGAATGCTGTAATCCATACGGCGCTATCGTTATAATCAAATTGATGACCATCATGCGCCAATGTTTGTATAACAGCAAGATGTGAAGTCTCAAACGTAGACAGTTCTCGTATTGTCCGATGTTTTTTTATACCGTTAAATTGATGCCATCCAACGATGAAATCTGGCTGCCCAATGCCTTATTGACTCTTCATGCCACTTGTCCTTATCCACTTACTTGGTTTGCGTAAGGATGTCGGTAACTTTAAAAAAGGAGTCATCTATGGAGGCAGGGGTTACTCCTTCCTGTGGACTGGTGCTTATTGAAAAACGGACTCAGGTTTTAATTCTGTATCCCATCGTCCTATACCCCCGCTGCCGTTTGTCCCACATTCGCAGCAATGCAGGATGACCGGTATCCACGAAGTCGAAAATTTGCACATCGGTCTTGCCTGCATGTTCCCGATGCAGACGCCCAGCATATTGCTGTAGCGTCCCTTTCCATGAAACCGGCATCGCCAGGATCAGCGTATCGAGGGGTGGGTGATCAAAGCCTTCACCGACCAATTTACCTGTCGCCAACAAGATCCTCGGCGCATCGGATGGCAACGCATCCAAGTCGGCGATCAGCGTTGACCGCTGTTTCTTGGACATTCTACCGTGCAGCACAAACGGCGGAAGCGTCAGATTTTCGAGGGCAGATTTGATTGCATCAAGGTGCTCGGTGCGTTCCGTCAGAACCAGTACCTTCCGGCCCTCCTCATAGGCATCGCGCACCTGGGCTGCGATGGCTTCAGTTCGGGCCGTATCATTGGCCAGATGTCTAAAGACGTCTTGGATGCCCGCCTCGGCAGGCAGTTCAATGTGGGGAGACCATGAGCAGGGCACTACCTCCAGGTTATGAGGGGCATTGACCGGTTTTTCCGCTGTGTATCTGATGGGGCCACACTGCATGAAGATAATCGGTTGCAAGCCGTCACGACGGATAGGGGTGGCGGTCAGGCCGAGTACGAATTTCGCTTTGGTTCGCTTCAATACGGCATCAAAAGACGCTGCGCCAATATGGTGGCATTCGTCCACGATCACCTGACCATAGTTCTCTACCAGCGGATTGACTTCACCTTGACGAGAGATGGACTGCATTACTGCGATATCGATCTTCCCGGTTGGCTTAGCCTTGCCACCACCAATGGTGCCGACCAACCCCTTACTGTTCTCCAGGAATGCCTGCAAGCGGTCTTGCCACTGCTTAAGCAACTCGGTGCGATGTACTAGCACCAGAGTGCTAACGCCTCGGCGTGCGATCATTGTGGCAGCGGTGACAGTTTTACCAAAAGCAGTCGGAGCGCATAGCACACCGACATCGTGGGACAGCATCGCTGCGACGGCATTTTCTTGATCCCGCCGCAAGGTGCCGATGAAGGCGGTTTCTATGGGTTCACCGGCAATGCGCTCGTCGCACAGATGGCAACCGATGCCGTTTTCCCGGAGCAGATCCATTGCCGCATCAAGGCAGCCACGAGGTAAGGCGATGTGCTGCGGAAAGTTCTCCGCATTGCCGATGACACGGGGTTTATTCCATACCGACATTCGCATGGCCTGTGCCTTGTAGAACTCAGGGTTCTGGAACGCGGCTAGCCGGATAAGGCTATTGGCCAACGCCTGCGGTAACTGCGCTTTCTCAAAATAGATCAAGTTGGCCATTGTCACGTTCAGCAAGGTAGGCATCGGCCCGGACAGTTTCTTGGTCGCGGTATTCTCCCGCTTCCAGGGGGTGAGCAGGTCTTCGTCATCAATAAAGGTCACGTCGAGTGGGTGAACATTACCGGTGGCTTGCAGGATGGTGGGCTCAATGTCGTGTGGGGGCATCAACTGGATGGAGTCAAGAAATGCCCATTGGTCAGGGTAGGGGGCCAGTTTGGCATCGACGAAAACACTGAAATCTTTCTCCCTCGGCCCCTTTTGCAACGGTAAGGCGATCAGATTTCCGAAGCCTCCCTTGGGCATGGAATCCTGATTAGGAAACAATCGATCATAGGAGCCCAGCTTCAGTTGTCGACTGCGAGCACAAGTGTGGCTGATGATGGCTGAGCCCAGGCGTCTGGCATCGCGTGCCGATACACGGCTGACAAAAAACACCCAAACATGGGCACCTTTGCCCGAGCGTGAGATTTCCAGTGCGGCCGGAATTTCCAACTCTGCACACGACAGCATGATTGCACGCGCATCTTCGCGCCAATCGGCTTCATCGAGATCCATGGCCAAAAAATAGCAGCTGTCATCTTCCAACAATGGATAGACACCGACGGTGTGCTTACCGGCCAGGTGATCGTAGATCACGGTATCGGAGACTGGGATCAGCAGGCGCTGAGTGCAGTCACCACACTTAATTTTGGGCTTCTCACAGACCCCCGCTCGCCATTCGTTGGCGCAGGCCGGGGCATAACCGGATTTGCCGGTTGTCCTGCTTTCCCAGCGTATAGGGTAAACATCAGTGCGTCCACGAAAAAGACCACGAAACATCGCAACCTTTTGAGCGGTGGAAAAGAGTGTGGCGCCTGGCTTTTGTACCACAGGAGCGGCGGGATTCGGCAGTCGCCACTCGATGCCGTGTTTTTCCAGTAGTGCAATCAAGCGCACATTTTCGGCTTTGAGGGTACTGACCTCATCATTCGTCATTCGCGAATCCCTTACTTCCAAACCGACCTGCGATAAGAATGTTGCCCTGCCATCAAGCTATGTGCCAATGAAGGTCACAGCTCGACGATTTTTTTGATCTGAGAAACCGATTTTCTGTGTCTGACCATCAGTCCAGACTTTTCGTTCTTTTTCAATTCAAAGAGGTCAATGGCTGCAAATAGGTCGCTTAGTTTTCTGAACCCATAGTTACGCGGGTCGAACGACGCATGATTTGAGATGTGACTGCCAACCCCGCCCAAGGATGCCCAACCATCTCCCGTTTCCACAGCATCAATGGCTTGACGTAGCAGATTGATCAGCCGAGTGTCCCCTTTCAGGTTCTTCGCATGAATGGCAATCGGCACTTCCTCTTTCACCTCCTGGAGTGGGGGATCCAAGTAAAGAAACTTGGAGCAGCTATTCACGAAGGGTAGGGAGGCCTTACGCTCCCCAAACCCGACCACCTGTTTGCCATCGGCCAGGCAACGGGTGACCAACGGCGTAAAGTCACAATCCGAAGAGACCAGACAGATCACATCGATATCCTTGGTGTAGAGCACATCCATCACGTCGATCACCAACGCCATATCGGTGGCGTTCTTGCCTTTGGCCAGGTCAAATTGCTGCACTGGCTGGATGGCGTACTCGTGCAATATGTCCTCCCATGGCTTGAGGTTGGCATTCTTCCAGTTGCCATAGGCCTTGCGTATATTGACCACACCATAGAGGGCCAATTCGGACAGCACCGTTTCAATCTTTCTTGCCGGTGCATTGTCTGCGTCAATAAAGAGCGCGATGGTATCCTTGTCTTTCAACTTAACCTCCTTGTCCTGAGATGGTCTAATCGGTGCCGATCCCGTTGAATCAAAGATTTGATATTATGGAGCTATCTAGGCAATTGCCTTAACCAGTGGGTAGTTGAGTTCTCGCTATGTGGCAAGAAATACGTATTCCCTTCGCGGTCAGGATTGATACCGGCGAAATGGTGTCAGTTGACGAGGTAGAGCGAGGGCTAGCCTGTAACTGCAAGTGCCCCAGCTGTGACGGCCGTCTGGTGGCCAGAAAAGCCGATGTGAATGCACATCATTTTGCGCATCACACCGCCAGCAAGGAAGCCTGCCAATACGCCTTTTACACCAGTATTCGCCTGATGTTGCTCTCTCGGCTCGATGACATCAAGTTGCTCAATACTCCTGCCTTCGAGATCTTGTTCGAGCGAGTCAGCCATCTAGTCTCCGCGCCGCATCCCGACATCAAAGTGTACCGTACATCCCAGGAGAGTCAGCAGTTGGCACCGACGGCACTCTATGCTTTGCAGGATCGGAACGACTACCGGCTTGGACTGGATTTCCCCGCTGCTGATGAATCGCCACAGGATAAACCCTATTGGCTGGATGATTACACCCGCGCCAACCCTAAAACAGGCATTCTTTCGGTGGTGTATCGCACCTTTGCCGAACATCTATTTCGGAAGGACCGCCCTGACGGCATGGATACCACGTCTTGGATGTTCCACATACTCAGTACCAATCCGAAGTGTCTGCACTGGCAGTTTCATCCAGCGGCAGAACTGAAGCGCAGTCGCTTGCAATACGAAGCAGATGAGAGGGAACGCTGCCAGGCCGAACAACGGGTGAGGGAGGAGGAGCGATTACGGGTGTGGAGAGAAGAGGAGGCACGGGAGCCTGAGCGCCAAGCCCGACGTGAGCGCGAACAGAAACTGGCACAGGAGCGACGACAGCAGCGGGAGGCGATGTTACGGTTAGCCCGCCAGCAGCAAGAAGAGGAGGAACGGCGTCAGATGGCAGAGCGCAAGCAGCGGAATGAAGCCATCTGGGAGCGGATGGAACAAAAGCGCAAGGAAGCCATTGAACGTAGGCGCTTGGATGAAGGAGAAATACAGCGGGCGGTGGACCAGTTGGTTACTGGACAGCGAAGAATGGATGCTGTGACCGGGCCGGTGGAGGAGGGACCTAAGGTTTGCAAATATTGCTTCCTTGAGTCGGAAGCACTTACGCTGCATGGTTACTGCTATCGCGAGCAGTGTGTCGGAGCCCGTGAACGAGCTAGGCGGTTTGGCAAGTATTTCCCTGACTAAGTAATATGTAGCAATTATGGAGTAAAGGTATGCGTCTAATAATACTTACACCGAAATACTATTACGATAAGGATGTGTGATGACGCAAGATGAGCTTTATGTTTCAGTTGATGTCGAAACCTCTGGACCCATACCTAGCGAGTACAGCTTACTTTCCATCGGAGCTTGTCTTGTTACCAAGCCTGCAACGTCCATCTACCTCGAACTTCGGCCTGATGGTGTGACACACGACCCTGAAGCCGTGGCAGTGTCCGGCCTAAATCTGGAGACGTTGGAACGCGATGGACTCTCTCCGCAAGAGGCAATGCGCACTCTTGAGCAATGGTTAAGTTCGATCTGTTTACCTGGGCAGAATGTGGTGTTCGTAGGTCTTAATGCACCTTTTGACTGGTCGTTTATCAACTACTACTTCCACAAATACTTGGGAAGAAATCCCTTTGGGTTCACTGCAATCGATATAAAAGCCTACTTCATGGGAGCTACCTGCTGTCGTTGGAAGGAGACCAAGTCCTCCCAAATGGCTGCTACGTTCAAACCACGCAGTGCGCCAAATCACAACGCATTGGATGATGCCCGCTTCCAGGCTGAGCTCTTTGCGCTGATGCTGGCGGATAGAGGTAAATACTGACCTGGTGCTTAGATACTCACCTAGTCCAGGCAGCTTCGACATACTTACCGCCCCTAAATGACCAAGCCTTTATCCCTTCGGGCTTAGAGGATGTACCGACAATGATGGCGATTGGATGTGGCAAATCCTGTATATGGTGCGCAGCAAACCTAGAGAAGCTTTCAATATCAGTAAGTGAAATTGCAGGTATGGTCTGGGGGTGCGTATGCCAGTATCCCACCAGACGTAGTCCTTGTGCATTGGCACTCTCAATCTCCTGTCGGCAGCGTCCCGCGTCCAGTTCCAGCCAGGATCTGCCTGCGCGGTCGTTGCGGTGAGGAGGAGTAGCCATGGCAAGCAGTAATCCTGCTGGGTTAATTGGGTTCACGAATAACTGCCCCCCACGTTCGACATCCCACCTCTGCTGCCGGTTGCTATCTAGTTCCTTCGCGACAGCTTGGGACACCAAGAGCTCCGAATCAACCCCGAACCATCTCCATCGCCATGCGATATCTGTCATTCATTTTCTTCCGTTTGTTTCGGCCATTCGCGCTCCAACTGAGCTTGCAGCATCCCTTCTGGCAATTCAGGGCCAAGGTAGTATCCACCCAGAGCCGCGATGTCTTTAGGCCTGTTAATGCTGCTTATCCACGTTGCGTCCCCGACATTGCCGGTCAAGGTGCGTATGGCCGTCTGCGACACCATAGAGGCGATGTTCATCATTCCCATCGACCCACCAGGAATGAAACTCTCCCCACAGCCTGGAAGCGCAACGATACCTCCCCCTGGCCACTCGGTGAACTTATGCCTGAAATCACCGTTTTCTCTGAACAAGTGCCTAGCATCAAAAGCTCCTGTGGGGGCAAGTAGGACGTGTCCTACCTGTGTGTGGGGTTCGCTCCAAGCCTGGAGCAATCCCCAGGACGTGCCTTCTGACTTGGCTTGCCAGAATGTGACTTCTGACTGCCAATCCGCAGTGGTCAATACAACCAGATCAGCTTTTTCGAACACATCGGGGTTCGCATAAAACACATATTCGGCGAAGGTGGTATATGTAGTGACTTCGATGCTAGGTAGATCCCTGCGGATTTTTTCTCGGAGTGCTTCGGCCTTTGCTCTTCCTAGGTCATCCGTTCCCAGAACATGTCTACCAAGGTTGGCTGATATCAGCGTGTCGTAATCAATTATCGTCAAATGACCGACGCCTGATCGAGCCAGCTGCAGTGCCACCGCCCCGCCCAGAGAGCCTGCGCCGATACAAACTACGCGAGTATTTTCAAGATTTTTTGTTGCACCGCTTAGGTCACGAGACAAAATTGCCGTCCGATCAAGCACGTTCAGAGTAGTCGAGCGGATGAGCTCGGGGGGATGAGTAACCGCCATGACCGGTCGTCGGCGCGCAGTACGCAAGTTGAATCTTGCCCCCCGATCTAACGATGCGCCATAGGAGCGGACATTGAGACAGTAGATCGGAGCATTTGTACCCCCTGGAAGCTCCAGGGCAATCCATCGACTGGTTAGCGAACCGCGCTCTCCAAACCAGGAGAGCAACTGCTTGGCATCGTCTGGATCTAGGTGAGGTGTAAGCCATGGTAATAAGTGCCCTGGGGCTGGAATGCGTATGTTCGGATGGCTCCGCAGCTTAACGTAGAATCCGGGGATCTCGGCAGCACGGATCGTTGCGGATCGTCCGACTACGCGCTTGTAGTGTCTCCTAAGTACAGACGTCTCAGTCGCTAACCAAACCGTTTCTCGCCCAGATGGTACAGCTTTGCGTGGATCGCTGAGGGCGAAAAGCTCAGATGCTACTTGGGGCCGATCCAATAGGATGAGATTCTGCAGAGAATGACCAAGCTGCATGGACCAGTATGAGGTGATTTCACTTTGGAACTCGGCATCACGCCTTTCTTTACTCGCACCCATGCTAGCTAGGGATACAATCTTGGCTAAGCGTGCCAAGCTGTCCCTAACGACTAGTTCAGGAGACCCCGTAATAGGGCGCTGCTGAAAACCATGCAGGCACAGCCCTGATTTCATCGCATGCGGCCAGACCAGCCATGGTGAGGGCTCGACATGTAACTGTAATAGCCCTTGCGGGAAGTTAGAGGGAAAACCGATACGCAGGCGCCGTTCTAGTCCTGTGTAATCGACTGGTAGGGGGAAGTAAAAGCTTGCGACTTCTCCTCCCCGCCTAGGCGCGGGCTGAAGTAGAGTAGCAGCAGCATCCTCGCCCAAAATGCTCTGCAGGGCAGCGATTCCGCGCTGCAGAGGCGTATCAGCATATTTAACCAAGGCGTTCAACCGGCTTTACACTCGCCTGCGAACTCTCAGAAGCGGTTGTTCCTCCAAAGATTGCCCCTATCGATATTGTGTTTCGTGTGGTCCCATTTAAACGACCCGGCATCGTCCAATTAGCCGGGATTTCGTTGTTCACCTCTGTGATGAACGTCAGTCCCATACCGAAGTTTTCTTTCACCTCCTTGGCAAAGTCATTTGCAGAGTCGAAACTCTCCAGCCCCAGAGCTACCGACATACTCGCGCTCAAGTGCCATGCATAAAAAGCCTGGCGGTAGCGTTCTCCTTCAAGAGGCCTGTTCCACTTCTCGGCAAAGTTCTCACCGTTATCTTTTGGATTACAAACTAGATAATCATTAGCTTGGTATTTGATGTATTGCGGCATTCTGCGAACAATTTCTAGGATAGCATCCAGCGGTCGTAGCGGCTTCGACTTGGACTCTTGCACCACATCAAGATAGGCATGGGTGGCAAGTGTCGTGATTACGGCTGAAATAGGGCGAAAATCCTCATTTTTGGTCCGAATGGCCCATTCATCGCGATGTCGCTTCAGCAGTTTGATAGTCGCACGAAGTGGATCTTGGTCTAGGTAGTCCTGATAGGTCGGCAAAGGATCCTGCGTTGCTGCCTCAAAGATGCGTTCACTCTTGTTGAGTGCGAGACTATCCATGGCGACTATCTGTTGGGTAGACGCTGCCTGTAGCCAGTTGGAGTAGGGAATGGGACTACTTGCTTTCCAACCAGTTACTCGGTCTGGGACCTCTAACTTACCCTCACCATTCTCTTCGACATTTCCATTTATGGCGCGCGCTGGTGTGACATCGATATGAAAACCAGGGCTCTCATCGGCGTAGACAATCCGGATACCACGACGCAACGGCTGGATATCTTCCTGGACGCGGCTACCCTCTTTGAACCTCGCTTCGATAGCCTCCAAGACCTCATTCGCATCAACCCCTTGTGCATGAGGTAGCCAGATGATTGCATCAGCGTCGATGGTGTTCATATCTGCGAAGGCACCAGAGACGGGTTTGATGGTTGTCTGTAACCGAATGGAGCCTTGAACAAAGATATGTGCCTCAGCCAATAGGGGATTGTCAGAAGCAGAGAGTATCTTTTGTAGCTGAGAGTAGCGTTCGTTGATCTTGCTGTACTGCGGTTCCGACAGTGAGATCTCTCTTGCTGCACGAAGCAGGAAGTGCTGCCAACTGTCGCGTTTAGTTTGTTCATTACTCATGGACATTACTGGGCCTCCTGGGCCTGGAGACCCAAATTTAGTGTTGGCTTGAACTTGTTTTGGCTGTCTTTATCGCGATCAAAGATCAGGTACTGATGCTGATGTTGCGTAGTGAGCAAGGCACCAAACTCGATCGCTAGTGCAGCTGGAATTGCTGGGAACACATGGATCGTACTCGCTGTCATGGCCTCGAGTTGGCTCAAGCGTATCTGGAGTGCGTTGCGGAACGCATGAATCACACGACGGTTCTGGACCATCATATAACTGGGCTCAGGGATAGTCAGCTCTGCGATGCGCGCACCAGGTAAGGCATCGTTTACATCGCGGTGGGGGACTTGTGCGGATATGGATAGGACCAGTGCCAGTGGGGCATCGCCATCTGGTGGGGAAGCAAACAGATACTCCGGCGGATCAGCTGACTGATCGGGCCAACGAAGTTGATACTCGCGATTGAAGGAAAAAAGTAGGCGCTTGGAACGGTCTCCTATGGTCTGCCCCAGTAGCATCAGCGCAGGAATATCGGCTACACCCACAACGGCAATCGCAGGCGTGTCGCTATATATACCTCCACGGCGTCTTAGCTGCTGTTCCAAGTCGTGCAGGATGCTGTCCTTGATATTTTGCCAGTAAAATACATCCCTACCACGAGGTCCTGGTGCTGGAAACGTGATCCTAATTGGGTGATCAATTGCCGTTAATCCTTCGGAAGACATTGCAACCAATAAGTCGCGAGTGTGGATGTCATTAGTCGTTGCGAAGTGCTGACTCAGCACGATCACGGGTATGGCCCGACCACCATTGGGTGTCGTAGCTGCGAGCCTAATGCGGTCCAAGTATGCTTGGTGAAGGCCACTTAAGTCTTCCTCTGGGTAGCCATCTGCGTCACGGTCAATCTTGTCATGACAGCTAGGGCACAGGAGCATCAGATTGGCAGAGTCATTTGTGAGCGCCTGTGCTTTTGCTTCGTCATGATCCTTACGTCCCCTCGGACCCTTTGGGCTAGCTGGCAATACATGGGCAACCTCACCCCACTTCATGGGTTTGCCTACGCGATAGTCGTGCGTAAGATCATTGCCACATAGCTCACAATGTCCAGCAGACTGTATCCAGACGATCCGCTTCGTCTCTTCATTGGTGTTATAGCGCCCATTTGCGGGGTTAGGCTTCTCTAGTTTTTCCACTTCAATCTCCTCTGTGAGACATCCATGATCATTACAAATTATGAGTCTGTTGAACGCTAGGGTTTGCCATTGCAACCACAATATATAGCATTTATTTTTTGTTTTATCCATATATATGGTGTTTTTGAGATGTTTTTGACAAAAGCAAGAAGAGACTTGATTGATCCAGAACATGGTTTAAGAGGAAGGTGATTCATTAAAACTGAAGCTGCCAAATACTTGTTGTGAATCCTGAATTGTTTTTTTGTAGTAAAATTACAACCTGATAAGGGGGGATAGGAGTTGACGGTACATTATTATGTCAGCTTATGGGTTATTTTTATGTCAACTTATAGGTTATAAAACTCAAGTAAGTTACTGATTTATGGTTGTGTGTTATGTCAACTTATGGTTTAGACGACAGTTCAGTAACTTACCTCTCTTTGGCCTCTTGGTAATCCACCTGATGTGGATAGCAGGAGCGCACTATGAACCTCTGGCTTTCCCCTCTTGGTGTTTGGTACTACCGCAAGGTAACGATTCTCCCGTGCGGCAAACGCAAGGATATGAAGCGGTCCCTATGCACCCGCGACAAGCGACTGGCCCACGAAAAGGTGGCGCTACTGCTTGCCTGCTCCCGCTCCCGTGGGATTGCACCTGCATCTCAACATTCCCCCGTACCAGCTACACCCCCAGCCCCGAAGAAGAAGGCTGACCCCCTCTCGATAACGAGTGACCGCTACCAGAAGGAAAAGGCCCTGTCTTGGGCTCCTACTGAACGCCGGAACCAGAAGAGCTACATCGCCTATTTCATCAAGGAAGCAGGTGATAAACCCGCTGCCGACTACAGCAAGGCTGACGTGGTGCGCTTCAAGGATGGCTTGCTGGCCTCTGGTAAGTCTCCGACCACCATCAACAAATACATCCAGAAACTCTCCCTCTTGTTCGCGTGGCTAGAGCTGCACCATGAGGGCATCACTAATCATTTCTCCGGCCTTAGACTCCAACGAGTGAAGGAGGTCAACACCCGCAGCAGCTACACCCCAGCAGAGCGCCAGACGTTTCTCAGGTGGGCGTATCAGCAGGAGGGCCACCGCAAGTGGCTGTCGTTGCTGGGTATGTTCACTGGTGCCCGAGCGAATGAACTCTGCCAGCTCTATGCCGATGATGTGCAGCAGGTGGATGGCGTATGGTGCTTGAATATCCGGGCCGGAAGGCCAGACCAGAAACTCAAGACCAGTAACAGCGCACGGCTTGTCCCGCTGCATTCAGCTTTGCTAGCGGCTGGCTTCCTCGACTTCTGCAAGAGCAGGGCTGGTGGTCGGCTGTTCACCGAACTACCACACAGGAACGACTGCTACAGCCACTTGTGGGGCCAGCAGTTCAGCAGACACCGCCCGGTTGAGAAGGACTTCCACAGCCTCCGGCACACAGTCGCATCTGCCTTGAAGGCTAGCGGGGTGCCGTTGCAATACGCGGCGGCGATACTCGGCCACACGAACGGTGCCATCAGCTATGACCGCTACGGGGGAGGGGTAGCCGTTGAGAGGCTGCGGGATGCAATTGAACTTGCGCTGGAGGCGGCTCTGGGCGGGTGAGGCAGGGTGAAATCAACTTTCACGACACAATTTTGTCTGGGGGTCAGACTGTGTCCGGGCCCTACCTCTTGATTTCCCCCCAAGCCCCATCGTCCGGCTGGCCCGCCTGCTCACAGTGTGGATGACTTTTCACGACACAATTTTCCGTGGGGTCACCTCGACCCGGACCGCCACGAAATCCCCCCATGCACCCTCTCCGTGTGAGTACGAGAATGAAAAGCTCGCGGTCTTCACCCTCTTACTCGGAGCGTCACGCTGAACGAATCCTGAATCGCTCGCTGGACGGAAGCTGAACGTGGCTGGTGCGACCAGTAGGTCAGCAGAACATCACCAGACGCCGAGCCTCTTATGTGCTTCTGCCTCCCAGCAATGCAGCTGAGATTTCAGCGGTTCTATGCTATCAACCACCTATCATCACGGTATAGCTGAGTGATAGTAAGGGAGGGGTAGGCTGTCAGCTATCAATATGTGTTGATATTGACCTTGATGATAGTTTATCGTTAGCGCCCTCCCTATTGATAATGAGCTGAGATGATGAACTTCCTATATACCCGAGTATCGACCTCCGGCCAGAACGACGACCGCCAGCAGCTAGAGGCGGGGCAGTTCGATGAAGTGTTCGCAGACAAGGCGAGCGGCGGGACTGTAGCCCGCCCTGAGTTGCAGCGGCTGCTCGGTAAGGTCAGGGTAGGGGATACCGTGACGGTGCTCTCTATCGACCGCCTAGCCCGCAATGTGAAGGACTTGCTGACTCTGCTCGACGACTTCACCAGTAAGGGCGTGAAGGTTCACATCACCCAGCTAGGCCACACGGTGGACAACTCTCCCATGGGCAAGCTAATCGTCACGCTGCTGGGTGCAGTGGCAGAGATGGAGTTGGCTGGTATCAGGGAGAGGCAGGCCCAAGGTATCGCCATTGCCAAGGAGGCGGGGGTCTACAAGGGCAGGACGAAAGTTGCTGCCACACGGGAGAAGGTGGCGGAGCTGATGACGCAGTATCCCGGCATGTCAAACGATGAGCTAGCGAAACTGGCGGGGTGTGGTGTGGCTACCGTGTACCGAATCAAAAAGGAGTTGCGGGAGTAGTTGAAAGCATGAGGTAGTGACAGGAGGCCCTTCGGGGCCTTTGTTGTATCTGGGAATATTAGGCCCCTACAAGAATAGTAAACCCTGCATTACCAGTGCTCTGGATAATGTCGGCCTACACGAAGACATAGAGCACCTAGTATGGTGTTCCCAGTTCAGGCATCAGGTATCACCTCACACAGATGAAGGAGTACCTATGCAAATCAGCAACACCAGCAACACCAGCAACACCAGCAACACCAACCCCAACCCCCTAATCCTCCCCTCCCATGCAGAACTGACAGACGCAGAGCTTATATCCCTCTGGATGTTTGAGGCTGATTTGGAGGCTGGATTCTATGACTGTGATTGCTAATACCCGTGATGCCCGAGACATTAACCTCGCTGGTGTCAATAACGTGATGGATGCCATGCGCGGCTGCACCTCGGTTGAAGCTGGGGAGCATCTGGCAGCATGGCGACGACCAACGCATAAACCTGCCTACCTGACTGGATACCCGAAGGCCCGCCGTACTGCTCGGAAGCTGCAAGCCGCTGCGTATATTCCCGCTCCGATTGTCCCGACCAAGAAGGCAGGTCGTCCGGCTACCGTATACCAGAACCTAGCCCCTGAGCGGATTGCCCACTTGATGGCTGTCGGTCTGGATAGGTCTGCCATGCAAGAAGACGATGCACCAGAAGTACAGGGTCTGCCTGTCTGGCTGGATGACATCATCAGTGGTGCTTTGGTATGGAATGACGCCAAGGGCACAGCACACAAGCTGTCTCCGTTCTGGATGCGGAAGGTAATCATGCTCCCGGTCATCAGTACCGCTATCGTCATGGAGCTGACCGGGTTGCAGAAGTCAACAGCATCCCGCTACGTGGCGAACGGTATCCTCGCCTGTAAGTTCATCCTCAATGAGCTGAATAAGCAGGAGATGGCTGAGCTAGGAATTAGTCCGATAGTATATAAAGGAGATGGCTGAGCTAGGAATTAGTCCGATAGTATATAAAGGAGATGACCAATCAGAATCTCCGCTATCCACCATAGCGGTAGATGCGCTACTGCCCGTTGTCACTTTGAAGGGGAGGGAGTATCGTCCCGTCATCCAGAAGGGGGCTGTCATTGGCTGGGCTTCTGAGTCTGGTATCTGGCTGGCAGATGACCTCTGCCCCGTGTTCGTCCCCGCTTCGGAATTAGTCCGATAGTATATAAAGGGAGTGGGGTCACCCCCACGACCGCCCCCCGCTACTGCCTCTCCCTCTCTGTACTGCCGCTACTGCCGCTCTGTACCCCGATGACTTCTACAGCATCAAATTATTCTCATGCAGTCTCCATGGAGGAGCATCTAGCTAGTGGGTTCGACATGCCCTAGGGGCTAGTTGGATGTTCCTCCATGGGGATTGCCTTACCGTGCGTAGATAGTTGTGAAGGTGAAAGACGGTCAGTGATGACCTACGGGTAAGACGATGGGGTGGCAGGTGGGATTCTGCTGCTCCCTCGCCCCATTCTCCCAACACCTCCCGCACAGCCCGCCACATCGGCGGGTAGCGCATCGAATCAGGCACTGTTCAGACGGTGCACGGATGACACCTTCCACTCCATCATCCACCCCCTTTATATCGAGCTTGGGAGACTCGCCCCTCCGGGGCTCCCCTGCGCTCGCGACCGAGCATCACAACATTCAAGGATTCATCATGAAAGCCACTCACGCCTATGGCGTCCCCTCCGATATCCAGTATGCCCCGCCGAGCAAGCACTCTGTCCCAGCCAAGGACTTGCCCGTCTACGGTCGCCCTGACCAAGAGCAGCTAGACCAACTGGCAGCCGAGCTGAACTCACTACATGCCCGTGGTGAAGTCGTCATGAAACAGAAGCGGACCCGCTCGCCTAAGTCGCCCAGCTTCCCCATGGGTCACAAGATTGGCCGTCGCTTCGGCTTCGATGACACTGCCCTCGCTTGTGCTCTGAGTCATCTTGGCCTGACCACGTATGCGATTTGCTCCCTGCTGGAAGCTCGTACAGGCAAACGTCCGGCACATCAGACCGTCACCGCTATGGTATCCGGTAAGAGCTACGAGGATTTGCGTAAGTCCCCCGGTCACGCCAACCGAGTGACGCATTACGTCAGCTTCTTTGACCCGGCTCTCCGTGCTTCTCCGTCATGGACGGTGAGTACCCGAGCCCTTGAAGAGGCGAAGGCCAGCAAGCCCGGTGACTTCTACCGAGGGGGTCGCTAGTGACCCTGCTCACCGTCTCACTCATTCTCACCTTTACCCTCTGGAGTCCCTATGTCTGACCTTATGAATCCTCACAGTCGTGAACTGCCTGCCGACATTCTGCCCGTGAACGGCAACTTCAACGGCAACTGGCACGGTGTCATGCCCACCCAGAACGGCAGCACCTTGACCCACGCTCCCGTACCCCCGGCCCTGCAAGCTGATGCCATCGCTTCGTCCGTCGAAGGTCGCGGTATCATCAAGCCGGGGATGCCCGGGTATCAAGTCCAAGAGCTGTACGACCAACTGGCCGGAACAGAGCTGGAACTGGCGAAGTTGGGTAAGCGTCCGGTGGCTACTGCCAGCATCCCGAACATGTCCGATTCCCGGGCCCCGTTCGGTGGCAAGTCCGTCTCCGACCTGCTGCGGGCATCCGACATCCCCGCCGTGCACATTCAGAGCGAGGCGGCCCGTCTCCGCCACATGTCGGCTGTCCTGCCGGAGATTCGCCGTGGGCTCATGGCTGCCAGTGGCGAGTCACGAGCATCCGCTTACAGGGCGGCGCTGGTTACCGCGAAGGCCATCGTGTCCGAACTGGAAGCGTGGGGGCCGGACGTACTCAAGTCAGCCGAGCAAGAGCCGGGAGCCCGTGCTTACGACTCCATCAAGCGCAACCTTGAAGCGCGCCTCCGTAGTGGCAAGGCCGCGCTGGCCCGCCTGTCTGCAGAATCGGTCGGCAACTTCGTAAACGCCGTGACCTCTGCCCGTCAAGAGAAGGAGCTTACTGAGCTGCGCAAGCTGGTACAGCCGAGCATCCCGGAGAAGCAGAAGAAGTAACCATCAAGGGCGCGGCGTTTTACCGCCCCCATCACGCAATCACCCTGGCCCCAATTCTGGGGCCGGGTCATACCCCAACACCCCCAGAGGAAATCTCATGAACCAAGAAATCCAGAACATGGCCGCCGATATCAACAACGGCCACATTATCGACCTGCACAACTCCCGTGAGGTTGCCCAAATCAGCCAGCACGCCCAAAGCGAAGGATGGTACTCGGCTCGCTTTGAAGACCGAATGGCCGCCGTGCTTAGACACAGCATGGCCGCCGGGGTATACCGTCGAACCAGTCAGCCGACCCCGCCGCCCGGTAACATCATCCAGTCGTTGAAGGCTCGTGTGTAATGGGCTGGCTTCGCAAGGTATGGGCCGCGCTGGTGGTCCTGTTTACCCGGCAGGAGGTGCCATCAAAAGTTCTGGCGTCCGAACCTTTGGCGGCTGCCCCGACCCAGCCTCTCGACTATCCAGATTTGCACATCTCCCACGGCTCACCCCTCAAGGCCGTCATTGACCAGCTCGACCGGGTATTCCCTGCCCCTGTCATCAAGCCGGGGGCAGTCCTCGACGACCTGCAATACAAAGCAGGGCAGCGGGCGGTGGTCGATTGGCTTAGGCAACAGCAGGTGAAACAACAGCAGAGGGGTAAAACATGACGTATCAAAACACCATCGTTCCTGCTGTCTGGTCACTGGCCGCCCTCCAACTGGTGGAGCTGCTGGGCAGCTTCATCTACATATGGACTCACTAGGAGCACAACGCTATGAGTTTGCTGAGCGCACAGACAGCGAAGAAGCTCCCACGGCGGGAGCTGGAGTACATAGTGGTTCAGGCATCGGAGGAACTGGCCCGGCTGGAGAGATACATCAAGGAGCTGGAGGTCTACGTCAAGGAGCTGTGTCAGGAGCTGGACGATAGATTGGACGGGAGGGAGTCATGCAGCCAGTAACCCCTCCAACCAAGAAGCAGGCTAGAAACAGGCTCCCGCAGCCCCTAGCCGAGAGGCTGGTTGCTGAGTTCATCAAGCACAATCCCAGCTCAGTGCTGGCAGGGGTTGTCCCTGCTGACCGGAAGGGGGTGGCGAGTATTCCATAGGGAGCACAGTCTCCATCACCCAGTCTTGGAACTCTTCGGCGGACGGGAGGTTAGAACCGAACACGAGGCGGTACACGTCGGACTCCGGGATTACCTTGGTCTGCGGGTCAAGGGGTCGCGTTTCACGACCCCCTCCAACTGGAACCGCTTTCTTACAGTGCCGGATTACTGCGTCCTTCGTATTGCTGTACCCCAGCGCCTCGGCTACATCCTTGGCGATGAACATCGGGGTGCCGTCTACATCTACGGTGCGGACGTTGCTGGCGAGTCAGCCTTCCCCGCGGGAGACGCGAATCATACGTTCAATCCAGCGGGCAGCGCCTCGGACGGCTAGGGCGAACACAACTATCATTGCGAGCATGGTGCCGAGTTGGTCGAACAGCAGGGTTGCGGCGATGAGGCCAATGATGGAGAGGAACAGGGTTTTCATAATCACGCTCATTTAAAAATCAGCAGCTACACAAGCCGACCTTGTGTACCCCTAAATGGTACTTTCGGGGTGGGCTTTGACCAAGCCTCACCGGATTATTTCCCGTGCCCCGAAAAGGCTTGGTTCAGGAAGGTAAAATCGATTCACAGCCCATAAAAATTTCCGGGGGTTGAGCTGCGGGAGGGGAATTCGTATGATTGACTTTTCTTGGCAGATGTAGCCTATCCACCTAATGTGGATTACCTCTCCAAACGAGACAGTAGTGCGAAGCAAGTAGAAGTGGCCTAAGTATTTGATTTCCTTACCGGAAGGTAGCAGCCAAGGTGGGGGACTCGAGTGCCGGGATGTGGCTGGTAGGGCCACCACTCGTTTCTGCAATTCAATAAGTTAGCCCTCTTGAGCCGTCTGGTCATCCACTTTATGTGGACGACAGGAGCGCTCGCAATGAATCTCTGGCTCAGTCCCCACGGCATCTGGTATTACCGGAAAGTCACCACGCTCCCCTGTGGTCGTCGTAAAGAGATCAAACAATCCCTGCGTACCCGCGACAAACTTTGTGCCCGCCACAAGGTCGCCCAGTTGCATACCTGTGTGCGGTCAAGACCGACGTCTACCGTGCCGCCTGTTGGTGTCCCAGAGGGGCCTGCAAAGCAAGAGCACACCAAATCGGTGGCTCGAACGGCCAAATCGCTTGCTCCACGCCTGTCGGTATTGAGTGACGGCTATCAGAAAGGGCAGGCCCTCTCTTGAACCTCGACAGCGATCAGTAACCGAAAGAACGATATAGGCCCTTTTATCGCGGTCGTGGGGTGGGGGATAGACCGATTGTCGACGATGGCAAAGGGGAGGTGGTCAAGTTCAAGGAGGGTTGCTGAACGCCGACAAGAATTCGGCCATCATCAACCAGTACCTGCAGGCGCTATCCTGCCGTTTAACTTGCCGCCGAGAGTCCGCTGCTACTGACTCGCAACACATCGCTCCCCCTTTTGTCGTGTCTGCAGATGCAGATATAGCCCGACTCCTGCGACCATTCCCACCACTCCTAGCAGACCCCAGATCGCGAGAGGGGGACGGGTTCCGGCATCACCCAGCATGAAGCCGATTAGCAGATTCCCAAAGAGTGCCATGCAGCCTCCTGCGCTGGCGTAAAAGCCGTAGTAGCTGGCCAGCTGTTCTGGCGGCGCATAACGGGGGAGTTGAGCCGCGAAGAGCGGGAAGCAGAGAATGGACCCAACAGAGAGCAAGGTGACTTGCAACAAGACCGCCGAGATCGGCCAAGGGCCCAGGAGTGGCAAGGCCAGATAGCTTGCCCCCATCAAACCGACCCCCAACCCCATGGCCAACGGTACACCCAGTTTGCGCTCCACCAGACGGGAGGCGGGTAATTGGAACATGACACCGATCACCGCGGACAGGGTGAAGACGGTACCGAGCAGATGAGTGGCATCGGGCAGGCTCTGAATATAGGCAGGGAGGGCCAGATAAAGTTGATGAAAAAGGATTTGATAGGCACCGGCCAACAGGGTGAATGAGATAAAGGGGCGCTGGCGTACGATGGCGCCCCACTGCCGAAGGACGGTGCTGCGAGGGGCAAGGGCGCCCACCGGACGTTTGGGCAGCACCCGGTATTGCAATATGCCGAGCAGGGCGAAGAGGGTTGCGGCCAGCAGTCCCGTCAGCCCATAACTTTGCTGGGTCAGTGCCAGACCGAGCAGTGGGCCGAGCAGCATCCCCGCTTCGCTGGCCAGGTTGTGTAGCGCAAAAGCACGCTGCCGCTGTTCAGGCGTCGTGCACTCGCTGGCCAGATAAGCTTGAGCGCAGGGGGTGAACAGGGCCCCGGCAAAGCCGGTTAAGGCCGCCGCCAGCAGCAGTATGGGCAGGGAGTCGGCAAAACCGAGTAGCACGAAGCCAAGGGAGCGCAGCAAGCAACCCCAGACGATAGCGGGGTGATAACCGATACGATCCCCAAGCGTCCCGCCCACTAAAAACAACCCCTGCTGGCTGAAGACCCGCATCCCCATGACAAGGCCGCAGGCCCAGCCAGCCAGGCCGAGGCCTGCCCCCATGTGTTGGGCCAGGAATGGCATCATCATGTAGAAACCGAGGTTGAATGCCAGGCCGTTGGTGATGAGCAGCCGGGCAGCAGGACTCATGGTTTGCCAATCTTGCCAGTAGGATGCTCGACTCATGTCTATTTCACCTGGGTGAACAGTGAGTCAATGCGGGCACTGTTGCTGTATATGCGCCCCTTGTTTGCCAGCATCTGTTTGCTGACTACCGCTTTATTGACGGGGTTGCCAACCTGGATGAGCCCGACCATGCCCATCATCAGATGGGGAGGGCACATGTAGAAATAGAGTCCCTCCTGAGTCAGGGTCAGCGTGAATGGCTTATCCAGTTTGCTTTGCCAGGCCTCGGCCTTCTCTGGTGTGGCGAGTGAACGGACATAATGCCCGCTTTGGGTCGGTTCAAAGCGTACCGTATCCCCCACCTGCGCGTGCACGAATGCTGGCTGGACATCGCCTTCCTGATTGAGCATGCGCACCCGATGTTCGGCCCCATGGGCACTGTGGGAGAGGAGGAGGCACAGACTGGCCATCGTGGTCATGAACAGGCTTTTCATCAGCGTTGTTTCCGTAATGTTCGCAGGAAAGGGGTGCCGTTGTGATCGTGGATCACCTCAACCGGCACCTGATACAGACGTTCAATCAAGGGGGCATCCAGTACCTCGGCCGGGGGGCCGAAGGCTTGCAAGTCACCGCCAGCCAGCACGATCAGTTGATCGGCAAACTGGGCGGCGAGATTGAGATCGTGCAGCACAACCAGGGTGATCCATTGTTGGGCGCGAGTCTGCTGGCAGAGGTGCTCCATCAATTGCATCTGGTGGTGCAGGTCAAGGGCGCTGACCGGCTCATCCAGCATCATGATGCGGGGATCCCGCAGCAGCACCTGGGCAAACAGCACCATCTGCCGTTGGCCACCACTCAACGAGTAGAGGGGGCGATCGGCCAGATGCGCGATGCCGAGTGCCTGCAGGGCGCGGCCAGCGGCCAGGATATCCTCATCGGCTAGCCGCATGGATAGGCTGTCAAGCCGCCCCAGCACCACGACCTCGATGACGCTGAGATCCAGTTCCAGCTGAATGTTCTGAGGCATATAGCCAAATTGCTGGCGCCACTTGGCAATGGTCATCTGCGAGAGGCTCTGCCCGGCAAGGTGAATGTCACCGCGGGTGGGGGTCAGCTCGCCAAACAGGGCACGCAGTAGCGAGGTCTTGCCCGTGCCATTGGGGCCAATGATCACGTGAACATGGCCCGGCAGTAGCGTCAGATCAAGCTCTCGCAGCAGTGTCTGCTGGCCAATGGAGAGAGAGAGGCGGGATATCTCAAGCACGTTTACGCCCCTTACCGAGGATCAGCCAGATGAAGAAGGGCACACCGATGAGCGCCGTGACGATACCGATGGGAAACAACGCACCGGGAATGATGGACTTGGAGAGTACCGAGGCGGCCGACAGCATGCAGGCTCCACACAGGGCGGAAAGTGGGATCAGGAAGCGTTGATCTTCACCGACCAGCATGCGGGCGATATGGGGGGCGACCAACCCGACAAAACCGATGACCCCCACGAAGCTGGTGGCGGTCGCTGTGAGCAGGGCAACCAGCACCAGCGTCTTGAGGCGCAGTCTGTCCACGTTGACGCCCAAGCTGCGGGCCCTGTCCTCCCCGAGACGCAGGCTGGTCAGCGCCCAGGCATCCCGGTAGATGAGCACGGTACACAGTAGGGTGACGGCGGCGGTAATGAGAAGGGCATCCCAGGTCGTGCGCATCAGGCTGCCGAATAACCAGAACAGGATCTGCTGGTTCAACTCCGGGGAGGAGAGAAACTGCAGCAGTGACAGTAAGGACTGGAACAGAAACAGCAGCGCGATGCCCGCGAGGATCAGGGTCTGGCTGCTGACATGGCGCATCATGGCAAGGCCAAACAGCAGGCTGGCAGCAAGCATGCACAGGATGAAGGCACCCACCGGGATCGCGATGAGGGGGGATAGCCCAAGGCCACCGGTATAGAGTGCCAACGCGGCGCCAAGCCCGGCCGCCGCGGCCAGGCCCAGGGTATAGGGGCTGGCGAGCGGGTTATCGAGCAAGGTCTGCATCTGTACCCCGCCAAGGCCAAGAGAGGCGCCCACAACCAGCGCCATCAGGGCAATGGGCAGGCGCATGTCATAGACGATGGTGAGGGTCATGGGATCAGCCTGTGCGGGCGAGAGCAGGGCATCTATGACATCCTGCAGGGCGAGCAACGAAGGGCCGGTGGCAATATCGAGGATGAGCGTGAGACAGAGGGTCAGTGTCAGCAACAGCAGCCAGTGCCAACGACGGCGCTCCCGTTTGCGTTGACGGGCGAGAGTCTGCTGCAGCGCAGCCAAATCATTCATGATGGGGATCCTGAAAAGGCGCTCTCATAAAAGAGCGCCCATGAAAGGTTAGAGGCCGATGGCGAAGGTGCCTTCAGCCTTGACCGGCAGATAGCGACGGTAGAAGTCGAGGTAGTTGGCGACCGGATCCAGATCTTTGAAGAGGGCCGGGTAGAGCGCCTTGGCCATGAACTGGACCATGGTGTAGTCCAGCACGGTCCGTGAGGCACCCTGATAGATCCCGTAGACGCGCTGCTGCTGTACCGCAGGCAAGTTGGCCCAGCCGCTGCGCTGAGTGAAGGCGAGCAGCCGCTCACGGGCCACTTCCGGCTTGACTCCCTGGCCCAACAGCATGGCTGTCGGGTTGTTGGTGGACTCGGTCCCCGTGAGGAAGACGACATCGGGCTTGGCCGCCAGCACCTTCTCCGGGTTCATCGGGCCATACCACTCGACGAATGGGGCGGCGATGTTCTCCCCCCCGGCTAGCTGACCCAACGGACCCCACATCCCCTTGCCATAGCTGAAACCATACTCGGCCGGTCCTTTATTGCCGAATTCCACGTAGAAAGTGGGTTTGGGCAGCTTGGCCTTGGCGATCCGGTTTTGTATGTCATCGATGGCGTGCTGGTACTCGTCAGCCAGCTGGCGGGCGCGTGGTTCTTGGCCTGCAATCTTGCCCAGCAACAGGGTGCTGGCATGGTGGTTGGCGGGCAGCTCCATGTTGTAGTCAACGACGACCACCGGCAGGCCGGCTTGCTCCAGGCGTTCAACATCAGGGCCGAGTCCCTTGTACTGCCAATCCGCGAGGACGACGACATCGGGTTTGAGTGCGAGCACCTTCTCAACCGAGAAGGTCTGCACCTCGACTTCACCGACGTCCGCAATCTGTTTCAGTGAGGGGCGCTGGGCGGTGAACAGGGACCAGTTGGCGGGACGCCACCCTTCCCAGGCTTCGCGGGAGATCCCGACGACCCGATCAAACGCCTGATCGCCACCAATCGCAAGGTAGTCTTCAAAGTAGAAGGCCAGTACCACTCGCTTGGCAGGTAAATCGACCTGGACTTCCCGTCCCAATACATCGGTCAGGGTTTCAACCTTCGCCTGGGCGGTGCCAAAGAGGCCGCTCAGGCTCACCAGCGCCAGGCTGGTATATCTGGATAACACATTCATGCTGCGTGCAAACTCCGTGTGATTGTTGTTATGGCCGGCGAGCGTGGGCGTCGTCAGCGGGTCCTCTCATTGGTCTGCAGGTGCCTGGCCAATGTGAGGGAACGAGCCAGCGCAATCTCTGGTTCAGAACTCAGCGTTATTTGGCCGGGTTGATGCCCAGCATGAAGGTGCCCTGGGGCCGGATCGGCAGGTAGGTACGATAGAAGTTGAGATAGGTGGCTTGTGGGTCGAGGTCTTCAAAGAGATCCGGATAGAGTGCCTTGGCCATGAATTCGATGAGAGCCGCATCCATGATGCTGCGAGTGGCCCCGTGATAGACACCATAGAGGCGACCTTGCTGCACGGCGGGCAGATTGCTCCAGCCCGGTCGATTGGCAAAGCCTTGCAGACGATCACGAGCTGTCTTGGCCGAGATGTCCTGGCCTATCTGCATCGCCTGTTGACTGGTCACGTTTTCGTAACCAGATATGAGAATGACCTCGGGCTTGCTGGCCAGCAACTGCTCGGGATGGAGCTGACCCCAGCGTTCAACAAAGGGTGCCGCGACGTTGTCACCCCCGGTGAGCACGGCCATCGCCCCCCACATGTCCTTGCCAAAGGTATAGCTGTATTCGGCCGGTCCCTTGTCACCCAGTTCGATGTAGATGCGGGGGGCATGGCGCTTCGCCTTGGCGAGGCGGGTGGTAATGGTTTCTATCCTGGCTTTGTACTCCTCGGCCATCTTGGCGGCGCGCTCATTCTGGCCGGTCAGCTGTCCAAGCAGCAGAGTGCTCGCCATGTGATGAGCCAGGGTCTGGGCGTTGTAGTCGATGACCACTACCGGGATGCCAGCTTGCTCCAGACGTGGCAGATCGGCCACCAACGCTTCATATTGCCACTTCGCCAGCACCACGACGTCAGGTTTGACGGCCAGGGTTTTCTCGATGGAAAAGGTTTGCTCTTGCACCGTGCCCAGATCCGGCACCTTGGCCAGCTGAGGCTGACTCGCCAGGTAGAGTGCCCAGGTGGCGGGGCGTGATTTGACAAACCAGCCAAGGGACATGCCAACCAGACGATCGGCTCCACCCTCACCCGCCACCGCCAGGTAATCTTCGGGGTAGAAGCCGAGTACGATGCGCTTTGCGGGCAAGGTGAGCGACACTTTGCGGCCCATGACATCTTCTACTTCCACCGGGTTTGCAGCCTGTGCCATCCAGCTGACTAGGGTTAATTGGGCCAGCAGCATCAGCTGGACTATGGGGCGACGAAACATCTTGTTATAGCCTTCTAGGGGTCTTTCTTGATTGGGGTGAGAATCATTACCATTTGTATTTGAGAAGGCAACGGAATTTATAATGGTCGGGCCTCTTTCATCAGGCATCGCTTCGGGGAGCTTCGCCTCTGGTTGAGTCAGTGCCGGGTGTGATCCGCTCCCGGTGAATAATTGAAAAAACGCCAATGGGTGATGCCGCCAATGCCACGCCTGGCGTCAATACGGTTTTGCGCAGCCGATAAACGGGCAGGGCACCCTGTATTGCCGACCCGTTTGTCGATACAGACCCTCAATGGGGCGTGGCAGGCGGCGAGTGGATAAAACATCATCACAGGGGCGCCGGGTCTGCCCTGTGTACACGCAAGGCCATGGGGCAATTCGCATCTTCTGGTTGTCACTCATACATCTTCTCTTCATCTGGTCAGGGATATGCTCTCCCTTTATAGTGCTGCCATCGAGGCGGCTGGCGAGGAATGGATGCGCTCATCATCGGTTGATGCAAGCAAGCCCCGGCGACGTCGGGGTTGGGGATATGGGTTACTGCTGACAGGGTCATGATGGCGGGTGTGTTGTCGTATCTGTTCAAATCCGGGTTGCCTGCCTATACGGACTCGGCCCAGTACCGGGAGGGGCACTTTGGCAACGGGGTGCCCACTCCTTCACGGGGATTCTGGGAAGGGGTGGGGCTGTGGCGGGATTTTTTGTTCAACAAGCCGGCGGACACTGTGCCGGATCGGGCCATCCCGGTGGTCGCCATGACGCCCGCAGAGCTGATGGCGGCGCCCGATGACAGCGTCTGGCGACTGGGTCATTCCAGCCTGTTGTTCAAACTCGCCGGCAAATTCTGGCTGACGGATCCGGTGTTCGGCGAGCGTGCCTCGCCCGTCTCCTGGTTCGGTCCCAAGCGCTGGCATGCGCCCCCTATCGCCTTGGCGGCGTTGCCCCCCATCGAAGCGGTGATCCTCTCCCATGATCATTACGACCATCTCGATCACGGCACCATGCTGGCGCTGAGCGACAAGGTGGGGCAGTTCATCACCCCGCTCGGGGTCGGGGCCCGGCTCATTGCCTGGGGCGTGCCCAAGGAGAAGGTGAAGGAGCTGGACTGGTGGCAGGAGATCCGCGTCGGGGACGTGGCACTGATCGCCACCCCGGCCCAGCACTTCTCCGGCCGGGGGCTGGGAGATGGCAACCAGACCCTGTGGGCGTCCTGGGTGATCAGAAGCGAGCGGGTCAATCTCTTCTTCAGCGGCGACAGCGGTTACTTCGACGGCTTCAAGACCATAGGTGAACGCTTCGGTCCCTTTGACGTGGCCTTCGTGGAGACGGGGGCCTACAGTCCGCGCTGGGAATACGTGCACATGTTGCCGGCGCAGACGGCGCAGGCGTTTGAAGATCTGCGGGGCAAGTGGCTTTACCCTATCCACAACGGCACCTTCGATCTGGCGATGCACCGCTGGGACGATCCCCTTGAGCAGATCAGCCGTCTGGCCCGCGAGCGGCAGATCTCGCTGACGACCCCCATGATGGGGGAACCATTGTCACTCTTGTCCCCCCACCCGGGGGAGCATTGGTGGCGCCGCTAGCGAGCGATCAGCCGGGGCGGATGGATCTGTTGTGCTGCTGGCAACGCTGATCTTGGGGCTAACCTGCTCTCCAAACTGGCGTGAGTCTGCGCCACCCGATGGCGCTGGGATAGAGGAGGAGGGATCCCTGGGCGAGTGTCCGACAGAATGCGCTGCGGGTTGATGGCGGGGCCGGGGCAAGGAGGCCGCGACCTTGGCGACACGGCTAGTTCACCATTGGTGAATTATGAAATCACTTTGCTGCTATTTCAGTAAACTAAATGCCCATCGACAATCACTGCCTGAACCGTTCATTGCCGGGGTGTCCCGGTTGTCAGGCGTGTCCATGCCCCACCTCAAGTACCATCTGTTGTTGCTCGTCAGCACTGTCATCATCGTCGGCTCCTTTATCTCGGCGCAGGCGCTGTCGACGATGGTCGATCCCACTTCGCTCGCCTTGATGGCTTCAGCCTGGCTGCGCTGCTGCTGGCCCCCTTTGTGGGGCTCAGCGAGGTGCGGCGGCAGACCTTCATCCGGGTGTTGCCCAAGGGGTTCATCATCAGCTTCTTCTATGCCGCCTTCTTTCTCATCATGTTCAAGGCGTTGAAAACCACGACCACCCTCAACACCGGCACCCTCTATACCCTGGTGCCTTTCCTGATCGCCCTGGTCAGCATCTTCCTGTTCCGGGACAAGATCCGGGCCGGCACCTTGCTGGTCTACCTCATCAGCACGGTGGTGTACTGGCAACCATACTGCTGCAGGTGCAGGCATCCAAAGATAAGCGGGCCATCGGCGAGTAGTGCCAATCATCAGGCTCAGCGTGGCTGGAAGGACTTCACGATAAAATCGATGAACAGCCGTACCTTCTGGGACTGCTCCTTGTGGAAGGGGTAGACGGCAAACAGCGCATGACTGTCCGCCCGCCACGCCGGCATCAGCTCCACCAGGGCGCCGGATGCCAGCTCGGCTGCCACAAAATCCTCAGGCAGCAGTATGACGCCCAACCCCTCGATGGCCGCCTGCTTCAGGGCAATGCCGTTGTTGACGGAAAAACTGGCGGGTTTGAGTTCCACCATCAGGTGCTCATCCCCCCGGTTGAAGAGCCACTTGCGGGGGGAGGAGGAGAGGCTGTAGACCAGACAGTTGTGCGCCGTCAGATCGTCGGGGTGCGTGACAGCACCTGCGCCGGCGAGGTACTCCGGCGACGCGCACAAGACCCGTTGCACCTGACACACCTGTTTCGAGCGCATGGTGGAGTCGTCCAGAGCGCTGCCCCCCCGGATCACCACGTCGATCCCCTGGTCAATCAGGTCCACATAGGTGTCACTCAGGATCACCTCGATGCTGATCGCCGGATAGTGACGCTGGAACGCGCAGATGATCGGGTTGATCCGGATCAGCCCATAGGACATGGGGACGCTGACCCTGAGCCTGCCTCTGGGGGTGAAGGAGGCGGCCATGATGGATTGATCGGCGGCCTCCAGATTGTCCAATACGCTGCAGATCTGGCCGTAGTACGCCATGCCGGATTCGGTCACGCTCATCCGCCGGGTGGTGCGGTTGATGAGCGCAATGCCGAGAAAGGCCTCGAGTTCGTTGATGTTCTTGCTGACTGCCGCCTGGGACAGCTGCAGATCATCCGCCGCCGCCTTGAAGGTGCCCATCTCCACCACGCGGCGAAAGACGTTCAGTGCCGTGATCTTGTTCATGTCACCCTCGATTCAATGCATGTTTAGTGAATTATGATGTCGTATTTTCAATCATTGTCCACTCAAGCGCGACCTCATGGTGATGCTCTTTCAGGAGTTGGGCCAAGGCGTTGCCCATTCGGCCCGAGCCGATAACAGCGATATTCATGCTTATTCCCTGGTGATGGTGACGCGACCCGCCACGCAGTCATGCGCGCTTGAGGCAGGGCCATGGTCGTGCGCTGGTTTAAAAGGCGGGCAGAAAAAAGGCGGTAAAGGCTGATGCCTTACCGCCAACGCGCATTGGGAATGCTTAATTCACCTTGTCCAGAGCGATGGGGTAGTCACCGCTGAAATCGAGCCAGGGGTTGGTGCCGAGCAGGTTGGCATGGGGCACATCAGCCTGGTAGCGCATGGTGAACTCTTTTGGACCATGGCCGTAGGCCACAATCAGCCCTTGCTTGGCATCCATAATCCCGGCATGCATGCCAAGACCGTGATAGCTGACCCGTACGGCTTTGTCATTGAGGCTCACCTTCTCCACCTGGAAGCGGGCAATGCTGCCGTCTTTCAAGATGAAGTTCCAGCGGAACGGCCCGCCGTTGACGACCGTCATCACTTCATCGATATCGGTGCCGTCATCTGCGGAGTTGACATGCATGCGGCCGTATTTTTCCAGCACGGCTTTATGGGTGTTTTTGTCCAGTGCCATCATGTCGTAGACCTTCGGATAGGGCCCAAAGCCGGTTTCTTCCGTCAGCACCCCGCCGCCTTGCACCGCGGGGTTCCGGCCGGCGAGCTTCACCTGTTCAAGGAGCTGCGCCTGATCCAGATTGAATGCCTCGATCAAGAAAGCATGTTCGGCGCTGGTCAGTGCGCGGGTTTGCGCGGCGTTAAGGACCGGTTTTGCCGTTTCAGGTATGTCGATGGTGATGACGTTGACGCCGATGGGGTTCAGCACCGCATTGACGGCTTCGACGCCTTTTACCTCGGCACGGCCATCACTGAATTTCAGTGAGACCACATCGTTGGCAAAGGCATTGACAGAGACTGCTGAGGCGATGGCCGCAGCCAAGAGAGCAACGTTGGTGAGTTTCATTCCGGACTCCTCGTTAAGGTTCGATGAGCAGTCTAGGGAGTGAGTTAGTTCACTTAAATGGCGTTAATTGAATATCAAAATTCACTGGTGGTAATGAATGCCGGCCAAGAGGACGTGGCTTCGCTGCGAAGGTTCGCGCCAAGCCGTTGCCTTTCCGGGGGAGTGGAGCGTGTCGCTGGCACTGGCGCTCCCCTGACTGCCGACGGTGAGCATCAGGTTACATCGTGCATCCAGGTTTAGTGACGGGCTGCACCGATGGAAGCGCCTCCCGTCTGGATGCTGTCTGTCATCCTTCTCCTGAGTGACGACAGTTATTGACATACCTCATTCAGATTTTGATAAAAATAGGGCCCTGTTGTCATATTTCAGCCATTAAGAATCAGCACCATCTATTTCTCCGTCATTATTTTATCTGGACAGGTTCACCGTTTTTATTGAGGGGTTATAAACAGGGTTGATATTTTGTTTTTGATTTTGTCACGCCATGAAAATGGTTTCATTGCGGTATGTATGGACGTTATAAAGTCATGTTGCGATGGCGGCTGATATTAATTTTTGTTGCGTCAACAAAATGCGCGTTGTGCCTTGCCAGAGATAATGGTCAATACGGAGGGCCGGGAATGGATACCCGGGAGGGGGAACCGATTCTGGCGCCGGGTCGACATCGGCGAGCGGGTTCGGTATGCGCTGTTAACCATATGATATGTCAGGTTTTTATCTGGCGGAACATGGCATGAAGAAAGTGTGGCAGGTGGCAGCCTACCGATATGCCCCTGCAATTTATCTTATAAAATCAATGCATTAGTTGTGGGGCTGTCACGGGGTAAAATCATGGATGAAGCGGGCATCTTCTCGTTGCGCCCGGCTGGTCGTGTCGTGTTTGCCACCAGATGGACTTGTCCCATGAATGGCTAGGGGCAAGTTTTCCCTTATTCAGGTCGCAATCCTATCCGTCTTCTTTATTAATAGGGTCGGATGGGGCAGTGATATTTTTATATATTCCAGTTGCCCGCCTGACATATTCAGCTCCCATTAAGCAATCGGTACAAGTTGTGAAAGTTTGACGGGGGTTTCCGATTATTATCTAGTTGCCAGTGACATTAAGTTACCACCATCACAATGGAGTCACTGCAATGCGGAATAATATTCCATCCAAACGCACTCTGGTTGCCAGTATGCTGGCCTTGGCGCTCGGCGCGACCGCGGTTTCGGCCCAGGCCGCGACCACGGCGGCGGAGCAACAGAAAGGCAAGCCCAACATAGTGGTCATCTTCGGCGATGATATCGGTTACGGGAACCTGAGTACCTACAATCAGGGCATGCTGGGCTACCAGACCCCGAACATCGACAAGATCGCCGCAGAAGGGGCCAAGTTTACCTCCTACTACGCCGAGCAAAGCTCCACCGCGGGTCGCTCCTCCTTCATCACCGGTCAGATGCCGTTTCGTACCGGCCTGAGCAAGGTGGGCATGCCGGGGGCCCCGCAGGGGATCCAGAAAGAGGATCCCACCCTCGCCACCGTGCTCAAGCAACTGGGTTATGCCACCGGCCAGTTCGGCAAGAACCACCTGGGGGATCGGGACGAGTTCCTGCCCACCGCTCACGGGTTCGATGAGTTCCTCGGCAACCTCTACCACCTGAACGCGGAGGAAGAGCCGGAGAACGTGGATTACCCGAAAGATCCTGCCTTCCGCAAGCAGTTCGGCCCGCGTGGCGTCATCAAGAGCAGCGCCGACGGCAAGATTGAAGATACCGGCCCGCTGACCAAGAAGCGGATGGAGACCGTCGATGAGGAGACCCTGGCGGCCAACAACGACTTCATGGAGCGTCAGGTCAAGGCCAAGAAACCCTTCTTCGCCTGGTTCAACACCACCCGCATGCACAACAAGACCCACATCAAGCCGGATCACCAGGGCAAGACGGGCCTCGGTGATTATGCGGACGGCATGGTCGAACATGACGCCATCGTCGGCGAAGTGATGAAGAAGATCAAAGATCTGGGGATCGAAGACAACACCATCGTCGTCTACACCACGGACAACGGCCCCATGACCGCCACCTGGCCGGATGGGGGCTTCACGCCGTTCCGCGGTGAGAAGAACACCGGTTGGGAAGGGGGCTTCCGGGTACCCGCCATGATCAAGTGGCCGGGTCACATCAAGCCGGGCACCCAGCTCAACGGTATCTTCGGCAGCAATGACTGGTTCCCGACCCTGGTGGCGGCGGCCGGTGAGCCGAACATCAAGGAAAAACTGCTCAAGGGCTACAAGACCCCGGCCATGACCTACAAGGTGCATCTGGATGGCTACAACCAGCTCGACTACCTGAAGGGCAAGGGAGAAGACAAGCGCAAGGAGTTCTTCTACTGGAGTGATGATGGCGACTTGCTGGCCATGCGTTACGGCCGCTGGAAGGCCCACTTCATGATCCAGGAACACAGCGGATTTGACGTGTGGCAATACCCCTTCACCAAGCTGCGGGTGCCCATGATCTTCGATCTGGAAGTGGATCCGCTGGAGAAAGGCTCGGACGGCATGGGCTACAAGACCTGGGCTTACGACCGTCTCTACCTGCTGGGTGGGGCGCAGAAGTATGCCACCGAGATGATCCAGAGCTTCAAGGAGTTCCCGCCACGCCAGAAACCGGGCAGCTTCACCGTCTCCGACGTTAGCGCCCTGATCGAGCAAGGTGCCAAGAACCACTGATTATCGACGTATTCGGATGGGGGAAACCCCATCCGTTTTGAGGAAAGAAGATGAAACACAGCACCACACTGCCTGTCAACGCACTCCCCTCAGCAGAGAAATACGCCGGCAAGGGGCCTGCCTGGGTGCGCCGCTTCCATGTGATGGCCAAGCCCACGGGATCTACCTGCAACATCGATTGCACCTACTGCTTCTATCTGCACAAGGAGGGGCTGCTGCACCAGGATCGCCATAGCCACATGAGCGATGAGGTGCTGGAAAACTTTATCCGCCAGTACATCGACAGCCAGGACGGGGAGCAGGTGGTCTTCTCGTGGCAGGGGGGGGAGCCCACCCTGATGGGACTGGATTTCTTCCATAAAGTGGTCAAGTTACAGCAGCAGTACAAAAAGGCGGGTCAACGCATCGAGAACGATCTGCAAACCAATGGCATCCTCATCGATGACAAATGGGCTGCGTTCCTGAAGGAACATCAATTTTTAGTGGGGTTGTCCATCGACGGCCCGCGCGAACTGCACGACAGATACCGCCTGACCCGCAGCGGCAAGCCCACCTTCGACAAGGTGATGGAAGGGGTAGCCGCGCTCAAGAAATTCCAGGTGCCCTTCAATGCCCTGGTCACGGTCAATCGCACCAACGCTCGCTTTCCCCTCGAGGTCTATCGCTTTCTCACCCGCGAGCTCGGTGCCACCTATATCCAGTTCAACCCCTGTGTTGAACCGGTGGATTTCACCAAGACGGCGCCCCAGTTCTGGCACGATGACAGCATCCCGGTGACGGGGAGCCGCCGGGCCAAGCCGGGGGATCTGGACTCCATCGTGACGGACTGGTCGGTGGATCCCGATGACTGGGGGCGCTTCCTCATCGCGGTGTTCGAGGAGTGGGTGAACAACGATCTGGGCCGGGTGCAGGTCAACCTGTTCGAGACCGCGGTGGCCCAGACCCTGGGGATGCCCGCCCAGATCTGCGTCACCTCCGAGTTTTGCGGCAAGGGATTGGCGGTGGAGAAAAACGGCGATGTTTTTTCCTGTGATCACTATGTTTACCCCGAGTACCAATTAGGTAATATGTCAATACAAAGGTTGTCGCACATGGCATTTTCCGAGCGCCAGCAGGCCTTCGGATTTGGCAAGAAAGAGACCTTGCCCGCCTGCTGCAAGGCCTGTCCCTATCTCAAGCTGTGCTGGGGAGAGTGCCCGAAGAACCGGATAGTGCGCGCGCCGGATGGTGAGCTCGGTCTCAACTATCTGTGCCCGGGCATCAAGGCCTTCTTTGACTATGCCCAGCCCATAGTGGTGGGAATTGCTACTATCTTGCAGAACCAGCCAGGAGAGCACGCATGAACAACAGGGAAAAACTGCAACGGCTTGAACAACGAATGAATGAACAGGTGCTCGGGCAGGAGGCCTTGGTCAGGATGCTGATCATCGCGCTGCTCTGTGATGGCCACGTCTTGCTGGAGGGGCTGCCCGGCCTTGCCAAGACCCGTGCGGTACGGGCCCTTGCCAGCCAGATCGAGGGGGATTACAGCCGGATACAGTTCACCCCGGATCTGCTGCCATCGGATATCACCGGCAGCGAGATATACCAGCAGAATGCCACCTCGCCAGAGGATCAGTTCCGGTTCCGCCAGGGGCCGGTATTTGGCAACATCATCCTCGCCGATGAGATAAACCGGGCCTCGGCGCGGGTCCAGTCCGCCTTGCTGGAGGCGATGGAAGAGCGTCATGTCACCGTTGCTGGCAAAAGCTGGCCACTCCCCAGCCTCTTCATGGTGCTGGCGACCCAGAACCCGGTGGATCAGGAGGGGACCTGGCCATTGCCGGAGGCCCAGCTGGACCGCTTCCTGATGAAGGTGCTGGTGGATTATCCCTCCAAAGAGCATGAGCAGCAGATGATGCAACTGGTCAGGGAGGAACAGCAGCACAAATACAGCCAGGAAAAGGACACAAGCAGCACGACTGACCACAGCGCCGCCCTGCTCTCCCAGGAGGATCTGCTGAGCTGCTGGCAGGAGATCTCCCGCGTTCATGTCGCCCCGGCCGTGGAGCAGTACATCCTCAACCTGGTGGGCATGACCCGCCATCCGCAAGGGGTGAGCGATGAGCTGGCCGGCTACATTGCCCTCGGGGTCAGCCCCCGTGGCACCCTGGCCCTGGAGCGCTGTGGCCGCGCCAGTGCCTGGCTGGCCGGCCGGGATAGCGTTCTACCCGAAGACATCAAGGGCATCGCCCACGCCGTGCTGCGCCATCGCCTGATGATGAGCTATCAGGCCAATGCCGATGGGGTCAGTGCCGACGACGCCATCCAGACTCTGCTCGATACCCTGGTCGCCTGATGGAGACGCGGCTGAGCATCGATAACGCCGGGCTGATGGCGCTGGCGGGGGAAGCCCGTCTGCTCAGAAATGATCCCGAGCGCATCTCCCTCGGCGCCATGGCGGGGGAGCGGGTGTCCCGCCAGCAGGGGCGAGGCCTCAACTTCGAAGGGTTGCGGCGCTATCAGGCGGGGGATGACGTGCGGCTCATCGACTGGCAAGCCACCGCCCGGCTGCGCACCCCCTGGATCCGGCTCTATAACGAGGAGCGGGAGCGCCCGGTCTTTCTGCTGACCGATCAACGCCTCGACATGTACTTCACCACGCGCGGCCATACCAAGTCGGTGACGGCGGCCATGATAGCCGGGCTCTATGCCTGGCGAAGCTGGCACGACAGCGACCGGCTGGGAGGGGTGACCTTCAACGATGAGGCGCTGGCCGTTCATCCCTGTCGCTCTGCCAAGCAGAACCTCGGACGAATACTGGAGGATCTGGGCCGCTTCAACCAGTCGTTGACGCAGGCC
Source organism: Aeromonas intestinalis (assembly GCF_054052485.1). Taxonomy (NCBI): domain Bacteria; kingdom Pseudomonadati; phylum Pseudomonadota; class Gammaproteobacteria; order Aeromonadales; family Aeromonadaceae; genus Aeromonas; species Aeromonas intestinalis. The sequence continues at coordinate 378,315 of NZ_JBSTYK010000002.1, forward strand.
TATCCGGCAGAGCCTGCGGGTTCGCTGAGTCTGGCCGAAGTGTTGCAGCGTGTGCACGGCCTGATCCCCCCGGGGGCCTGGCTCGCCATCATCAGTGACTTTCACGACCTGGACGCCCGCAGCGAAGCCATCCTGGCCGGGTTGCGGCGACGCTGCGACATGCACGCCTTCGTCGTCTATGACGATCTCCACCTTCGCCTGCCCACGCAAGGGTCGGTGAGCGCCCGTTATCAGGGCAGCGAAGCGAGCTTCTCCTTCTCCTCCCAGATGAATCGCGAGATCCAGCAGGCCATCACCCAGCGGCTGGCCGCGCAGGAGCAGCGCCTCACCCGGTTGGGGGTCAGGGTTCACCACATCCTTACCCATCAGGATCCGGTCCGCCAGTTGCAGAAGGGAGGTTGAATGCTCGAGAAAGGCTTTACCGTGCCGGCGTTGCTTGACCCCGCACTGCCGGCGGGCTTCTCCTGGTGGCCATCGGCTCCCGGCTGGACATGGCTGGCGACTCTGTTACTGCTGCTCGCCGCCGGTATGGCGATCGCCCGCCTTGCCCACTGGCGGCGCAATCGCTGGCGCCGGGAGGCACAGTCGCAGTTGAACACGCTGCAGGACGCGGACGCCTGGCTCACCCTCATCAAGCAGATAAGCCTGGTTCATCGTCCCCGCAAGGAGGTGGCGCAGGCCGTGACCCCGGACGCCTTGTTGCAGGCGGTGCCCCTTGACGAAACCTCCCGCACGCTTTTGTGCGAGCGTTATTGCCGCCCCGACAACCGGCTGACTCCCGAGCAGAACGCCCGCTTGGCCGCCCAACTCGCCACCTGGCTGGAGACCTTGCCCCATGTCTGACTGGCTGTCCCGTTTCGATTTCGCCTGGCCCTGGGCCTGGTTGCTCATCTTGCTCCCCCTCGTCAGCCGCTTCTTGCTGCCACCGGCGCGCCCCATGGCCGACTATGTGCGAGTGCCCTTCTTGCCTCATCTCGTCAACACGCTGGATCTGAAGGCAGAACAACAGAGGAGCGGGCCCTGGCAACGTCTGCTGTTCTGGGTGCTCTGGCTGCTCCTGGTATGCGCTCTGGCACGGCCGGAGCTGCTGACTCCGCCCCAGCAGATCGTCAAACCGATGCGCGACATCGTGCTGGTGCTCGATGTCTCGGGCTCGATGGGGAAGAACGATCTGCCGGGGGGGGAGACCCGCCTCAAGGCCATGCAGGATTCGGTGGCCAAATTTGTCACGGCGCGCAAGCAGGACCGAATTGGTCTGGTGATCTTCGCCAACGGAGCCTACCCCTTCGCCCCCCTCAGTGAAGACAAGGGGGCGCTGCAGGCCCGCATCGCCCAGCTGGCACCGGCCATGATCGGCGAACAGACGGCCATCGGCGATGCCATCGGGGTGGCTGTGAAACTGCTGGACAAGGCGCAGCACGGGAGCAGCAAGCTGGCCATTCTGCTGACCGATGGCAATGACACCGCATCCCAGCTCACCCCTGAGGTGGCCGCCAAGCTCGCCGCCGCCCATCAGGTTCAGATCCACACCATCGCCTTTGGCAATGAGCAGAGCGGGGATGACAAGGTGGATCTCGCCTTGCTCAAGACCATTGCCGAGATGACCGGCGGCAAGAGCTGGCAGGCCGCCCGCAGCGGCGCGGCCCTTGACAGCGTCTGGCAGGATATCGACGCCCTGACGCCGGTGCAGGTTCGCACCCTTGGCTGGTCCTGGCACCAAGCGCTGTTCCAGTGGCCTTTGTTGCTGGCCCTGCTGCTTCTGCTCCTCATTACGGGTGGGCGTTACCTCAGGGGGAGGGCGGCATGAGCGACTTTCACTTTATCCATCCCTGGCATCTGCTGGGACTCGTGTTCTGCATCGGCCTCTGGTTTGTGGTACGCCAGCCACGCAGCGCCTGGTATCAGTTGATGGACAAGCGGGTGGCCGAGGCGCTGGTGGTCGGCAAATCCCGCCCCCTGTTGCAACTGCTGCCCTGGCTGTGCGGGATCGGGGTGCTGGCGCTCTCCGGCCCCAGCTGGCAGCGGGAAGTCCCCGCGGCCCTCTCGCCCCAGGGCAGTGTCATGGTGGTACTGCAACAGGACCTGACCATGTATGCCCAGGATGTGGCGCCCAGCCGCCATCAGCGCATGCAGCACAAGCTGGCGGCGCTGGTCGAACGCTCGCCTGGCACCCGTTTTGGGCTGATTGCCTATGACAGTTCGGCGCACCTGGCGGTGCCGCTGACCCAGGATCCCGATTTCTTCTCCCTGTTTCTGGGTGCCCAGGAGCCTGCCCTCATGCCCGAGGGTGAGGGTTCGGCACTGGCACAGGCGCTGACGCTGGCGACCCGCAACCTGCCGACTACCCCCGATGAGGCTCCGAGCGTGCTGGTGGTGGCCGATCATTTGACCGCGGAGGAGGCGAAGTCGCTGGCGGCCTTCCCCCTGCCGGTCCAGGTCTGGGTGGTGGGCACCGAGCGCGGTGGCAATCTGCCGGCCAAATATGAGAGCAAGGGACTCGATACCCGGCTCGACGTCGGCCGATTCAGTGCGCTGCGAGACGATGGCGTGCCGGTGACGCTGGCCAGCGTTGATGATGACGATCTGGCGGCGGTGGCGGATCATATTCAGCATGCCATCCAGGCCCAAAACGATGCCCGCGAAGAGCTCAAATGGAAGGATGGCGGCTATCTGCTGGTGATCCCCATGCTGGTGTTGCTGCTCTTTTGGCGCAGGCAGCTGCTCTGCCTCGCCATGCTGGCGCTCTCCCTCGGCACCTATTCCGAGCCCGGACAGGCCGCCTTGCTGGACTGGTGGGTGACACCGGATCAGCAGGGTCAGTACGCCTTCTCGCATCAGGATTACGAACAGGCGGCCAGCCACTTCGAGGATCCCCTGTGGCGGGGAATCGCGAGCTACCAGGGTGGGGATTACGTGGCGGCAGTCACGGCGTTTCGCCAGGCAAAGGCAACGCCGGAGTCTCTGGTGTGGCTTGGCAACAGCTATGCCCAGCAAAAATCCTGGCAGCAGGCGCTCGTCAGTTACGATCAGGCCCTGAGCCTTCGTCCCGGTTGGGATCTGGCCCTGACCAACCGAGCCAGGATAGCCGACATCATCATGCAGCTGCGCAAACAGGAGCGAGACCAGGAGGGCTCACAGGGGGATGAGGCCAATTACGACCCCGATGAGATCAAGCATGATCTGAAAAAAGGGGAAGGGGCGGATCAGCAGGATATCCAGCCCGGCGGCAGCGCCGACCCTCAGGTCAATCAGTGGTATGACAATCTGCAGGTCTCTCCATCGATACTGCTGCACAACCTCTACCAAGCCGATACGCAGGAGGCTCAATGAGACGACTCTGGTGGTTGCTGTTGCTGATAAGCTTGCCCGGCCACAGCGAGGTGAACATCACCCGTGAACTGGTGGCCCCGGCCCAGGTGGCGCCGGGTCAGCCTCTGCGCCTCGCGGTGACCTTCTGGACCGACTCCTGGTTCAACCCGCCCCCCAGCTGGCCCACCCAGGAGGTCAAGAACGGGGCTCTGCTCACCACTCCGCTGCCCAATCAGCTGCTGACTCGTCAGGCCGACGGAAAGAGCTGGAGCGGCGTGCGTCTGGAGCGGCTGGTCTCTGCCTGGGACGCGGGGAAGCTGGTCTTCCCCGCCCTGGAGATCACGCTGACATCACCGGGGCAGCCGCCCCACACGGTGCAACTGCCCGCCATCGAACATGACGTGGCCTGGCCCCCCGATGTCACCCAGCCGGATCGCTTCCTGCCCGCGAGCAAGGTCACCCTGACCGGTAAGGTGGTGACCTATCACACCGGGGAGGGCGAGGATCTGCACGTGGGGGATGTGATCGAGCGTCAGGTGACGGTGCAGGCCGAAGGGGCGGTACCGTCCCAGATCCCGCAACTGCTTTATGCCATCCCGGGTCAGGAGAGTCAGCGTCTGGCTCCGGTCAACCGCCTGCTGGACAGCGGTCGCGGCGACTTCATGGGGGGTCAGCGTGAGGAGCGGCTGCGCTACATGCCGACCACGGCGGGCACGGTGAGGCTGCCCCCCCTGACCCTGAGATGGTGGAACAGCGAGCAGCAGCAATGGCAGCAGGAGAGCCTGCCCGACGCCGAATACAAGGTCGGAGCCCCGCGCGCCGCCGGTGGGGAGGCCGTGCTGCGCGCCTCGTCACTGGCCCATTGGAAACCCTATGCCATTGGCCTGGTGCTCATCCTCCTGCTGGCTGGGGCCGCCTATTTTGCCCGTCACTCGCTCTTGCGAGGCTGGTGCTTTGCCCGTGAGGCCCTGAAACGCTTCTGGACACCTGTCCCACTGCCGGGATTGCTCCCGGTGAACAAGGAGAAATAGATGAAACTCACCCCGTTAATTGTGGCCATGCTGGCCGGTGCCAGTTGGGGAGTCAGTGCGCAGGCGGCCGATCCGCTCTCGGCCTGGCAGGACACCGCTCCCAAGCAGGCGATTGAGGCCTGGGTCGCCGGTGCCACCCAGGCTGGCAGCACCACCTTCATCCCAGTGAACAAGCGCAACGTGGTCTTTGACAACGACGGCACCCTCTGGGGCGAGGCGCCCCTGACGTTCCAGCTGCAATTTGCCGTCGACGAGATCAAGCGTCTGGCCCCCGAGCACCCGGAATGGAAGCAGGACCCCATCGTCAAACTGGTCCTGGCCAACGATCTGGCCGGCCTTGCCAAGGCGGGCAAGGAGGGGCTGGTGAAGCTGATGACCCTGACCCACAGCGGCATGAGTGCGGATGAATATGCCAAGCGGGTACGTACCTGGCTCGATACCAGCAAGCACCCACGCTTTGGCTGTCACTATGATCAGCTGGGTTACCAGCCCATGGTGCAACTGCTCGCCTATTTGCGGGCCAATGGCTTCAAGACCTGGATCGTCTCCGGTGGCGGCATCGACTTCATGCGGGTGTTTGCCGAGCAGATGTACGGCATTCCCCCCGAGCAAGTGGTCGGCTCCTTCGCCCTCGGGGAGTTCTCCCTCTCGAAGGATGGCGCCTCCATCATGAAGACCATGAAGGGCGCCTATCTGGATGATGGGGCGGCCAAGCCTGCGGCCATCCATCTGTTCATGGGGCAGCGTCCGGTGGGGGCCTTTGGCAACAGCGACGGTGACGTACCCATGTTGCAGTACACCTCGACCAACCCGGAGTTCAAGACCTTCGGCCTGCTGGTGCACCACACGGACGAGAAGCGGGAGTATGCCTATGACAGCCATCCCCCCAGCAGCGGCACCCTGGTAAAGGGATTGACCGAGGCGCCCAAATACGGCTGGACCCTGGTCGACATGAAACGGGATTGGAAGACCGTCTTCGATCCCGCGCTGTGCCCGGCTAAATAAGCCGAGGCGATGAGCAAGCAGGCGGCTGTCGGGCCGCCTTCTTGTTTTTTCTCTCCTCTTTTCTCCCCGGTCCCACCGCCTCTTCTCTGCCCTTATCCTCGTCTGGCCCATCAGTTCTCTGTTCGCTGCTGACAAGGCGGCGCCAGCGTGTCCGCCTGATGACGCAAATTCGCACCAGATCAGGAAGGGCGCGGCAGGTGAGAGCCTTGTGGGATGGCTGCTCAGGCCTGGGGGAGGGCGAGAAAGGCGCGCATGGCGGGGGTGACGCTGTGTTTGCGGGTGATGAAGGCGGTAGTGCCGGCCGCCGCGTCTGTCAGGGGTCGCCATGGCAGTTGGAACAACCGCTGGGCGGTGGTGGCGATGCTGGCACTGACCACGGCGCAACCGAGCCCGTGACTCACCCCATTGGCCAGGTGGAACAGGGAATCGGTCTCCAGCACCACCCTGAAACTCAGTTGCTGGCGGGCGGCGGCCTCATCGAAGTAGCGGCGAAACTGCATGGTGCCGCTTGGCAGGATCAGGGGGATATCCTGCAAGTCGGCCAGTTGCAGGGGGGCGTTCTGAGGTCGCTCATCATGCCCGGGCAAGGGGCCCAGCACCGCCATGGGGTTGGGGTGAGGCTGCTGCACCGCCAGGGTGCGGCGCTGGTGGTCGGTGAGCAGTTCGTCAAAACCCAGCCCCAGATCGATCTGGTGCAGCTCCAGTTGCTCCAGCAGGGCGCCGTGGGTCACCACCGACAGGCGTAAACCGACCCTGGGGTAGGCCTCGTGGAAGCGCTTGAGCAGGGGCATGATGTCGATGCCAGACTGGGGCACCATGCCGATGCGCAAGGTGCCGGAAAGCTCGCCGTCAAACAGGCTGAGCTCCTGGTGCATGGCATCCTGCTCTTGCAGCATGCGTTCGGCATGGCGCAGCACGACCTCGCCCGCCTGGGTGAGGCCCACGAATTGGCTGTTGCGCACCACCAGTTCGGTGCCGAGGGATTTCTCCAGCGCCGTGATGCTGGCCGACAGGGTGGGCTGGGTGATGAAACAGGCCTTGGCCGCCTTGGCGAAGTGACGGTGCTGGGCGAGTTCGTAGAAATAGCGCAACTGCTTGATATTCATTGGAAGGCTGGCTGAGGTGAACGACACGGGGTGACAAATTTAATCAATCAATGAGCCGGCGGCAATAGCCTTGTTCTATTGGGTTATAGATTTGTTTCATTGGTTTTGATGTGCAGGGTTATCTAAACTTGAGGGCCGAATACATTTTATAAGCGCTTCGCATGGACCTTCACAACTCGTGGTTGCCCAGGATGGATGAACTGGTGGAAGAGGCCGCCATCGCCATCAATATCAATGGCATCAGCCATGCCGTCATGATGGCGACCCCGGATGATCTCGACGACTTTGCCATCGGTTTTCTCTATGGGGAGGGGATCATCAGAGGCAATCATGATGTGCATGATATGCAACTTATCCCCTCGGAGCAGGGCATGGTGCTGGATGTCACCATCGCCAATCGCTGTCTCGCCGAGCTGAGCCGTCGCAAGCGCCGTCTCACCGGGGTGAGCGGTTGCGGCATCTGCGGGGTGGAGGCCATCGAACATGCGCTGCCGGCCTTGGCTCCCTTGTCCCCCTGCATGCCCCCTGCGGCCGATCGCCTGCTCGACCTGCGTGATCGCATCATTCCCTGGCAGAACAAGGCGCGTCAGAGCGGAGCGCTGCATGCCGCGCTGGCGCTCGGGGCCGAGGGGGAGATCCAGGCCTGCCGGGAAGACATCGGCCGCCACAATGCGCTGGACAAGCTCATCGGCATGCAGCTGCGCCAGCCCGCGCGCAGCGACACCCTGGTCATCACCAGCCGCTGCGGCAGCGAACTCATTCACAAGGCGGTGCAATATGGTGCCGCGCACCTCATCAGCCTTGCCTCCCCCAGCCAGCTCGCCGTGCGACTGGCCTTGAAATACCACCTGAACCTTATCCACGTGCCCAGATCCGACGCGCCTGTCTATTACACCGCCTGGGATCAGATCGGAGAACGCAATGTCCAGCCATATTGAGAAACCGGCGAAGGCCGGCGGTTTTTCCTCCCTGCAATCCACCTTCAGACAGGTGCTGCGCAGCCAGAAGACCCGCCAGAACATCAAGAATCTGCTGCGGGTCAACCAGACCGACGGCTTCGACTGTCCGGGTTGCGCCTGGGGAGACAACAAGCAGGGGGCCTTCCAGTTCTGCGAGAACGGCGCCAAGGCGGTGGCCTGGGAGTCCACCGGCAAGACGGTGGGGGCGGACTTCTTCGCCGAGCATTCGGTGCGCCGCCTAGCCACTCAGAGCGATTACTGGTTGGAGTATCAGGGGCGGCTGACCGAACCCCTGCGCTACAACCCGGCAAGCGATCACTACGAGCCGGTGAGCTGGGACGAGGCATTTCGGATCATCGCGGACAAACTCAAGGGCCTCTCGAGCCCGGATGAGGTGGAGTTCTACACCTCGGGCCGCGCCAGCAACGAGGCCTCCTATCTTTATCAGCTGTTTGGCCGCCTCTATGGCACCAACAACTTCCCCGATTGCTCCAACATGTGTCACGAGGCGAGCGGGGTGGGGCTCATCCAGTCCGTCGGGGTAGGCAAGGGCACAGTGGTGCTGGAGGACTTCGACGCCGCCAAGGCCATCTTCGTGTTCGGCCAGAACCCGGGTACCAACCACCCGCGCATGATGAACGCCCTGCGCAAGGCGGCACGTCAGGGTTGCCAGATTGTCTCCTTCAACAACTTGAAAGAGGTGGCGTTAGAGCGCTTCGCCAGCCCCCAGAGTCCGGCGGAGCTGCTGACCCCGGCCGCCACCCGCATCAGCCATCAATACCTCACCCCCAAGCTTGGCGGCGACATGGCGGCTATCCGCGGCATGGCCAAATACGTGCTGGAAGAGGAAGGCGGGCGCCTCGATCTCGCCTTTATCGAGCAGCACACGGCGAACTTTGATCACTATGTGGCCGAGGTGAAGGCCACCGATTGGTCACAGATCGAGGCCCAGTCAGGCCTTGGTCGCGACGAGATCACCCAGGCGGCCATGATCTTCGCCAGAAGCGAGAGCGTGATCAGCTGCTGGGCCATGGGGATCACCCAGCACAAGCACTCGGTCGATACCATTCGCGAGATAGTCAACCTGCACCTGATGTGCGGCCAGCTCGGCAAGCCGGGGGCGGGTCTGTGCCCGGTGCGCGGCCACAGCAACGTGCAGGGCAACCGCACCATGGGGATCAACGAAAAACCCAACGCGGCCTTCATTGACCGGCTGGAGCGCCGCTTCCCGGTAGGGCTCAAGCGCACGCCGGGCCACAACGTCTATGAGGCGCTCAAGGCCCTGCACGCCGGCAAGAGCAAGATGCTGGTCTGTCTGGGTGGCAACCTGGCCGCCGCCGCGCCGGACACGGATTTCACCTACGAGGCGCTGCGCCGGAGCGAGCTCAACGTGCAGATCAGCACCAAGCTCAACCGCAGCCATTTGATGGTCACGCAAGACGCGCTGATCCTGCCCTGTCTCGGTCGCACCGAGCTGGATGTGCAGCGGGCCGGCATCCAGAAGATCACGGTGGAGGACACCTTCAGCATGGTGCACGCCTCCACCGGCATGAATGAGCCGGTCTCTCCCCTCTGCCTGTCCGAGATCGACATCGTCGCGCGCATGGCCGAGGCCACCCTGGGCAGCGAGCCGCTGGACTGGCTCGCCCTGCGGGACGATTACGCCGTGCTGCGGGATCTGATCGCCCAGACCATCGCCGGATTCGATGACTTCAATCGCCGCATCGAGGAACCCTGCGGCTTCCACCTGGACAACAGCGCCGCCCTGCTGCGCTGGAACACTCCGAGCGGGCGCGCCGAGTTTCGTGCGAGCCGGTTGCCGGACTCCATCCTGCCGGAGTGCACCCGTCACGCAGAAGAGATGGTGGGGGAGCCGGTCCTGCTGCTGCAGAGCCTGCGCTCCCACGATCAGTACAACACCACGATTTATGGCATGGACGATCGCTATCGCGGCATCAAGGGGCGACGCAACGTGGTGTTCATGAACGAGGAGGATGCTCGCCTGCTGGGGCTCGCCGAGGAGCAGTCGGTGGACATGAGCGCCATCTGCAACGACGGCCGCGAGCGCAAGGTGAGCGGTTTTAGCGTGATCTTCTACGAGATCCCGCGGGGCAACATCGCCGCCTACTACCCGGAGACCAACCCCCTGGTAGCCATCGACAGCATCGGGGAGGGCTCCTTCACCCCCACCTCCAAGTCCATCCCCGTGCTGGTCACCCCGAGCGAGGCATCGCGCACCCGGCTGGCCGTCAACCAGTAAGCGACACCGGCAAAACAGTGCCCCCGACACATGGTCGGGGGCTTTTTTTATCTGCCTTTGGCGCGCTTCATGCGGCGTTTATGCTGTCAGATGGCAATCATTTTTTCTCTATCACCATAAAACGGTGAAGGGGCGATACATATCGCTGCCATTCATTGCCATTGTCCGTTCACTCGGCGATCACCACGCAGTTGCGGCCCCGGTGTTTGGCTTCATAGAGGGCCTGATCGGCCTGCTTGAGCACGGCATCCAGATCGTGGCTGCCGTGGCCGGGCCAATGGGCGACGCCAAGGGAGATGGTGATGCTCCCCGCCGTCGGCATCTCATGGCTGGCGACCTTCAGCCGCAGCCGCTCGGCGACCCCCTGGGCCTGGGCCAGGGTGACGCTTGGCAGCAGCAGCAGGAACTCTTCACCGCCGCTGCGACAGAGTGCCGCATCGGATCTGACCTCCTGCTGCATCAGGGCGGCCAGGGCAATGATCACCTCATCCCCGACATCGTGGCCGAAGCCGTCGTTGATCTTCTTGAAGTGATCGATATCGAGGGCGATGACGCACAGGGGCTTGGGATCCATCAGATATTCATCCAGCAGTCTCTGGATGGCACGCCGGTTGAACAGGCCGGTCATGGGATCGGTGTGGCTGTCATTGTGCAGCTTGTCGATCTTGGTATTGAGCAAGCCGAGCCCCTTGAGAATGGCCTGTTTCAGCTGGGCCGCCTCGAAGTACCAGGCGCGGATGCCGGAGATATGGGAGAAGGCCCCTTGCTGATCCATCAGGCTGGCCCGATTGGCCAGCTGGCGCAGGGGGCGGGAGATGAAGGTGGCCGAGAGCCAGATGATGAAGAGGATGAGGGCCGTGGTGGGCACCATCTGCATCAACACCCCTGACATCTGATCGTTCAGCCCCGCCAGGGTGGCGTTGCGGGGCCGCTGGGCCACTACGCCCCAGCCCGTGCTGGAGACGGGGGCAAAGCCGCTCAGCATATCGACGCCACGGGAATCGACCACCTCCTGAGTGCCGGTGCTGCCCCCGAGAACGCTATTCACGACCCGGTTGCCGGTGATCTTCTGGCCGATCCGGGCCGGATCCGGGTGGTAGATCAGGGTCTTCTCCCGATCCACCACGTAGAGGTAGGAGCCATCCTGGTAGTAGTGCTGGCCCAGCAGGTTGGAGAGCACGCTGGTGGATTGCAGATAGATGGTGCCGGCGACATAGCCCAGGTAGACATTGTCGGCGGAAAACACCGGGTAGGAGAGGCTGATGAGATAGTTGCCGGTCAGGGAGACGAAGGGATCCGTGATCTGCGGCTGCTGGCTCTCGATGGCTTTCAGCGCCGCCGGGGATCTGAGCTTGGCGCCCTTCACCTGCAGCGTCTCGGGAGAGACGGCGACGATGACCCCCTCGGGATTGACGATCACCACGGAGTTGAAGGTGCTGGTCTGCTGGCGCAGGCGATCCACCTCGATATCCAGGGCCTCACCGTCGTTGGCTTGCAGCAGTGGTGCCAGCAACTGGGCGCTGTAGGCCAGCTGCCCCTGCGCCGACTTGAGCATGTTGTCGGCCGAGGTCGCCAGCTTGGTCGCATAGACGCGGTTGGATTCCAGGGTATTGGCGATCAACAGCTGCCGCTGGGCCTGATAGATGGCGTAGAAACTATTGCCGAAGGTTGCGAGAACACCCAATACCGCCAGGGCCAGGATGAGACGATGCAGATCAAACTTCAGCAGCCAGTGAGGTTGCATGGGGAGAGGGAGTCCTTGTCAAACAGCGAGTCGCCGGGGTCCATTGCGCAAGTTTAAAGGGGTTGGCGGCGCAAAAGCTACTGCATATTGGGTGGAGGACGCCGCTTCCTGACAAGGATGGGTCCTGCAGCCCGCATCCCGCGGGCAAAAGGCGCCGATGTGACGGACTCGCGAGACAAAAAGGGGGTGAGCGCACTCACCCCCGAGCGGTTCTTCAGCCCTTGAGGGAGGCCATGTCGATGACGAAGCGATACTTGACGTCGCTGTTGAGCATGCGCTCGTAGGCGTCATTGATCGCCTGGATGGCGATGGTCTCCACGTCCGAGGTGATGCCGTGCTGGCCGCAGAAATCCAGCATCTCCTGGGTCTCCTTGATGCCGCCGATGAGGGATCCCGCCACCGACTTGCGGCCCATGACCAGGGGAACCGTGCTGAGCAGGGGGTTGAGATCCCCAAGATAGCCCACCAGCACCAGGGTGCCGTCGATGGCCAGGGTCGGTAGGTAGGGGTTGAGATCGTGCACATAGGGCACGGTGTCGATGATGAGATCGAACGTCCCCCTGGCCGCGGCCATCTGGGCATCATCGCTGGAGATGACCACCCGGTGGGCCCCGAGCCGGTAGGCGTCCTCCTCCTTGCCGGGGGAGCGGGTAAACAGGGTCACCTCGGCCCCCAGCGCATTGGCGAGCTTCAGGGCCATGTGGCCGAGCCCGCCGAGACCGACGACGGCGACCTGCTTGCCAGGCCCCGCCTGCCAGTGCCGCAGCGGGGACCAGGTGGTGATGCCGGCGCAGAGCAGGGGCGCGGCTCCCGCCAGGTCCAGCCCGTCCGGGATGTGCAGCACGAACTTGTCACGGGTGACGATCTGCTGCGAATAGCCGCCGAAGGTGGGGCGTTTGTCCTGCCTGTCGACGCCGTTGTAGGTGAGAGTGGGAAACTCGTCGCAAAACTGCTCCAGCCCTCGCTCGCAGGGGGCGCAGTGCTGGCAGGAGTCGACCATGCAGCCGACCCCCACTCTGTCCCCGGGCTTGAAACGGGTCACGGCGCTGCCGACCCGGCTGACCCGGCCGATGATCTCGTGACCAGGCACCAGGGGGTAGTGGCTGTTGCCCCAGTCGTTGCGGGCATTGTGCAAGTCCGAGTGGCAGACGCCGCAATACTGGATCTCGATCACCACATCATCGGCACGGGGATCCCGGCGTTCGACATGGAAGGGGGCCAAAGGCGCCTGGGCCGACTGGGCGGCGTAACCGAGTACTCTCATCGTCATGGTGTTCTCGCTTGTTGCAGGGCCTGATGCCCGTTGGAAGAGGCGGTGGCCAGGGCGAGTTGCCCGTGCCGCCCGCGGTGCCCATGGAGTGTTGACCCGAAGGCAAGAACCCTCAAGGCAGGAGTCAATATAATCCGGCAGACAAGGGCAATGCACGCGGTGATCGACCCGGGTCATTCGGCCGGCAGGGGCGCGAGATCCGGCTCTCGCAGGGCCGCCACCGTCTGCCAGAAGGCGTCGATGAGGGGATTGTCGCCACCAGGCGGGCGGATCAGGCCGATGATCCAGCTTGCCTCGGGCGCAGTCAGGGGCAGGGTGATGACGTCCGGATGTTCGATGGTGGTGGAGGAGGGGACCAGGGTCCAGGCTATGCCCGCCGCCGCGGTGGCGACCCCGGCGGCGAAGTCGTTCACATACTGGATATCCCGAAAACGCAGCCCGCTCTGGGCCAGATAATGGACGAACTGATCGTGAAAGGAGGGGGCCTTGTCCCGGCGCAATACGGCCAGCGGCTTGTCCACCAGATCCGCGAGTGTCGTTATCCCGGTGTAACTCGCGGGCAGGACGGCGATGAAATGGGCGCGAACCACCGGCAGAAAGTGCCAACCTTTGGGGGCGGGCAGGCGGCAGAAGCCGAGATCGAGGCGCCCCTCCGCCAGCGCCAGCAACTGGTGATGGGTGGAGAGATCGTTGAGCTCGATATTGACCTTGGGGCGCTCGGCGCGAAAACGGGCGATGGCGGCGGGCACCAGCAGCTTGGTGGCGACCCCGAAGCCGATGCGCAGGGTGCCGCCGTTGCCCGCCAGCACATCGCGGGCGGTGCGATCGAGCTGTTCACTCTGGGCGATGAGGGCGCAGGCATCCGGGTAGAGGGCGCGGCCGAGCCCGGTCAGCCGGGTGCTGCTGGCGCTGCGCTCGAACAGCTCGCCTCCCCACTGGGCCTCCAGCCGTTTGATCTGTTTGCTCAGGGCGGACTGGGTGATGTGCTGGCGGGCTGCCGCCTGGCCAAAGTGCAGCACCTCCCCCAGGGTGACGAAGGCCTTCAGATCTCTCAGTTCCATCGCGGCTCCATCATTCCTATGCGGAATCTTGAGTGGTCAAAAATGTCATTGGACGGAATTCTAGATCTGTTCGATGCTGATGCCAATTCATTCGGGGTGCCCAGGCAGTGCGGCACTCACTCGTTCAAGCAGAAGGAGACAGACCAGATGCATCATGCCAAGTACAAAGGGTTCCCCGCCGATTTCCTCTGGGGCGCCGCCTCCGCCGCCTATCAGGTGGAAGGGGCCTGGGATGCCGATGGCAAGGGCCCCTCGGTGTGGGACAGCTTCACCAAGCTGCCGGGCAAGACGTTCCAGGGCAGCAACGGCGACGTGGCGGTGGATCACTACCATCGCGTCGAAGAAGACGTGGCGCTGATGGCCGAGATGGGGCTCAAGGCCTATCGCTTCTCGGTGAGCTGGCCGCGCATCTTCCCGACCGGTCGCGGTGCGGTGAACGAGGCGGGCCTCGCCTTCTACGACCGGCTGATCGACAGCCTGCTGGCGCACGGGATCGAACCGGTGCTGACCCTCTATCACTGGGATCTGCCCCAGGCGCTGCAGGACGAATACGGCGGCTGGGAAGACAGGCGCATCATCGATGACTTCGAACACTACTGCGTCACCCTCTATCAGCGCTTCGCTGGCAAGGTAAAATATTGGGTTTCACTCAATGAGCAGAATTATAACCTGACCAATGCCTACCAGCTGGGGACTCATCCGCCCGCCGTGCAGGACAGGAAACGTTTCTTCGCCGCCAACCACGTGGCATTCCTGGCCAACGCCCGGGTCATCAAGGCGTTCCGCCAGCACGTGCCGAGTGGCCTCATCGGCCCGAGCTTCGCCTATTCCCCTGCCTATCCCGCTTCCTGCGCCCCGAGCGACATGCTGGCGTTCGAAAACGCGGAAGAGTTCACCAACCTCTGGTGGCTGGACGCCTACTGCTTCGGCCGCTACCCCCAGGCGGCGCTCGCCTACCTGAGGGAGACGGGCGAAGCCCCCGAGATCCTGCCGGGGGATCTGGAACTCTTGCGCGAGGGCACGCCGGATTACATCGGGGTGAACTACTACTACACCCTGACCTTCACCGACAATCCCATCGGTGGCCAGACCATGCAGCGCATCAACACCACGGGGCAGAAGGGTACCACTCCCTCCAGCGGCGTGCCGGGACTCTACAAGACCACCCCGAACCCGCACCTCGAGACCAGCAACTGGGACTGGGCCATCGACCCCACCGGGATGCGCATCGCCCTGCGTCGCCTCTCGTCCCGCTACGGTCTGCCGCTGATGATCACCGAGAACGGTCTGGGTGAATTCGACAAGCTGGCGGCGGGGGACAAGGTGCACGACGACTACCGCATCGCTTACCTGCAGAGCCACCTGAAGGCTTGCCAGGAGGCGCTGCAGGACGGGGTCGAACTGCTCGGCTACTGCGCCTGGTCCTTCACCGACATCCTGAGCTGGCTCAACGGCTACCAGAAGCGCTACGGCTTCGTCTATGTGGACAGGGACGAGCAGGGCGGGTCCCTGCGCCGCATCAAGAAGGAGAGCTTCCACTGGTATCAGTCGGTGATTGCCAGCGGTGGCGAGTCGCTCTGAGTCCTTGCCAAACAGGATGTCACTTCCAGATGAAAAGGCCCCCGCAGGGGCCTTTTTCGTTTGCATCGGCAGAGGATGGCGGGGAGCGGCGCTCCGCACTGCCTAGATAAACATGCCGCCGGACGCCTCGATGCGCTGGGCGTTGATCCAGCGGCTGTCCGTGGAGAGCAGGGCGGCGATGACGTCGCCGATGTCATCGGGCTGGCCGACCCGGCCGAGCGCCGTCTGGCTCGCCACGAAGTCGTTGAGGGCCGGATTGTCACGCACGGCGCCGCCGCCAAAGTCGGTCTCGATGGCGCCGGGAGCCAGCACATTGACCGCAATGCCCCGCGGACCCAGCTCCTTGGCAAGGTAGTGGCTGAGCACTTCGACGCCCCCCTTCATGGCCGCGTAGGCGGCATAGCCCGGCAGGGCGAAGCGGGTCAGACCGGTGGAGACATTGAGGATGCGGCCACCATCCGCGAGAAGGGGCAGCAGGGTCTGGGTCAGGAAGAAGGGCCCCTTCAAATGGATGTTGAGCAGGGTGTCGAACTGCTGCTCAGTGGTCTGCTCGAAGCTGGCATGGATGCCGATGCCGGCGTTGTTGACCAGGTAGTCGAAGCGGTCGCGCTGCCAGGTTTGCGCCAGCAGCAGGCGCACCGCGTCCGCGAAGGCGGGGAAGCTGGCGCTCTCTGCCACATCCAGCGCGAGCGCCCGGGCCCTGACCCCCAGGGCCTCGGCCTTGGCGACCACCTCGGCCGCTTCCCCGGCCTGGCTGCGGTAGGTGATGATGAGATCGACGCCCCTGGCGGCGAGGGCCAGGGCACCGTGTCTGCCAAGGCCGCGGCTGGCCCCCGTGATGAGGGCGATGGGTCTGGTCATGGTATGGCTCCTGTCTGAATGATGAAGGGCTCATGGCGAGCCGACCCCTTCACTCTATTGGTGCTTTCATGCTGGATAAAGATGGCGATAATGAATGCACTGTTCCGATTTGGATAACAATGACCATGGACCAACTGGATGGAATGAGGATGTTCGTGCGGGTCGCCGAACTCGAGAGCTTCAGCCGCTGCGCCGAGCAGCTGGGGATCCCCAAGGCGACCCTCTCCGCCGCCATCCGGCGACTGGAGGAGCACATGGGCACCCGGCTGCTGCAGCGCACCACCCGGCGGGTGCAGCTCACCACGGACGGCCAGCTCTGTTACGCCCGCTGCCGGGATCTGCTGGCGGACATGGAGGAGTTTGACGGCCTGTTCCGGCAGACGGGGCAGATCGCGGGCCAGTTGCGGGTGGACATGCCGAGCCGGATGGCCCGCCACCTGGTGATCCCGGCGCTGCCTGCCTTTCTGGCCGCCCATCCGGCTCTGCAACTGATGCTGAGCAGCACGGACAGGCGGGTGGATCTGGTGCGGGAAGGGTTCGACTGTGTCGTGCGGGTCGGCACGCTCGAGCCCTCCAGCCTGGTGGCGCGGCCCCTGGGTCACTATCGCCAGATCAACTGTGCCAGCGCGGGCTACCTGGCCGCCCACGGGGTGCCGCAGAGCCTGGCCGATCTCGGTCAGCATCGGCTGATCCATTACGGTTCGGGCCAGGGGCGCGGCGAGCCCGGGTTTGAATACCTCGGGGAGGATGAACGCCCCGCCACGCTGCCCATGAGGGCCAGTCTCACGGTGAACGATAGCGAATCCTATCTGGCGGCGGCCCAGGCGGGACTTGGCATCATACAGATACCGCGAGTCGGGGTGGAGCCGCTGCTGGCGAGCGGCGAGCTGGTGATCATCCTGCCCGCCTGGCAGGCACCGCCCCTGCCCATCCACGCCCTCTATGCCCATCGCCGCCACCTGGCCCCCAGGGTGCAGACCTTCATCCACTGGCTGGGAGCATTGTTGACGGATGCCCTTGGCGAAGCGTCAGGCCCGGCTGCGCCTTGAGCGGTACTGGCTCGGGGAGAGGGCGAATGCCTCCTTGAAGAAGCGGGTGAAGCTGCTCTGGCTGGCGAAGCCGAGCCGCCCCCCCACCTCCTGCAGCTGCAGGCTGGGATCTTGCAACAGGCGGCAGGCCTCCTCCCGGCGCACCTGCTCCAGCAGGGCCGAGAAGTGGCAACCCTCTTCACGCAGGTGGCGGTGCAGGGTCCAGCGGGTCAATCGCAGGGCCTCGCAGATGCAGGCGAGCAAGGTGCGCGGATCCGCCTCCTGCTGCCACAGCTGATGGCGGATGAGGCCGAGCACTCGCTCCTTGTAGTGGGGGCTGGGGCGCAATCGCTGCATCTGGGTATCCAGCTCTTCCAGCAGCAGGGGTTGCAGGGGGGCGTTGTGGTTCCCATAGGCCTGATCCAGCAGCTGGACGGGGAAGCAGAGCCGATAACCATCTCCGAGCCGCAATCGTCCTCCCAGCCAGGCCGCCAGTTCGCGCCACAACCTGGGTCGCACCGGTGTCGGCAGCATCAGCTGGCCGGCCCCCGGGTGGTAGAACTGGAGCAGGGCGTAGAGATGACACAGGTTGGCGAGACTGCTCATGGCGACGACATCCGGGTGATCGGACTCCGAGTGGTAGCTGATCCGCGCGAGTTCATCCCCTTCCTGCAAGGTGATCCGGTCGCACTCGCCGATGAGGGGGCGAAAGGCGGTGAAAAAGTGCAGCGCCTGACGCCAGCTGGCCGCGTTGCAGCAGAGGCTCGCCAGCGGCAGGTAATCGGTGAAGAGCCCGGTGAGGGAGGGGGGCGCCCAGTTGCGCGCCAGATCCATGTGGGGGGCGACCTGGGCCAGCAGCCGGAAGTGACGCGGCGCATCGATGCGGCCATGGGGGAGGATCAGCTCCTCTCTGGCGATGCCGGCACCCTGCAGCAGTTGATCCGGATCCCGTCCCTGCCGCTGCCAGTGGTTGAGGCAGTGCAGGGCGATCCGGTTTGAGACGGTTTTCACGGCGAAATCCTTGTCGACGATGGCCCATCATCATCGGCCAGTCGCGAAAAATTGTTGTGAGCCAGCTTCCTCTTAATGTTTCAACTTTGTAACTAAAAGTAATCCTGCAACCCTTTTCACAATTTTGACATCTGCTCCCAACCGTCAACTTCCTGCACCCGAATGGCAAGTGAGGCGGGTCCGTTTTGCCTAGAGTGGCCGGACCTACACACACAAGGAAGAGAACAATAATGAACATCCATCGTCTCGCGATGACCCCGCTCGCCCTGACCATCGGTGCCCTGCTGCTGGCCGGGTGCAATGACAACGACTCTACCCCCAAGCCCGCGCAGCCCACCCTGGGCCATCGCACCGCCAGCCTGATCGAGCAGGATGGCTTGCAGTTCAAGGATCTGGATGGCAGCGGCAACCTGACCCCCTATGAAGACTGGCGCCTCGGCGCCGCCGAACGGGCAGAGGATCTGGTGGGTCGCCTCACCTTGGCTCAGAAGGCGGGGCTGATGATGCACGGCACCCTGGTGCTCGATGGGGAAGGGCGCATCAATCTCACCGCCATGGACAAGATGCTCAAGACCGATGGAGTCAACACCTTCATCACCCGGATGGCGGGCGATCCTGCGGCCATCGCCGAGGACAACAACCAGATCCAGGCGTTGCTGGAAGGGGTGGGGCTCGGCATTCCCATGACCGTCAGCACGGATCCCCGCAACCACTTCACCAACGATCCCAAGGCCACCAGCATCGCCGCCGGTGCCTTCTCCCAATGGCCGGAGACGCTGGGCTTCGCTGCCATCGGCGATGCCGAGCTGGTGCGCCGCTTCGCCGACATCGCCCGCCAGGAGTACAGGGCGGTGGGCATCCAGGAGGCCCTATCTCCCCAGGCGGATCTCGCCACCGAGCCGCGTTGGGGCCGTATCAATGGCACCTTTGGCGAGAACAACCGGGCCGCCAAGTCCCTGGTCAAGGCTTACATCGAAGGCTTCCAGCAGGGGGATGGCGGGATCGGCAAGGAGAGCGTGGTCACCGTGGTCAAGCATTTTGCCGGCGCCGGCCCCCAGAAGGATGGGCTGGATGCCCACAACCCCTGGGGCAAGGAGCAGGTCTACCCGGGCAACAACTTTGCCTATCACCTGGTGCCCTTCGAGGGGGCCTTCGAGGCCAAGGTCGGGGCCGTCATGCCCTATTACGCCCTGCCACAGGGGCTGACCTATGAGGGCCAGGCCATCGAGGAGGTGGGCTTTGGCTTCAATCGCCAGATCCTCACCGATCTCTTGCGCGGCCATTTCGGCTTTGAAGGAGTGGTGCTGAGCGACTGGGGCATCGTCAATGACTGCAACAGCCGCTGCGAGGAAGGGTTGAGCCAGGCGGAGCTGAGCGCTGGAGTCAGCCCCTGGACGGTACCCTTTGGCATGTCCTGGGGGGTGGAGAAGTTGACCCAGGCCCAGCGCTACGCCAAGGCGATCACCGCCGGGGTGGATCAATTCGGCGGGGTGGAGGATCCGGCGCCACTGTTGGAAGCGGTGCAAGCCGGGCTGGTGAGCGAGGCGCAGCTCTCCACCGCCGCCCGCCGCATCCTGGAGCAGAAATTCGAGCTGGGGCTGTTTGAGGATCCCTATGTGGATACCACGGCCGCCGTCGCCCTGGTGGGCAAGGCCGAGTTCCAGCAAGAGGCCCAGGCCGCCCAGGCCGCGGCCCATGTGCTGCTGAAGAATGAGGGTTCAATGCTGCCCATGCAGCCCGAGGGCAAACGGGTCTACCTCTACCAGGTCAATGCCGAGGTGGCCAAGGCCAATGGCTACACGGTGGTGACGGATCTGGCGCAGGCGGATCTGGCCATCGCCCGGGTCAACACCCCGGGTGAGCAGGATGCGCGCTTCCCGTTCGGCACCATCCACTTCGGTCAGCTTGGCTTTGCCAGTGCGGATCAGGTGGTGCAGGAGACGGCTCACGAGGGCAGCTATCACGGCAGCGATGAACTGGCGGAGATCCAGGCCATCCAGCAAGCCGGGGTGCCCCTGGTGCTGTCGGTCTATCTGGACAGACCCGCCATCCTGACCGAGGTGGCGCCGGCGGCCCAGGTGCTGCTGGCTAACTTCGGGGCACTGGATCAGGCGCTGTTCGATGTGATGAGCGGCAAGGCCAAGGCCCGCGGCAAGCTGCCCTTCGAGCTTCCCTCCAGCTGGCAGGCGGTGCTGGCTCAGGACTCGGACGTGGCGAGCGACTCCCAGGATCCCCTCTTTGCCTACGGCGCCGGTCTCGATTATTGATCATCGCCTTGGCACAACGAAACGGGGCGCCTGCGGGCGCCTCGTTCATTGTGAGTGATTGGCACCCGAAGAAGGGGGAGATAACGGCAAGAGGAGCGCCACAATCCTGGGTGTGAGCGGTGGCGCCCTTTCATCACGCCTTATAGTCAGTATTGTTTTTATGGGTCTGTCATTTGCTCACAAGGACGGCGTATTGATGATAAGCGTTTCAGAACCCGCATGATTGTTATACTCTCGCAAAAGCGTATAGGCAGTTATCTGAACGCCTGATGGCGTGGCAAGGGCCCACCGCAGAGTGCAGGGCGTTGTGTGAGGTATATATGCATCATGATGAGCGAGTATTTGACCCCGATTTTCTGTCTCATGCCGATCCAGGCAAGAAAATAACCCTGCCCATTGCCTTTATTCAGGATCTGACACAAGCCGTCTCCCTTCAGGATGTGTTGAATGTGATGGCAAACTGGATATTTCATATTTTCTCTGCCGAACGCGCCAGTATTACCATCAAAGAGAATGAGACATCACTGCGGCTATATGCCGTGATGGGAAATAATGCCATCCCCATGGAGTCATTGGTTCCAATACAAGGCACTATGGTGGGGAGGGTATTTTCAACCGGCGTGTTGCGGATCTGCGATGATTTGGGCAGCTCCGCTGACCTTGACTGTAAAATATTGTCCCAGCACGGGATGGGCAGCTGCATGGATGCCCCCATGATACAGGGCAAGAGCTGCATCGGCACCTTGAATGTCGCGCACCACCAGCCGTCATATTACAGCCTCGAACATGCCATCATATTGCAATGTCTGGCGAACTGGTTGGCACTGAATATCCAGTTGCATCTCAAAGTGACCGAGATGGAGCTGCAGGCATCGACAGATTATTTGACGGAGACAGCGAATCGGCGGGCTTTCATGCATGAAGGGGAGCGCAGATTGATCCTCTCCCGGCTGGCAGAGATACCGCTCACCATCGGTATATTGGATCTGGATCACTTTAAAAACCTGAACGATAAATATGGGCATGATGCCGGCGACTATGTCTTGAAAGAGGTCGCGAGCGTCATCAAGACAATAATAAGAAAAGACGATGTCTTTGCCCGTATTGGCGGGGAAGAGTTTGCCATCATTATTTCAGGCAGCCAGCCTGATATCTGCCAGTTGATATTAAATGATATTCGCACCCTGATTGAAACGCACCCCATCACCTATGAGGGCAATACCATCAGGTTGACCGGCAGCATCGGCTTTTCACACCTGTCGGCGCAAGACACCGAGCTCAGCGCCATCCTGAAGCGAGCCGATGGCGCCTTGTATGCGGCCAAACGCAATGGCCGCAACCGGGTTGAATGCCACCCCGGATAGATAACCCGGGCATGACGCGGGTTGCCCATGGCCACATCGTCGGGCCCGTCATGCAAGGGAGGCGCCTGCGGGCGCCTTTTCTATGGCGGCCATCGAAGATCCCGGTTTGGCGCGCGGACCGGGCTTGGGCATAATGGCGCCCCAAAGAGGAGATCCTATGAAATTTATCGGTGCCCATGTCAGTGCGGCCGGCGGGGTGGAGAATTGCATCGCCCGTGCCCAGGCTATCGGAGCCAACGCCTTCGCCCTGTTCACCAAGAATCAGCGCCAGTGGCAGGCGGCGCCGCTCTCGGACGCCAGCATCCGCGCCTTCAAGTCCGCCTGCGAGAAGGCGGGTTTTCGCCCCGAGCAGATCCTGCCCCACGACAGCTACCTCATCAACCTGGGGCACCCGGATCCCGACGGCCTCGCCAAATCCCGGGATGCCTTCCTCGATGAGATGAAGCGCTGCGAACAGCTCGGGCTCTGCTACCTCAACTTCCACCCCGGCAGCCACTTGAAGCAGATCCCGGAGGCCGCCAGCCTGAAACTGGTGAGCGAGTCCATCAACTGGGCGCTGGAGCGCAGCCAGGGGGTGAGCGCCATCATCGAAAACACCGCCGGTCAGGGAACCAACCTGGGCTGGTCGTTCGAACACCTGGCCACCATCATCGAGGGGGTGGAGGACAAGAGCCGGGTCGGGGTCTGTTTCGACACCTGCCACGCCTTCGCCGCCGGTTACGATCTGCGCAGCGCCGAGAGCTGCGCCCAGGTCTTCGCCGATTTCGATCGCATCGTCGGCTTTGAATACCTCAAGGGGATGCATATCAACGGTGCCAAGTGTACCTTCGGTAGCCGGGTGGATCGCCACCACAGCCTGCAACAGGGCAACCTCGGTGAGGCGGTGTTCCACCACATCATGAACGACGACCGCTTTGACAACATCCCCCTCATCCTCGAGACCATCGACGAGTCCATCTGGGGAGATGAAATTAGTTGGCTGCGCAGCCTGGCCAAGGCGTAAGAGCGCCAGGTGGGGCAAGAGCGCCGAGCATTATCAGGAGATCAGATGCAAGCAGAGGGAAAGGCAGCGCCACTGCGCTGGGGAATTGCCGGCGCCGGTGCCATCGCCCGGCGTTTTTGCCGTGACGTCAACCAGCACGCCAGCCTGGGGCGGGTGGTGGCCATCGCCGCCCGGGATCAGGCGCGGGCCGACAGCTTTGCGACCGAGCAGGGCCTGTCGCATGCCTTTGGCAGCTATCAGGCCCTGGCCCTGAGCCCCGAGGTGGACGCCGTCTATGTGGCGGTGATCCACCCACAGCATGCCCCCCTCATCAGGGAGATGCTGCTGGCAGGCAAGCACGTGCTGGTAGAAAAACCTGCCGTCACCCGTCTTGATGATTGGGATGAACTGGTCGCGCTCGCCCGGCAGCACAAGGTGCTGCTGCTCGAAGCCATGAAGGTGATGTGCTTCCCCGCCATGCGCACCCTGCTTTCGCGCCTGCCCGCGCTGCCGGGCCCTCTGTCCCTGCGGGCGGCATTCGGCTCGGCCCCGCCCCGGGAGGGCAAGCTGTTCGATCCCGCCCTGGACGGGGGAGCCGCTTGGGATGTGGGGGTCTATCCCCTCTGGCTCTATGCCGCCTTCTGCCGGCAGTTGGGGCTGGCAGCGGGTGCTCCCGAGGTGCAGTTGCAGCGATCGCCCGGGGAGGTGGACCTGAGCGCCCGCTTTGTCTTCGACGGGGCGCTGCCCGCCGAGCTGGGGGCCTCCATCGTGGAGGATCTCGACAAGGCGGCCTCGCTCACGGGCGCTGGCTGGTCACTGGTGATCGAGGGCAAATGGTGGAATCCCCAGGGGGTGCGCCTGCAGGGGGAAGTGCCGCCCATGTCCTGGCCCCAGGATATCGTCCAGCCGGTGGAGGGGGGCGGCATGCAGCACGAGGCGGATCACTTCGCCCGCTGCGTGCAGGATGGCCTGCTGGACTCTCCCTGGCTGCCCCAGGCCCTGACCCGGCAGGTGCTGGGCTGGGTCGAGGCCGGGTTGGCACCCGCTCGTCCAGCAGAGACGTGATCACTCACGAGGATGTTGTCTTGATCAACAGAGGGCGCCGCGGCGCCCTCTGTCATTGGGTCATCACTCTTACATCAGGCCAGCTCTTCGCTGCCTTTGTCATCGAGCGTCGTGCGACGCCTCAGGCCGGTGTATCGCCGTCCTCATTGCCCGAGCGAAGCCCGGGAAGTTGCTGGGTACGGCAAAAGGCGAGGAAGCGGCGCAGGGTGGCGGAGTGATATTTCTGTTTGTGCCAGACGAGGAAGAGCTGGCGCGGGAAGCGGCGGCTGGGGGTGAGGGCCACCAGGCGGCCACTCGCGAGCCTGTCCGCCACCGCCAATCGGGAGATGAAGGAGAGGCCCAGACCCTGTTCCACCGCCAGCATCACCGCCTCCAGGGTGTTGAGTTCAAGCCCCGCCTGCCAACGTGGCAATCTGGGTTGAAGCTGCTGCTCGAACTGCTCCCGGCTGCCGGATTGGGGTTCGCGCAGTACCCAGGTCTCGCCGGCGAGCTGACTGAGGGGCAGCTCGAGACGCCCGGCCAGGGGGTGATCGGGAGGGGCGATGATCAGCATCTCGTCCTCGAGCCAGGGTTCGCTTAACAGCTCGGGATGATGGTTCTCCCCTTCGATGAGGGCGAGATCCAGTTCGAAGTGGGCGAGGGCGTGACACAGCAGATGGGTATTGGCGATGTTGATCCGGGGCGGCTGCCCCAGCTCCTTGACGCTGTGCGCCAGCAGGGTGGGCAGCAGATAGTTGCCTATGGTCTGGCTGGCCCCCAGGCGCAGCTGGCTGCCGGGCTCGGCGTCGGGGCTGAACAGCTGCTCTATCTCCTGCATCCGGGTCAGCAGCTCCTCGGCGGCGGGTTGCAGCAAGAGCCCCTCGCTGTTGAGCTGCAACCTGGGGTGGACCCTGTCAAACAGCGGGGTCGAGAGCTGGCGCTCGAGTTCCTGCAACGACTGGGAGACGGCGCCCTTGCTGAGGCTAAGCTCGTTCGCCGCCGACCCCAGATTGCCGTGGCGGGCGATGGTGGCAAACACCTTGAGTTGTTGCAGGGTGAGCTTCATGTTGTTTAGTTTTCCTTAACGCTTGATTCAATTCATTTAGATATCGTAAACGATACGTCCCCTTTATCCTATGGCCATCGTCATCAAGAAGAGGATGTCCACCATGATCGCACGTACCCGTCGTTCTCTGGCTGCCGCCCCGACCCCCATGGCCGGGCTGGCTCTCGGGATCGCCAGCCTCGGCTGGTGCTGGGAAAATGCCGGTCAATTCGATGGTCGCCTGCAATTGCTGGGGGCTGCCATCGCCGCCGTGCTGCTCCTTATCCTCACCGGCAAGTTCCTGCTGCATCCGCGCCTGCTGTGGCAGGATCTCGCCCACCCCATGGTCGGCAGCGTGGTGCCCACCTATGCCATGGCCACCATGGTGGTCTCCAAGGCCGTCGGCCAGTTGGCGCCGGCCTTGGGGCAGGGGCTCTGGCTGTTCGCCGTGGTGCTGCACCTATTGTTCCTCGCCGCCTTTGTCTGGCACCGGGCCAAGGAGTTCGAGATCCATCACATGGTGCCGAGCTGGTTCGTGCCGCCGGTGGGGATCATCGTCGCCGACGTCGCCTATCCGGGCGGCCCCTTCGCCGCGCTGGCCAACGGCCTGCTCTGGTTCGGCCTGATTTGCTATGGCCTGATGCTGCCGCTGATGCTCTATCGCCTCATCTTCAGCCATGAGGTGCCGGATGCCGCCAAGCCGACCATCGCCATCCTGGCCGCGCCCGCCAGCCTGTCACTGGCCGGTTACCTGACCGTGACCGCCGAGCCCTCCCTGCTGCTGGTGGCCGTGCTGCTCGGGATCGCCGTGCTGATGACGGGGATCATCTATCTCTCCCTGTTCAAGCTGCTGCGTCTGCCGTTCTCTCCGGGCTTTGCCGCCTTCACCTTCCCCCTGGTGATCGGTGCCACCGCCCTGTACAAGGTCAGTCATCTGCTGTCGCAGTGGCCTGAGGCGGCGCACTATGTGGAGCAGCTCCATCTGCTGGCCAATCTGGAGCTCGCCGTGGCAACCCTGGTGGTCACCTATGTGGCCCTGCGCTACCTGATGGCCTGCTTGCCGCTGACACAGAGCCTGACGCAGCGCACGCCCGCTCACCGTTAAGGCGCCACGCCTCTGCACTATGCCCAACACACCCCGCCTCGCGGGGTGTGTTGTTTTGCGTCAGGGGGATGGGATATGCATGAAGCTCATGGCCGGGCAATCCGGCGGCTTTATATTTGTCAATCCGTGAGATGGCTTAAATAGTCGTTGATTCAGCCAAGATTAAGGTGGTGTTCACTGGTATTACCTGTCACGATGACCGCCAATGCTGTTCTCTATCAATTGACCTATCCATGTCCTCCCAAGATCCCGTATTTGATTGCTCGTTTCAGTCCCGTTTGCTACGCCCCCGCTACTGGCCAAGCTGGCTCGCCCTCGGCATGCTCGGCGTGTTCGCCTATGTGCCGCCCCGCTGGCGTGACAAGCTGGCCGATGCACTGGCACCTCTGGTGCTCAGGTTCTCCAAGAAGCAGATCTACATCGCCCGCACCAACCTCGCCATCTGTTTCAAGGACAAGAGCGAGGCTGAGCGGGAAGCCCTGCTGATGACCTCCATCCGGGTCGGCCTCAAGAGCCTGCTGGGGTTTGGGGAGTTCACCTGGCGCAGCCCCGCACACCTGATGAAGCGCATCCAGGTCAGCGGCTGGGAGTATATCGAAGCCGAGCAGGCGGCCGGGCGGCCGGTGATCCTGGTGGTTCCCCACAGCTGGCCCATCGATGCGGCGGGTTACTACTTCTCCCGCCAGGGCCTTAACATGTGCACCATGATGAAGAGCGCCCGCAATCCGGTGTTCGACTGGCACATCAACCGCGAGCGTGCCAAGAACGGCTGCCGTGTCTATGAGCGCAGTGCCGGCATCAAACCGGTGATCAAGGCGGTCAAGTCCGGTCTGAGCTTCTTCTATCTGCCGGATCAGGATCATGGTCGCGAGGCGAGCATCTTCGCCCCCTTCTTCAATTATCCCAAGGCGACCCTGCCGGCCCTGCCGCGTCTGGTGAAGCTGACCGGTGCCAAGGCGGTGCCCGTGCTGGCCTGTTACGATGAGGCGGCCCACGGCTACCGGCTGGAGATCGATGCCCCCTTCGCCGATTACCCGAGCAACGATCTGCTGGCCGATACCTGTGCCATGAACGATAGCGTGGAGCGCCAGCTGACCCGCCACCCGGGTCAATACATGTGGTTCCTCAAGATCTTCGATACCCGTGAAGATCAGGAAGGGGAAGATGGCCTCTATGAGGAGGGGATCAAGCGCATTCGACGGGGCCTTGCGCCCACTCCCTGAACCTTGGCTGAATAGCCTGCTGAAGATGGCCCCATGTGGGCCATTTTTTGTTTCTAACTAGTCGGATCAGTGACTTGGAGAGGGACTCTGGCGGGCTCAGGGTAGAAAAAACTGTCAGGATCACTAAAATAACGGTCTGTTTTGACGATTCGATGGCGACCATGTCCGCACAAGATCCGGTGTTCGACACCTCATTTCATCCCCGTCTGCTGCATCCCAAATGGTGGGGCAGCTGGTTGGCCCTCGGTCTGCTCTCCGGGCTCGCCTGGACACCGGCAAGGCTGCGCGACAGGCTGGCCGACGGCATGGCGCCCCTGCTGCTGCGCTACTCCAGGAAACAGGCCTATATCGCCGAGACCAACATCAAGATCTGCTTCCCCGAGCTCGACGAGGCCGGGCGCGAGGCGCTGCTGCTCAAGTCCATTCGTACCGGTCTCAAGACCTTCATGGGCTTTGGCGAGATGACCTGGCGCAGCAAGGCGTACCTGAAAGGGCGCATGAAGGTGCGTGGCTGGGAACACATCGAAGCCGAACGTGCCGCCGGTCGTCCGATGATCTTCGTGGTGCCCCACACCTGGGCGGTGGACACCATAGGCCGCTTCATCACGGACGAGGGGGTTCCCCTGTGCACCATGATGAAGAGCCCCAAGGATGCGGTGTTCGACTGGTACATCAACCGCGAACGCAGCAAGGGAGGGCGCGTCTATGAGCGTAGCGTCGGCATCAAGCCGGCCATCAAGGCCCTGCGCTCGGGAGACAGCTTCTTCTACCTGCCGGATCAGGATCACGGCCGGGATGCCAGCCTCTTCGTGCCCTTCTTCAACCACCCCAAGGCGACACTGCCGGCCCTGCCCAAGCTGGTGAAGCTGACCGGCGCCAGGGCCGTGCCGGTGCTGGCCTGCTATGACGAGGACGAGCACTGCTACCGGATGGAGATAGAGGCACCGTTCGACCCTTATCCTACCGAGGATCTGATGGCCGACGTCAATGCCATGAACCGCATGGTGGAGCGGCAACTCACCCGCTTCCCGGAGCAGTACATGTGGTTTCTCAAGATCTTCGAGACACAGGAGGATAACGAGGGCAAGGACGGCCTCTACGAAGAGGGGATCAGGCGCATCCGCCAGGGGCTGCCCCCCGACGCCTGACTCATCTTCACGGCCCCTCGCGGGCCGTTTTGCATGATGTGGCCCGGGATTTGCCTCACGTCTAATGGGGGACGCGCCGGGGCCAGGCCCCTGTGGTGTTCACGAAATGAGGTGCGACAAGGTCTGGATGTCAGGCTCTTGATGGGGGATGGCGAGCGGGGTCGGCTCGCGTTATCTTGCCAGAGGAGAATGAGATGCAAACAGGGTGCAAACAAGGTGCAAATAAGGTAAAAGGGCGGTCATGAAAATTCCAAATCGAATCCAACCTCTGGTTGATGACGGCCTGGTCGACGATGTCATCAGCCGGCTGATGAGCGGCAAAGAGGCCGACGTCTATGTGGTGCGCTGCGGCGACGAGATCCGCTGCGCCAAAGTCTATAAAGAGGCGGCCAAGCGCAGCTTCAAGCAGGCTGTGGTCTATCAGGAAGGGCGCAAGGTGCGGGGCAGTCGTGACGCCCGCGCCATGGAGAAGGGCTCAAAATACGGCCGCAAGCAGCACGAAGAGGTGTGGCAGAACACCGAAGTGGACGCCCTGTTCAAGCTGGCAGCCGCCAATGTGCGGGTACCCAGACCCTATGTCTGCCTGGATGGCGTCCTGCTGATGGAACTCATCACCGATGAGGATGGCAATGTGGCGCCGCGGCTCAACGATGTGGCCCTCTCCCCGGAGCAGGCCCTCGTCGATCACGGCAAGGTGATCCGCTACGTGGTGCGCATGCTCTGTGCCGGCCTCATTCACGGGGATCTCTCCGAGTTCAACGTGCTGGTGGATGCAGAGGGGCCCGTCATCATCGACCTGCCCCAGGTGGTGAATGCCGCCGCCAACAATCAGGCCAAGGCCATGCTGGAGCGCGACGTCAACAACATGCGCGCCTATTACGGCATGTATGCGCCCGAGCTGCTCAAAACCCGCTACGCCCGGGAGATGTGGGCGCTGTTCGAAGATGGCAGGCTCGGCCCGGAAACCGAGCTGACCGGCCTGTTCGAGGAGAGCACCGAAGCCATCGATCTCGACGCCGTGCTGCACGAGATCGAGAGCGCCCAGGAAGAGGCCATGGCGCGTCGTGCCCGCCTGCAGGCAGAGCAGGAAGAGGGGTTCTGATCCCGCTGCCACGCTGCTAATCACGCAAAAAACAAAGAGCGCCGAGGGCGCTCTTTTCGTTGGTGTCTGCCATGGCGGCAGTCTCAGATCCCGGTCAGGGGCGGGGCGCTGAGACGGGGGCCAGCGTAGCCCACCACCTCCCCGAAGCGGGGGTGGCCGCTCTCCCAGTCGGCGGCGGCGGTGCGAATGGCCTCCCTGTCAAAGCTCACGAAGTTCCACCAGATCTGCAGCGCCTGGGCCAGGGGCTCGCCTCCTATCACCAGCACCCTGGCCCCCGGGGCCAGGGTCAGCTCGACCCGGGGCGTCCCGGGGGGCAGATAGAGCAGCTCTTCGTGGGCGAAGGACTGGCCCGAGGCGGCGACCTCACCCTGCAGGGGCAGCAGACCATGCTCAAACTGGGGATCCAGGGGGAGGGAGAGGGTTGACTCACTCTGCCCGTCGTTGTGCAGATCCAGCCCGATCAGGGGAGAGAAGTGCAGGGTGGGGGCCTGATGTCCGCCATGCTCGCCGATCAGCAGGGTCAGGGCTATCCCGTCCTCCTGCCAGCGAGGCAGGTCCGGGTAGTGATCGAAGCGGGGCTGGGCATCCTGATGGGCTTCGGGCAGTGCTATCCAGAGCTGGGCGGCGTGCAGGTCGGGGTGGCCCGCCACCGTCTCCTCGGTGTGGGCGATGCCGCGTCCGGCGGTCATCAGATTGACCTGCCCTGGCCGTATGATCTGCTCACTGCCGAGGCTGTCACGGTGCAATATCTCGCCAGCCAGCATCCAGGTGAAGGTTTGCAGGGCAATGTGCGGGTGGGGGCCGACATTCATCCCCCTGGCGCCCGGGGCGAACCGGGTCGGCCCTATGTGGTCGAGAAAACACCAGGGCCCGATGGTGCGCCTCTCCTTGACCGGGATGGCGCGGGCGACCGGGATGCCCCCCACGTCCGTGATGCGGGAGGGGATGCGTTGCCACTGTTGTGTCATGGGGTGCTCCTTGCACTGGGGTGACGTGAAACGTGAAGTGTGGGTGGGTTATCGGCGGCGGATCCCCGGAAAGCTGCGCATGGGAGGCGCCATCCGGTGAGGCATGGCGGGGCGGGCGAGGGGGGGCGCCAGGTTGCTCGGCAGATGGGGTCTGAGTTCACTCTCGGGACGCGTTTGCGCGGGGGCCAGCAAGCCGCCTTCTGTCTGGGGCCGGGTGGTGGGGAGCAGGGCGCCGTGCTCGCCTCCTGCACTGCGATCCAGTCCGGCGCGGGCGGCCCTCTCATCCAGCGGAGAGCGGGGGGCGCGCTCGGGGTTGCTGACGCTCGGGCGCAGCTTGCTGTGTTCGCGCAGCGCCTCTTTTTGCTCCGGGGACATGGCATGCCAGCGGGTGGCGAAATCGCCCCGCAGGGCCGCGAGATCGGCACCCCCGTGGTTGTCCTGCCAGTCGTGGAATTTGTCTTTGATCTCCTGCTGGCGATCCCCATCCAGCCCGCTCCACCACTTCTTGATGAGCTCGTCGAAATCCCCCTGATTGTCGCAGCACCAGGGGTAGTAGTGATCCCAGTAGTAGAAGTAGTCGTCATACCACCAGGGATAGGCGCCGTAGGCGCTGCCGTAATAGCCGGTGCCGACCCCCACGCCGACCGACGAGCTAGAAGAGCTGCAACCGGCGAGACCGGCGGCCAGCAGGGGGATGAGCAGGGAAATACGCATGGGGGCTCCGGCGATGGCTGATGATAACGTTAATATGCACCAATCCGCGGCCAGATGGCAGACGCGGGAGGAAAAGGGGAGCCTGCGCCCCTTGCACGGCATTTGCGGCAAGGTACTGTATGAACGTACAATAGGTCCATCCCAGACCCTGTTCCCTATGCCGTCATGAGTGTGACCCCAGCCCCCAGCCCCCTTCTTGCACCGGACCTGCCTCCCCAGGACGGTTTCATCCTGACCCGTCACGGGCGGGATGTGCGTGGGCGCAACGGGGCGGGCTCGCATACCGAGATCGTGATGTGGCTCTGGAGCGCCCAGGGGCCGGTACGGCTGGTGGTGCCGGGACAGGAGCCGGTGTTCTTCCTGCCCGAGCGCCACATGCAGGAGGCGGCCGAGCTGTTCAAGGGATCCGGCGTGAGCGGCCGGTTTCGCCGGCTGCCCATGCATACCTTCGATGGCCGGGCCGTGGTGGGCTGCTATTTCTCCACCCTGAGCGCCTTTCATCGGGCCATCGAACTGCTGCTCATCCGTGGTCTCGAGCATTTTGAATCGGATATCCGGCTGCCGGAGCGCTACCTGATGGAGCGTTTCATCACCGCCGGCGTGCGCTTCGATGGCCGGGTGCTGAAGAAGGGGGGCAAGCAGGGCTATTGGGAGGTCAACGAGGCACGCTGTGCGCCTCAGGGGGCGACCCCGGTGCTCTCCTGGGTGTCGCTGGACGTGGAGTGTGCCATGGACGGGGCGCTCTTCTCTGTGGGGCTCTATGGCGAGCAGGATGCGCGAGTCATCATGATCGGTGTGCCTGAGGCGGACTCCGATAGCTGGGAGACCCCCATCGAGTGGGTGGCGGATGAGAATGCCCTGCTCGGCGCGCTGGAGGCCTGGTTCACCCGTCACGATCCGGATCTGGTGATCGGCTGGAACGTGGTCAACTTCGACTTTCGCCTGCTGCTGCGCCGGGCCGAGCTCGGCGGGCGGCGACTGCGCCTTGGGCGAGGGCGTGAGCTCTGTTTCTGGCGCTCGTCGCGTAACGATCCCCAGAGCGGCAACGTCATCATCCCGGGTCGCATGGTGCTCGATGGCATCGACACCCTGAAAAGTGCGACCTGGCAGTTTGCGAGCTACAGCCTGGATTCGGTGGCGAGCGAGCTGCTGGGCCGTGGCAAGGACATCGAGGATGTGGCCAATCGGGGGGAGAAGATCACCGAGTTGTTCCACTCGGATAAAGAAGCGCTCGCCCGCTACAACCTGGAAGATTGCAAGCTGGTGTGGGAGATCTTCGATTTTTGCCACCTCATCCCCTTTGCCATCGAGCGGGCCTCCCTCACAGGCCTCGAACTCGACCGGGTAGGGGGCTCGGTGGCCGCCTTCACCAACCTCTATCTGCCGCGCTTGCACCGGGGCGGCTACGTGGCCCCGAATCTGCCTACCGACGGCGGCCTCGCGAGCCCCGGCGGCTATGTGATGGACTCCAAGCCCGGCCTCTACCGCCACGTGCTGGTGCTGGATTTCAAGAGCCTCTATCCCAGCATCATCCGCACCTTCTGCATCGATCCCATGGGGCTGATAGAGGGCCTGCAGCAACCCGATACCGCCGTGCCCGGTTTTCGCGGCGCCCTCTTCTCCCGCACCCGCCATTTTCTGCCCGACCTCATCGCCACCCTGTGGTCGGCGCGGGACAGGGCCAAGGCGGCGAAGAACAAGGCGCTCTCCCAGGCCATCAAGATCATCATGAACTCCTTCTACGGGGTGTTGGGTTCCGGCGGGTGCCGCTTCTACGATCCGCGCCTCGCGTCCTCCATCACCTTGCGCGGTCACGGCATCATGCAGCAGACCCGGGAGTGGATAGAGGGCGAGGGCTTCGAGGTGATCTACGGGGATACCGACTCCACCTTCGTCCATCTGGGGCGGGCAGTCAGTGCCGAGGAGGCGGACGAGATCGGCAAGCGGTTGGCCGCCATGATCAACGCCAACTGGACGACGCTGATCAAGCGTGAGTTCGACCTGCCCTGTTACCTCGAGATCGAATACGAGACTCACTACCGCCGCTTCCTCATGCCCACCATCCGCGGGCTGGATAAGGGCAGCAAGAAGCGTTATGCCGGCCTGGTGGGCGAGGGCGGGGAGGAGCTGCTGGTGTTCAAGGGGCTCGAATCCGTGCGCACCGACTGGACAACCCTGGCCAAGCAGTTCCAGACCCGGCTCTATGAACTGGTATTTCACGATGCGGATCCCAGCGGCTATGTACGCACCATGGTGGACGAAACCCGGGCCGGCCTGCACGACGATCTGCTGGTCTATCGCAAGCGGCTGCGGCAAAAGCTGGAGGAGTACCAGAAGAATGTGCCCCCCCACGTGCGCGCAGCCAGACTCGCGGACGAGGAGAACCTGCGTCGGGGTCGGCCCCAGCGCTACCAGCACAGGGGTACCATCGCCTACCTGGTGACCATGAACGGGCCAGAGCCGCTGGAATATCGGCGCAGTGCCATCGACTACGAACACTACATCGACAAGCAGCTCAAACCCATCGCCGATGCCATCCTGCCCTTCATCGGCGAGTCGTTCGAGCGGATCTGCGGCCAGCAGCTGGATCTCTTCTAGCCCCAAGAGGCAGTAGGAGTAAAAGCTGCTGCTGTGCAAAGAAAAAGAATAAACAGGAAGATGTGGGGAGCGCAGTGGTGATAACGACGTCGGGGGAGGCGAGGTCATGCCGGTACAAACCCGTTTTCCTCTCCAGAGAATTGCCGAAAGCTGAAATGCAAAGAGCCCGCTGTGAAGCGGGCTTTTTAAATCTGGTGCGTCCTAGTGGATTCGAACCACCGACCCCCACCATGTCAAGGTGGTGCTCTAACCAGCTGAGCTAAGGACGCAGGGTGCGCTGTGCGACTTTGATTGCAGGGAAGTGGTGGGTTTAATTGGATTCGAACCAACGACCCCTACCATGTCAAGGTAGTGCTCTAACCAACTGAGCTATAAACCCACATCGTTCCGTGCTGTTATCCCCGTGATGGAGCAGATGTGCTCACTCACGGCAATATGGTGCGTCCTAGTGGATTCGAACCACCGACCCCCACCATGTCAAGGTGGTGCTCTAACCAGCTGAGCTAAGGACGCAAATTCTGTGTTGTATCGTGATGGTGCGTCCTAGTGGATTCGAACCACCGACCCCCACCATGTCAAGGTGGTGCTCTAACCAGCTGAGCTAAGGACGCATCACGAACAAATAAGTGGTGGGTTTAATTGGATTCGAACCAACGACCCCTACCATGTCAAGGTAGTGCTCTAACCAACTGAGCTATAAACCCACTTCAACAACGCCAGCATTGCTGGCGTGGTCGGCATACTACCCATGGCCCCCAAGGCTGTCAACAAGGGACATGCACAAAGGAGACTGTTTGCCCAGTTCTTGCGCAGCCTGTTGATTTTGCAGGCGAGCCGCCTGGAAAGCGCGGCTCGCGATGCTGCTCATCGGCCTCGATCACTGGGCCCGGGAGAGGGCGGTGCAGGCCTCGGGGCTGGCGAAGCGGCCATAGATGATGCGCAGGCGAGCCCCCAGCATCAGGGCGGCGCCGGTCAGGCCGACGATGAAGCCGACCCAGAAGCCTTGCGGGCCCATGCGCGGCACCACCCAGTCGGTCAGTCCCAGGATCATGCCGGTGGGCAGCCCCATGCCCCAGTAGGCGACGATGGTGATGTAGAAGATGGCCTGGGTGTCCTTGTAACCGCGCAGGGCCGCGGCGGCCACCACCTGTACCGAGTCGGAGATCTGGTAGATGGCGGCGAAGAACAACAGGATCGCCGCCAGGGCTATCACCTGCTGGTCATCGGTGTAGATCCCCGCGATATGTTCGCGCAGCAGTACAGTGATGGCGGCGGTGCCGGCGGCGACTGCCATCCCCAGCATCAGGCCGGTGCGGGCGGCGACCCGGGCATGATCCGGCCGGCCTTCGCCGATGTTGTGGCCGACCCGGATGGTGACCCCCACCCCGATGGACAGGGGCAGCATGAACACCAGGCTCGAGAAGTTCAGCGCTATCTGGTGGCTCGCCACCGTCTCTGCGCCAAACGGCGCCAGCATCAGGGCCACCACGGTAAACAGGGTCACCTCACAGAAGATGGCCATGGCGATGGGGAAGCCCAAGCGGAACAGACGCCAGAGCCGGCTGCCGTTGGGGCGGGCGAGCTGGGAGAACAGGTTGATCTTCTTGAAATGGGAGGAGAATTTCACATAGACGATCATCGCCAGCAGCATGGCCCAGAGCACGATGGCGGTGGCCACGCCGCAACCCACGCCACCGAGCTTGGGCATGCCGAAGTGGCCATGGATGAAGATGTAGTTCGCCGGAATATTGACCGCGAGCCCCACGAAGCCGATCACCATGGTGGGCATGGTGTGGGAGAGCCCCTCGCTGAAGTTGCGCAGCACCTGGAACAGCACGAAGGCGGGCAGGCCCCAGAGAATGGCATGCAGATAGCCGGCGGTCTTGGCGGCCATCACGGGATCCACGTCCATGAATTGCAGCGCCAGCGGGCTGAAATAGAGGGCCACCATGGCGATGGGGGTCACCATCAGCGCCAGCCAGAAGCCCTGGTGTACGGCGGGGCGGATCTCGTCCCGTTTACGGGCGCCGTTGAGCTGGGAGACGATGGGGGTGAGGGCCATGATGATGCCTTGTACCAGCAAGATGATCGGCAGCCAGAAACTGGAGGCCACCGACACCGCGGCGAGATCCACGGCGCTGACCTGTCCCGCCATCACGGTATCGACAAAGTTCATGGCGATCTGGGCCACCTGGGCGACCAGAATGGGGCTGGCAAGACGAACGAGCTGTTTCGCCTCGGACCAATAACGTTGCACTGACACCTCCGAGTGGATCAGATAATAGGGAAAGAACGGGTAATTGAGAGGAGCTTTTGCCTCCCCGGAGCCGGGGAGACAAAGAGCGGGGGTGTCATTCTAGCCTGAAAAACCGCCGACGGGAAAGCGCTGACGGGGGGGCCGGGATCAGGCGTCCTCGTGATCGCTGATCAGCAGGTTGGCGGCGGCGTAAGCGGCCTGCTCGCGCAGATCACTGGGCACTCGCTCGTCACCTGCCACGGCGTTGAGCGCGCGAATGGTGGCGGCGATGGCGTTCGGCACATAACCCTGCTCCCCCGAGCCAATCTGGTTATAGGCGATGCGAATGGCTTCACAGCATTGATATACCTGCATATTTACTTCCTTTGATAGCCGAGTCTGACTGCCGTCACTATAGCGATCGCCGCCCGCCTTGTCAGCCGCTGCGCTTGTCTTGCGAAATGGTGGGGGTTAACCTGCCAGCAATTTTTTGGACAAGCAGGAGACGAGACATGTTCACCGGCATAGTACAGGGCACCGCCGAACTGGTGGCCTTCACCGAGCAGCCCAATTTTCGCACCCACGTGATCCGCATGCCGAGCCCGGCCTGGGGCGAGGGGCTGGCGCTCGGCGCCTCCGTTGCCCACAACGGCTGCTGCCTGACCGTGACCCGGATCGAAGGGGAGCTGGTCAGCTTCGATCTGATGCAGGAGACCCTGCGCCTCACCAACCTGGGCGCGCTGAAGATTGGGGACAAGGTGAACGTGGAGCGGGCGGCCCGTTTCGGTGACGAGATAGGCGGCCACGCCATGTCCGGCCACATCATGGGCACGGCGGACGTCATCTCGGTCATCGACACCCCGAACAATCGCCAGGTGTGGTATCGCCTGGCCCCTGAGCTCATGAAATACGTGCTGACCAAGGGTTACATCGGCATCGACGGCATCAGCCTGACTGTCGGCGAGGTGCGGGAGCATGAGTTCTGCGTCAACCTCATTCCCGAGACCCTGGCCCGTACCAACCTGGGCTGGGTCAAGGCGGGCTGGCGCACCAACATCGAGATCGATCCCCAGACCCAGGCCATCGTCGACACGGTGGAGCGGGTGCTGGCGGCCCGCAGTTAATCCGACATCTCGTGATGGATGCCAAAAGGCCAGCAGATTGCTGGCCTTTTTTACATTTTATAGATCGTTTATATCGTCAAATCTAAGTCAGGCAGTTCACGTCACTGCCTTGTGCAGGGTAACAGCAGTGCCCGGCGCCGTTAGAACAGCTGCTCGTCGTCCGCATCCACAAACAGCTGCAGGCAGTCGCGCACCTCGTCCCGGTGCAGCCGCAGGTGGATGGGGTTGCAGCAGGCCATGCAATCCTCGTAGAACTCCTGATCCCCCTGGCTGGCGTCCAGCTCGACTCGGGTGTGGTGGCCGCAGTGGGGGCAGACGATGCGCTTGCTGGTGTACTCGATCATGGTGACCTCCCGGGGCCGACTGGCCGCCTCTTTCCCCTGATTCTAGTCGGGGAGGGCAGAGGCATCCGCGAGCAAGCGCACGTTTAGGGAAAGGGGCCGCGGCGGCGGGCTGAGGGGGCAGACAGGCTTGCGCGGGGTCTCGCAACACTGATTGTCCGTTATTGCTGACGTGGGCCAAATACGTCAGCCCAGCTTATGGGCTGGCGGGAGGAAAATAGAAAGCCCCGCGCAGGCGGGGCTTTTAACCAGGGTCAGCGTTTCAGGCTATCCAGCATTCCAGCATATTGCCATTCAGCTCGGCCAGGGAGCGGAGCTCGTGATCGGCGATGGCGAGACGGGGATCGCCCACCAGGGCGGGATGCATGGGAACGATCAGCGCCTTGCTATCCGGCTGACTCAGGCTACCCAGCGTTCCAGCATGTCGCCATTCAGCTCGGCCAGTGAGCGGAGCTCGTGATCGGCGATGGCGAGACGGGGATCGCCCACCAGGGCGGGATCCGGCACGATGAGTGCTTTCATGGAGGCGGCCTTGGCAGCCAGCAGCCCGGTGAAGCTGTCCTCGATGGCCAGACAGTGCACCGGCAGCACGCCGAGCTTCTCGGCGGCGTGGATGTAGACATCCGGGTGGGGTTTGCCAAAGCGCTCTACCTCGGCGGAGTGCACCGCGAGGAAGCGCTCCTTGATGCCGAGCTTGCCGAGCACCGCCTCCACCATGGAGAAGGGAGAGGAGGTGGCGAGGCCGATCTTGAGGCCGCGGGCCTCCATCATTGCCAGCGCCTCCAGCACGCCCTCTTTGGGCTGGCCTTCACTCAGGATGAGGGCAATCACCTGATCCAGGATGCGTTGTACCACCTCTTCCTGGCTCGGGCCGCTCCAGGGGCGAATGCGATACCAGTGCGCCACCAGCTGATCGATGCGCACGCCGATGGTGGAGTTGCAATCTTCCTCGGTGTGGAAGTGGCCAAGCTCGGAGAATACGGCCATCTGGGCTCGTTGCCAAAAGGGTTCGGAATCGATCAGGACACCGTCCATATCGAAGATCACGGCAGTTAACATCATTGACTCCTGACAAGGTTGAAGGGGGATTATAAGCCGGACGGGCAAATGCAAAAGGGGCATTGCACTGCCCCTTGCGCCCGATCATGCCCAAGGTGGCGTCTGCTTAAAGGATGATCTCGACGCTCGCAGCCACCGCCTTGGCCCGCGCGATGGCCTCCTCGCAGTGCAGACCACGGGCGAGCGCGACCCCGAGGCGACGGCGACCGGCGATCTCCGGCTTGCCAAAGAGCCGCAGCTGGGCGCCTGGCACCAGGGCCAGCGCCTCGCCAATGCCCTGATAGCGGATATCCTGGCTGTAACCGTCCCGCAGTACCACGGCGGAGGCGCTCGGCCCGTACTGGTTGATGGCGCCGATGGGCAGCCCCAGGATGGCGCGCACGTGCAGGGCAAACTCGGAGAGATCCTGGGAGATGAGCGTCACCATGCCGGTGTCGTGGGGACGGGGGGAAACTTCGCTGAACCAGACGTTTTCCCCCTGCACGAACAGCTCGACCCCGAACAGACCGTAGCCGCCGAGGGCCTCGACCACCTTGGCGGCGACCTCCTTGGCGCGGGCCAGGGCCAGCTCGCTCATGGCCTGGGGCTGCCAGGATTCGCGATAGTCGCCATCCTCCTGGCGGTGGCCGATGGGATCGCAGAAGTGGATGCCATCCACCGCCCGCACCGTGAGCAGGGTGATCTCGTAGTCAAAGGGTACGAAGCCCTCGACGATCACCTTGCCACGACCGGCCCGGCCCCCCTCCTGGGCATAGGTCCAGGCGTCGTCCAGCTTGGCAAGATCGCGCAGCAGGCTCTGGCCCTTGCCGGAGGAGCTCATCACCGGTTTGACCACGCAGGGCAGGCCGATGGCCGCCACGGCGGCGTCAAACTCTGCCTTGTTCTGGGCAAAACGATAGGTCGAGGTAGGCAGGTCCAGCTCCTCGGCGGCGAGGCGGCGGATCCCCTCCCGGTTCATGGTGAGCTGGGTGGCACGGGCATTCGGCACCACGTTCACCCCTTCCTGTTCGAGGGCTGCCAGGGTGTCGGTGGCGATGGCTTCAATCTCGGGGATGATGAGGTCGGGTTTGACCTGATTGACCAGGGCGCGCAGGGCGGCGCCATCGAGCATGTCCAGCACATGGGCTTGGTGCGCCACCTGCATGGCGGGGGCGCCTGCGTAGCGATCGGCGGCAATGACCTCGATGCCAAGACGTTGCAGTTCGATGGCGACTTCCTTGCCGAGCTCCCCCGAGCCCAGCAGCAGGGCGCGGGTGGCAGAGGGGCGGGTGGCGGTTCCAAACATTCGATCTCTCCTCAGGTCGATGGCCATAGTACGGCCACCAGTGTGGCCAACGGGCGGACAAAAAAAGAGGCACGCATGGCGTACCTCAGGAAACGGACTTGTGGGCGCGCTGCTCCAGATGGGTCAGCAGCGTGATGGCGCCAATGATGATGGCGGCACCGAGCCACAATCGGCCAGGGGGGGCCCAGCCAAATACCAGCCAGCCGGCCAGCACGTTCATGGGCAGCTTGGCAAAATCGAACGGTTGAACGAAAGAGGCCTCGGCCACGCTGTAGGCGCGAGCGATGGACATCTGGGCCAGCGCCGACAGCACCCCGGAAGCCGCCACCAGCAGCCACTGGGTCTGGGTGGGCCACTGCCATTCCGGCAGGGCCAGCATGGCGTTGAACGGGGTGCTGAAGATGAGCAGGTAGACGACGATGGTGTGGGACGACTCGCTCGCCGCCTGATAGCGCACCAGCAGGGAGTAACCGGCCCAGAACAGGGCGGCCGCCACCGGCAGCAAGGAGGCCCAGCTGAAATCGTCGGTCCAGGGCGCCAGGATCAGCATGGCCCCCACAAAGCCCGCCAGGGTGGCGAGGATGCGGGCCCGGCTCACCTGCTCCTTGAGCAGCAGGGCAGACCCCAGGGTGGCGAACAGCGGCGAGGTCATCAACAAGGCAATCCCCTGCCAGATGGGCACAGGCACCGCCAGCGCCCAGAGCCAGAACTGGATGCCGATGACGGCAAGGGCCACCCGCAGCAGGTGCAGACGCAGCTGATTGGTCATCAGGGATTGGCGCAGGCCGTGGCGGATGAGCCAGGGCAGCAGGCAGACCAGGGCGATCAGGTACTGGTGGAAGGCGACCTGGGTGGAGGCGAGGCCGAGCTTGAAGCTGACATACTGGCTCAGGCTGTTGACGGCGGCGAAACAGAGACCTGCCACCATCATCCAGACTGCACCGGCAAAGGGGGAGTGCCTGCGAGGGAGTGCCATGGGATCCGGAATCATGCAAAAAAGTGCGGCGGATCATAACGGCAATCGTTTGTTCTGCCAAGGGCGGGGGGCTTGGCGCAAGCCTGGGTGGCGAGGAAGTATCCAAACATCAAAAATTTTGAACAAGTTGAGCATCTATTTTCGCTTTCAGGGATGAAAGCCAATCTTTATAGTGGTCTCCATCGACAGTGTGACTGTCTAACTGATAACCAAATGGAGTCTTACCATGGCCAACATCCTCGTACTCAAGTCCAGCATCCTGGGTCAATACTCCCAGTCCAACGCCCTGATCGACGGCTTCCTGGCCGACCACCAGGATGACAACGTCACTGTGCGTGACCTGGCTGCCCTGAACCTGCCGGTGCTGGATGGCGAGCTGGCCTTCGGTCTGCGCGGTGGCGAGAACCTGAGCGAGCGTCAACTGGCCGTGCTGGCACAATCCGACGAACTGGTTGCCGAGCTGAAAGCGAGCGATCTGGTAGTGATTGCGGCTCCCATGTACAACTTCAACATCCCGACCCAGCTGAAAAACTGGATTGATCTGGTGGCTCGTGCTGGCGTGACCTTCCGCTACACCGAAACCGGCCCGGTTGGCCTGGTGGAAAATACCCGCGCCCTGGTGGTCAGCCCCCGCGGTGGCCTGCACGTGGGCAATGCCACCGACCTGGTCACCCCTTACATGCGTACCGTGCTCGGCTTCATCGGCATCCATGATGTGGACTTCATCTACGCCGAAGGCATGGGCATGGGCCCGGAAGCGCAAGCCAAGGGTATCGAGCAGGCAAAAGAGCAGCTGGAAGCCCTGGCTATCTAAATCCGCGTTCTTACGCCAGACGAAACGACAACGCAGCCCTCGGGCTGCGTTGTGTTTTTAAGGATCCGGCCAGGCCGGATGGGGTCAGTCTCGCAGGAAGTGGCGACAACCGCTGCCGACCAGCAGGCAGACGACGACCAGGGATCCCAGCAGCAGGCTGCTGAGCCACTGCTCGGTGCTGTCGGGTAACTGGGGGAAGAAGAGGCTGATCGTGAAGAGGGCGCTGATGATGATCAGGCTGGTCTGTCGGGTCAGGTGCATGGCGTCGTCCTTGGCTAGTGGTGCACGGATACGTTATCCGCTCTGTGTGACAGCCTGATGTATCCATACCTCAGGCAACAGGTCATCCCACCTTAGCAGCTTTTGCCGTCAGAGCCAGCCCGGCTGGGCACTCTGTGATCCGGATCCCTATCTGAACTGCTTTTGCGCCGCCTGATAGTGGAAATCACCGCTGGCGAGACGGGCTTCCAGGGCGGCCTTGTCCAGCTCCTGCGCGCGGCAGAGATCGTCGAGATCATCGTAGTGATCACGCAACTGCATGTTGATTGTGCTCAGCAGGATGTTGATGTCCATGGTGGCGAAGTTCTTGAGATTCATGGTTGCTTCTCCTGATCCAGCAGGTGTAGCTGCTCGATGGCGTCGCTCACGCTCTGCAGATGCAGACGGATGCTCTCCCGCGCCTCGGCGGGCAGATAATCGGTGAGGGTGTGTTGCCAACTGCCGGCCTCGGTTTTGAGCTGCTGGAACAGCACCAGCCCGGCATGGGTGAAGGAGACCAGGCTGATGCGCTTGTCCTGGGGGCTGCTCTCGGTGAACAGGATCCCTTTCTCCACCAGGCGATGGATCTCGCGGGAGATCCGCACCTTGTCCATGCCGCTCGCCTCCACCAGCTCCTTCTGGCTGATGGGATAGTTGGGGCCGAGCACCATCATCAGGCGCCACTGGGGTACCGTCAGCTGATAGCGCTGCTGGTAAAACTGTTCAAAGGTATCGCGCACCATCTCAGCGGCGTGTACCAGCTGATAGGGAGGGTAGTGGGCGAGCAGCTCAATGATTTTTGACATAAGGCATCCTGCTGTAACGGCTGCATCGGGTGCAGTTTCTCTTGATACTTTGACCTTGATGATACGGAACACAAGGGCATTTGTCTGAGAATGCAAAAGAAAAATGTGCGGTGGCGCACGTGTCAGGCCGTGAAAAAAGTTTTAAAGGCGTCAATTGGCCTTTTGGGCCGTACGCTTTCTCAACCAGATCAAGGCATTGTGCCCAAGCCAGGCCTCTTTGCTCTGCAACGCATAGAGTGCCGCTTCGTCGCGGCTGCCCGCTTGCCATGCCTGGGGATCCTGTTTTGGCAGCTTGCGCTGACCCAGCAGACAGGCGGGGACATGGGGATTGATGGCCATGGCCGCCGCCAGATAGGGGGCCGCTGCGGCGTCACCCTCCCGGACAAAGATCATCAGCGCCTGGTTGTAGCGCAGCCAGCAGGAAGCTTCATCAAAGCGCATCAGCAGGGCTTGAAGGGCATCCCACTCTCCCGACCGGGCATAGAGGCTGGATAAGGGGTGACGGCTGTCCGGCTCATCGCTCACGCAGAGCGCGAGCAGGGCCAGATACTCGGCCCGGGCCCCGTCGAGCTCTCCTTGCCGCAACAGGCAGTCGGCCCGCCCGGCCCTGGCCGCCAGCAAGGGGCG
Source organism: Aeromonas intestinalis (assembly GCF_054052485.1). Lineage (NCBI taxonomy): Bacteria > Pseudomonadati > Pseudomonadota > Gammaproteobacteria > Aeromonadales > Aeromonadaceae > Aeromonas > Aeromonas intestinalis. The sequence goes on from NZ_JBSTYK010000002.1 coordinate 421,627, forward strand.
CGCCGCCTCGGCGCCCCAACCATGCCCGGCGGTGGCTTGCCAGAAGGCGTCATCGAATTGCGGCTCTGCATCGTGGATTATCTTCTCAAACCAGCCGAGGCGCGCCCCGGGATCGCGACAGGCAGCCGCCTGTTCAAACCATGCTTGCCATTGCCGGCTCTGCTCCGTCTCGGGTGCCTGCTGATCGTCAGAGACAGAGAGCTGCTGATCCAGGATGAGCAACTGGTTGAGGGCCGTTTTCATCTGCTGACGCTGGCGCTTGCAGAAATCGAGGAAGGAGAGCTCGCTGCCTGCGGCCTGGTGCAGCATCCGGGCCATGGGCTCGTCCCGGAACAGACAGAGCTCGGCGGCCAGGCTGTAACGCAGACGGGTGAGGGGGGCATTGAGATCGGTGGGGGCGGGCCAGCAGGCGAGGCCCAGGCTGAACCCATAGCTCCACTGGCCGAGGGGGTGAGTCTTCGCGAAGACCTGCTCAGGGGTCTCGGTGGAGAGACGGCACTGGCTCGGCAAAGCGAGCTGACTCTCATCGGCCAGGGTTTCCAGCTCGGCGATGAGGTGGGAGAGGGCTGCGCCGCTCTGTGCATCCGGCTCGCATGCGTCTTCAAACAATCCACTCAGGGGGACCTGCCAGTCCGGCAGTGCTGGCCCCGTCAGGCGGGCGCAGAGGAAGCCATGCAGGGCCGGGTAGCTCAGCGCCTGCTGGCTATGTTGCTGAATCCATTGATTGAGAAGGCGGGTGCGAGTGGCTGGGTTCATCGAAGCGTCCTGTGGCGTAAACGGCGGCGCAGTCTACCCAAAAATGGGGTTATATGCAGCCAATGGGCGGCTGAATGCTGTTATTATCGCCAGGCGGACGTGCCACGGGCCGGAAAATAGTGGCCCTGAAAGAGCAAGGGGCTAGGTCCCGACACGGCTCTGGGGTAACATGCGCGCCTGCATCGGCAATCGGGCCGGGCCTGCCCATCCTGGGGATGATGGCAGGCAATGCGCCTCCATCAGGGCCGGAAAAGCCGGCTCATCCGGATATTGAAAGAAGAGATCACCATGTTACAGATTGGCAAAATGAACACCCTCACCGTCGTCGAACTCGAAGAGCGGGGCGCCTGGCTGGCGGCCGGCGAAGAGTATGGCGAGCTGCTGCTGCCCAAGCGTCAGTTGCCGGAAGGTGTGGTCGAGGGCGGCGAAGTGTCCGTCTTCCTCTATCTGGATGCTGACTGTGAACCGGTGATCACCACCGACAAACCCTATGCCATGGTGGGGGAGATCGTGGGTCTCAAGGTGGTCAATGCCAACAAGATCGGCGCCTTCCTCGACTGGGGCATGAAAAAGGATCTGTTCGTGCCAAGTCGCGAGCAGAACAAGCCCATGCAGGTGGGTCACGTCTATCTGGTACACCTGATGCTGGACAACGAGGGACGCATGGTGGGCACCAGCCGTCTCGAGCGTTTCCTGCGCATCGACCGCATTCCCCTCAAGGCCGGTGACGAGGTGACGGCCCTGCCGGGCGAGCATACCCCCCTCGGCATCAAGGCCGTGGTCAACGGCCAATACTCCGGCATGCTGTTCAAGAACGAGGTATTCGGCCGGGTGATGACGGGTCGGCCGCTGACCGCCTGGGTCAAGCAGGTGCGCGACGATGGCAAGCTGGACTTGACCCTGCAAAAGCCGGGAGTGACGGCGCGGATGGACGACGCCGGCGAGCGCATTCTGGTGCGGTTGCAGAAGCAGGGCGGCAGCCTGGCGGTGGGGGACAAGAGCGATCCCGACCTCATCTACAAGATGTTCAGCATGAGCAAGGGCACCTTCAAGAAGGCCATCGGCGGCCTCTACAAGCAGGGCAAGATCGTCATCGAAGACAACTGCATCACCCTGGTCGATGCGCCCAAGGCCGATGCTGACGACGTGAGCGGCGAGTAAGTGCCGAGCCCCTGCATCGGTCACTGCAAGGCCAAGGATGGACTCTGCCTTGGCTGCGGTCGTACCCTGACCGAGATTGGCCAGTGGTCAGCCATGGACAGCGAAGCCCAGCTCGCGCGCATGGCGGAGCTGGACGGCACGCGTAGCACCCATGTCTGCCCGGGTTGTGGCGAACCGGCGTTTTGCGCCGTGTCGGCGGGAAGTGCCATTACTGAGTGCTGGTGCAGCCAGTTGCCGGCCCTGCCCATGAGCGAGGCGAGTGCCTGCTGGTGCCGCCGTTGTCTGGCCAAGGCGGTTGCCGCCCGGCCCTGAGCAAACTTACTGGATTGCAGAGACAAGAAAGGCGCCATGGGCGCCTTTCTCATGCCTGCTGCTGGCGGTGCCAGCGAATGTGCACATCGTGCTCGCTGCGATGGCGGGGCAGCAGGAAGGTGGCGTAGATCACCTCGAATTCGTCCTGATGATCCAGCAGCCCGACCCACACCTCGACCCAGCGCTCCATGTCGACGGGCACACCGAGTTCGGTCGACCAGTCCGCATTGGGCAGGGTTGCCTCGACGGCGCCTCGCTGTTCGAATTCGAGGGTAATGTCGACGATTTGTTCGGGGGCCAGCATGTCGGCGGCCTGCTCAAGAAACTGATCATAGGCCCACTCGACCAGTTGATCCGGGCTACGTTGTTCCATGCACTCACTCCAGGTACATCCAGGTGCGCCACTGTATCAATTATTGAAGTTGGGGGCCAGATCGGGGCGCAATGGCCCTGTCCATGGGATGATTCAGGAGATAAGGTTGATAGAGCTGTGCGGGGACAGAGGCAGGATGAGGGCAGCATGAAACGACGACAGTTCAGGCGGCAGATCAAACGGCGGCGAGAGACCTGGTGGTGGCACTACCTGCCCCTGCACAGGGAGACGATCGGCGGTCATCTGGGGCCGGCAGTACAAACTGCCGGCAAAGATTAATCGGCGCCGTGCACCCTGTTCAGCGTCACCTGACCGAGTTGCCCCATCTGGCGGCGGATCCAGGCAGATCGCTGCTGTACATAGGGAGAGGGGGGGCTGACCCGATAGCGCCAGGGGTTGGGCAGGGCCGCGGCGAGCAGGGAAGCCTCGTAGCGGGTGAGGCGGGCCGCCGGCTTGCCGAAGTAATGGCGCGACGCCGCCTCGGCACCATAGATGCCGGGACCGAACTCCACGATATTCAGATAGACCTCAAGGATGCGGGACTTGTCCCAGCCCAGCTCCATCAACAGGGTGAACCAGGCCTCAATTCCCTTGCGCAGGAAGCTGCGATCGCTCCACATGAAGAGATTCTTCGCCGTCTGCTGGCTCAGGGTGCTGGCTCCGCGCACCCGCCGGCTTTGCTGGTTGTGCTTGAGGGCCGAGCTGATGGCATCCATGTCAAAGCCGTTGTGCTCGGGGAAGCGTTGATCCTCGGCGGCGATCACCGCCAGTTGCAGCTCTTTTGAGATCTGCTCGAGCGGCACCCAGTCATGTTTGACCTCGGCCACCTTGGCGGGAGGAAACAGGGCTCGCTCCAGGCGCCAGGTCCACATGGGGGGATCGATGAAGCGCAGCAACGCCACCGAGACGATGGTGCTGAGCACGGCCGCCAGCAGCAACTTGACGAACCCGCCCAGCAGGCGGCGCATCAGCGGCGGCCGCACGGGGGCGGGCTCCCAGTCGTAGTGGCCAGGATCATCGGGATCCGGAATTACTGGGGTAGCCATTCGATGTGGCAGAACTTCTCGTCGACACGACGGGAGAGCAGCATGCGGGCGAACAGGTGCTCATACTCTTCTTCGGCGTTGCCAAGGCCGACCCAGATCTCGGCATACTCCTCGTCGCTCACGGCAAAACCCACGTCCGCTTCCCAATCATCGGCGGGATCGCTCTCGGCCAGCAGGCCGCGGCTGTTGAACTCCTGGTTGAACAGGGCGATCTCCTGCTCCGGCAGGTTGTCGGAGGCCAGCTCCATGAAGAGTGCGAGGGCGGTGTCGAGCAGTTCCTCGACGCTGTGCATTTCGTCATTCAAAGACATAAGCAAGTCGGTTCCAGATAGGGGGAAGAAGCCTGAGCGGCTTGGCCGCACGGCGGCGGGCGATATTCTAGCTGGCCCCCGGGCCCTTGGCGAGATGCGCTGTTACCCGATGCGCATGTCGGGGTAATAAAAAACCGGATCCTGGCAACGGATCCGGTCTTCATTGGGGGAAGGGGTCACGCATGGGGCGTCAGCTCATCCCTTCTTGTCATCGGCGAAGGTGATGTTGAGCTCAAGGACTGACAGCTCATCACTCTTCTGATCCAGCTGGACGGTGATCTTGTCCGGATCGATCTGCACATATTTACGGATCACGTCGAGGATATCCTGCTTGAGCTGGGGCAGGTAATCCGGCCCCCCTCTGGATGAGCGCTCGTGAGCGACGATGATCTGCAACCGCTCTTTGGCCAGTTGTGCGGTGCTTTGTTTCTTGTTGGAACGAAAATAATCCAATAATGACATGCTTAACTCCCGAACAGTCGGCTAAAGAAGCCCTTCTTCTCTTCTTCCAGAAAACGAAAATCCTTGGTGTCGCCGAGCAGACGCGCCACGGCGTCTTCATAGGCTTGACCGGCGTCTGACTCCTTGTCCAGAATGACCGGCTCCCCCGAGTTGGAGGCGCGCAGCACCGCCTGGGACTCCGGGATCACCCCGAGCAGTTTGATGGCCAGGATCTCCTGCACATCCTGCACGCTCAGCATGTCGCCGCGGTTGACGCGGGTCGGGCAGTAGCGGGTGAGCAGCAGGTGCTCCTTGATGGGGTCTTCGCCACGCTCGGCGCGACGGGACTTGGAGGCCAGGATGCCGAGGATGCGATCGGAATCGCGCACGGACGAAACTTCCGGGTTGGTGGTGACGATGGCCTCATCGGCGAAGTAGAGCGCCATTAGAGCACCGGACTCGATCCCCGCGGGGGAATCGCAGACGATGTAGTCGAACTGCATCTCCGCCAGCTGATCCAGGATTTTTTCCACCCCTTCACGGGTCAGGGCATCCTTGTCACGGGTCTGGGAGGCGGGCAGGATGAACAGTTTTTCGCAGCGTTTGTCCTTGATCAGCGCCTGATTGAGGTTGGCCTCACCGTTGATCACGTTGACGAAGTCGTACACCACGCGCCGCTCGCAGCCCATGATGAGATCCAGATTTCTCAGGCCAATGTCAAAATCGATGACCACCGTCTTGTGGCCACGCTGGGCCAGGCCGGTGCTTAAAGCCGCGCTGGTCGTGGTTTTGCCAACGCCGCCTTTGCCCGATGTAACGACTATGATTCGCGCCATTCTCGCTTCCTTGTAACTCTATTTGATACGGTCTATACGGAGTTGTTCGTTGTCCAGCCGGATATGGACTGGCTCTTGGATAAGGCCTGCCGGCAGCGCATCGCTCAGCTGGAATGTGCCAGCGACGGAGAGCAGCTCGGCCTGTAATTGCTGACAATAGATGCGGGCCCGGGCATTGCCCTTGGCCCCGGCGATGGCTCGGCCACGCAGGGCGCCATAAATATGAATGCTGTCATCGGCGATGACCTCGGCCCCCGGGCTCACCGAACCCAGCACCACCAGCGAGGTGCCGGCGGCGTAGATCTGCTGGCCCGAGCGTACCGGCCCCACATGCACCTTGCTCGCCTGCAGCGGCGCGGGTTCAGGTACTGGCGGGGCGGCGACGACGGGGTCGGCCGGTTTGGGCTGGGGGGCCGCTTCGGGGACCGGCTCGGCCTTGCGGCTCTTGCCGGAGACCATGACCGCCAGCCCTGCCGCCTTGGCCGCCGTCTTCATCGCCTCGTCTCTTGCCCCCGTGATCCCGACCAGCACGAAATCTTCCGACTCGACCAGCTCCCTGAGCTGTTCAAAATCCGGAATGGCCGCGAGCCGTTCCACGTTGATGACGAGGGGGGCACAATTAAAAAACTGGGGGGCAAGGGCAACCTTGGCCGCCAACAATTGACGGATCCGCGTGGGATTGCCATCGCTGAGATGCAACACAGAAATAGTGAAGGTAGTCCCTTTCAATTCGTTATCGCGCTCAACCATGAATCTTCCCCGAACCGAGACGGTAATCCGTTATTGTTATTCATTTTCCGATGTTATAGTTTGCCACCATCAGAGGCAATAAACCGATTGGATTATATCAATTTCCATGTTGTGTGCAGTCTATAAAAGTCGCAAAAAAGCCGAGACCTATCTTTTTATTGAAAGAAGAGAGGACTTTTCCCGGGTGCCCGAGGCACTGATGAGTACCTTCGGTCGTCCCGAACTGGTCCTGATGACCAAGCTGGACCCGGCCAAGCCCCTGGGGCTGGCCTCCACCGAACGGGTGATGGAGGCGCTCAAGGCGCAGGGATTCTACCTGCAGGTGCCGCCACCTCCTGAGAATTTGCTGGAGCAGCACAAAGCGCAATTAAAGGTCTCATCCTGATGCGGGGTCGGCTGGCGCTGTTATTGCTAAGCGGTGTATTGAGCATGCCGCTGCAGGCCAGACCCGACTTCGATGCCTATGTCACCACCCTCAAACAGGACGCCGTGGCCGCCGGTATTTCGGCTGCCACGGTGCAGGCCGCCTTTGCCGATATCCGGCTTATCGAGGTGGCCATCAAGCACGACAAAAACCAGCCGGAATTCAAACTGACGCTGGATAGCTATATTCCCCGCGCCGTACCCCAATGGAAAGTCAATCAGGCCAGAGCCTTATATCGCCAGCATTTGCCGTTGCTCACGAAAATAGGGCGGGAATATGGGGTGCAACCCCGTTTTATTGTCGCGCTTTGGGGCATCGAAACCAATTTCGGTAAATTGACCGGTCATTTTCCCCTGATATCTTCCCTGACCACCCTGGCCTGGGAGGGGCGCCGCGAAGCCTTCTTCAAGGAGCAACTGTTCGATGCCCTGCGGATCATCGAGCAGGGCCACGTGACCCCGGAGGCCTTCAAGGGCTCCTGGGCCGGCGCCATGGGGCAGGTGCAGTTCATGCCCTCTTCCTTCTTGCGCTATGCGGTGGATCAGGACGGAGATGGCAGGAAGGATCTGTGGGGAAACCTTGCGGATGTATTTGGTTCTGCTGCCAATTATCTGCAGCAGAATGGCTGGCGCGAGGATGAGACCTGGGGGCGTCGGGTACGGGTGCCGGACGCCCTCGACCCGAGTCTGTTCGGGCTTGAAGTCCGCAAGCCGCTGTCGGCCTGGCAGGCCCTCGGGGTGCGACAACAGGATGGCGCTTCCTTGCCGAAGGCCGGGATGCAGGCCTCCCTCATCCGGCCCGATGACGTTCATGGCCGCAGCTATCTCGCTTATGACAATTACCGGGTATTGCGCCACTGGAATCGCTCCCCCTATTTCGTGGTGGCGGTGGGCACCCTGGCCGATCGCATCGTGAAATAGTGAACGTGGCCCGGCATCCATGGCTTGCATGGCATGAGCAGAAGGCGGCGCCTTGCCATCATCCAATAACGGCGATGAATACCGTTCTGCCCATGGCGATATGCGCGTGCAGGGAAGGAGGGGGGATCGCCATATTCGGTGATAGCCGGCGACATGGGCGGGAAATAACAGGCAATAAAAAAGGCGGGTATTTCCCGCCTTTTTCTATGTGGTGCGTGTTTACGCAGCAGACTCAGTCACAGGCAACCTGCATCACCTTGATGGCCAGGCCACCGCGGGAGGTCTCGCGGTACTTGGAGTCCATGTCCTTGCCGGTGATGTACATGGTCTCGATGACCTTGTCCAGCGACACCCGGGGCTTGGAGGTGCGACGCAGGGCCATGCGGGATGCGTTGACCGCTTTCATGGCGGCGATGGCGTTGCGCTCGATGCAGGGGACCTGCACCTGGCCCGCAACCGGATCACAGGTCAGACCCAGGTTGTGCTCCATGCCGATCTCGGCGGCTTCACAGACGTGCTCCGGGCTGCCACCCATCAGTTCGGTCAGGCCGGCGGCGGCCATGGAGCAGGAGACGCCCACTTCCCCCTGGCAACCCACTTCGGCGCCGGAGATGGAGGCGTTCATCTTGTAGAGCATGCCGACGGCAGCGGCGGCCAGGTAGAAGCGGGTGTACTCGTCGCGACCTACCGGCTGGATGAACTTGTCGTAGTAGGCGAGCACGGCAGGGATGATGCCGGCGGCGCCGTTGGTCGGGGCGGTGACCACGCGGCCACCGGCGGCGTTCTCCTCACTCACCGCCAGGGCGAACATGTTGACCCAGTCGACGATGTTCATGGGATCGTTGGAGAGGTTCTCGTTGGTGGTGAGCTGACGGTAGAGCGGCGCGGCACGGCGCGGCACCCGCAGCGGACCGGACAGGACACCCTCGGTGCGGCAACCGCGTTCGATCCCCTCACGCATGGTGGTCCAGATCTTGCCGAGCTTCTTGTAGATCTCTTCCGGGGTGTTGAAGCACTTCTCGTTTTCCAGCATCAGGGCAGAAATGGACAGGCCGGTCTGACCGCAGTGAGCCAGCAACTCGGCGGCGCTCTTGAAGGGGTAGCGCACGGCCATGGCGCCGCTGTCGGCCTTGCCGAAGCTCTCTTCGTCGACGATGAAGCCACCGCCGATGGAGTAGTAGGTCTTGCTGTAGGCGATGGCGTCTTCGATGAAGGCGGTCAGCTTCATGCCGTTTTCGTGCAGCGGCAGGGCCTCGTCATGGAACACCATGGCATCGCGGGGGAAGCTGACGGTATGGCAGTGCAGGCCGATGGGCAGACGACCGGTCTGCTCCACGCGGGAGATGAATTCGGGGATGCCGTCGATATCGACATTTTCCGGCAGGTTGCCAGCCAGACCCATGATGATGGCGGTGTCGGTATGGTGGCCTTTGCCGGTCCAGGAGAGAGAGCCGTAGACGTCGACCTGGATCCGGGTGATGTCACGGATCTTGCCGCCAGCACGCAGTTCATCCACGAACTGTTTGGCCGCCTTCATGGGGCCGACAGTGTGGGAAGAGGAGGGGCCAACACCGATTTTGAAGATATCAAAAACGCTGATCATGTAACAATTACCTCAGGGTAGAAGGGGGCGCCATGCCCGCTCGCAGAAATTGGGGTGATCCATGGGACGGGTCTGTCGTCACAAAAGGCCAATGAACCAGCTGGCGGTAGTCTAACGGCTCATTGCCTAAAAAAAGTTGAAACAGATCTATTTTTGTTGAATTGACGGCGCGAGTATAAAATTAATTTTGATGGTTATCCAATTTGTTAAGCATCTTGCAAACGTTTTGCAAAAAAATACCCGGACGAGCCGGGTATCTTAGCGCCAAACGTAGCCCTGTTACCTTGTCTTAACATTCGGTGATGTTGACGGCGAGGCCGCCACGGGCGGTCTCCTTGTACTTGGTCTTCATGTCGTTGCCGGTTTCCCACATGGTCTTGATCACCTTGTCCAGCGACACCTTGTGCTCGCCGGTGCCGCGCAGGGCGAGGCGGGCGGCGTTGATCGCCTTGACCGCCCCCATGGCGTTGCGCTCGATGCAGGGCACCTGCACCAGGCCACCGATGGGATCGCAGGTCAATCCCAGGTTGTGTTCCATCCCGATCTCGGCCGCATTCTCGACGATGGCCGCACTGCCCCCCAGCAACTCGGCCAGGGCGCCGGCCGCCATGGAGCAGGCCACCCCGACCTCCCCCTGGCAGCCCACCTCGGCCCCTGACAGGGAGGCGTTCTTCTTGTAGAGAATGCCGATGGCGGCGGCGGTGAGGAAGTAGTGCATCAAGAGCTCGTCATCCACCTTTCTCACGAAGCGATCGTAATAGTGCAGCACGGCGGGGATGATGCCGGCGGCGCCATTGGTCGGCGCCGTCACCACCCGGCCTCCGGCGGCGTTCTCCTCGTTGACGGCCAGGGCAAAGAGATCCACCCACTCCATCACCATCAGGGGATCCTTGTTGAAGTTGGTCTCCCCGTTGAGCTGACGATAGAGGATGGGGGCGCGCCGCTTCACCTTGAGGCCGCCGGGCAGCACCCCCTCACTGCGGCAGCCGCGCTCCACGCAGCCCTGCATCGCCTGCCAGATCTTGCGAAGACCGGCTTTGATGTCGCTTTCGCTGCGAAACATCCGCTCGTTGGCCAGCATCACCCCGGAGATGGAGAGACCGCTCTCCTGGCAGTGGGCCAGCAACTGGGCGCCGCTCTCGAAGGGGTAGGGAACCGGGTGCGCCGCATCGAAGCGGGCGGCCTCTTCTTTCGCGTTGGCGAAGTGGCTCTCCTCGATGATGAAGCCGCCGCCGATGGAGTAATAGGTCTGCTCAAACAGCAGGGTGTCCCCCTCGAAGGCACGCAGGGTCATGCCGTTGGAGTGGGCGGGCAGGGTCTTGCGCCGGTTGAAGATAATGGCGCCGACCCGGGGGAACTGGCTGGGCTGCTCGCCGCCAAGGCGCAGGCTCTGGCTATGCTCCACCTGGCTTAGAAAATCCGGAATGGCTTCGATGTCGACGGACTCGGGATCGAAGCCCGCGAGCCCCAGGATGATGGCCTTGCCGGTACCGTGGCCCTTGCCGGTCTGACCCAAAGAGCCGTAGCACTCGGTGACGACCCGTTCGGTGCGGGAGAGGAGGCTGGCCTGCCGGAGTGCGTTGATGAAGGCACAGGCGGCGCGCATGGGCCCCACCGTGTGGGATGAGGAGGGGCCAATCCCGATGGAAAACAGGTCGAAGACACTGATCATGACGTACTCCGATTATGGATTTTGTCTAAACATTGTAAATTTTTTGTAGTCGATGGAAAGAGGGGAAATGATGGCTTGTGATGAGGATGCACAAATGGATGAACAAGGGGAGGGGAGAAGAGAAGAACCATGAGGGCCGGGGGGCTCCTCATGGCAGGCGTCTGGCGGGTCTGGTCGCGGCTTAGTCGAGGAACTCGCACAGATAGGCGGTGGGGGTTTTCACCTCCAGCTTGAAGGAGGAGTGGCCGGGCACGTCGAAGGACTGACCCTGCTGATAGGTGGTCCAGCCATCTTCATCGGCCAGCTGGATGGTGAGGGCGCCCTTGACCACCGTCATCCGCTCGGGGGCGGCGGTGTTGAACAGGTAGTCACCTGTTGCCATCACACCGACCGTGGCTTTCTCGCTTTTTTGCTCGAAACCGATAGATTTAACATTTCCATCGAAATACTCGTTAACTTTCAGCATCTTTTCTTCCCTGTATGCATGATTGACATGCCAACGTAGCACACCTTTTTGCCCATTGTCATGATGAAATAGGGAAAAATCAGGATGAACCTTATGAGTCTGCATTTTATCAATAAGATATTAAATGCACGGCGTTCAGGAAACGGGATGTAAAACGGATGAAAAATATGAGATAACACGCGGCCTCAGGGTAATGGCGAGCTTTTCACCGCCCTGGGCAGTCAATTGCACTGGGATAGTGTCAATAGTCGCTCAATAAAGGAACATTCTGTGTTAACAAAAGGATTAATCAAAAACATCGGCTTCCAGGTAGTGGTCGCCATGATACTGGGGGCCTTGGCCGGTGCGCTCATGGGTGAGCAAGCCACCGTCTTTGCGCCGCTCGGGACGCTTTTCATCCAGCTCATCAAGATGCTGGTGATCCCACTGGTGGCGGTGGCCATCCTGTCCGGGGCCGCCAACCTGGGGGCCAGCCCGGCAGCGGGCAAGATAGGGGCGAGCACGCTGGCCTTCTTCCTCGTTACCTCCGCCCTGGCCGTGCTGCTGGCGCTGGTGATGGGGCAGGTCTTCCAACCCGGGGTCGGGGTCGATTTCGGCTCAACGGCGGCCATGTTCTCCGGTGACTACGCCGACAAGGGCGCGCTGCCGGATGCGGTCTCCACCCTGCTCGGCATGATCCCCACGAATGTGTTCAGCTCCCTGAACGAGGCGAACATCCTGCAGATCCTGGTGTTCTGCATGTTCCTCGGCATCGCCCTGGCCAAGCAGCCCCGTGAACGCTCCAAGCCGCTCATCGATGGCCTCAACACCCTGGTGGATGCCTTCGTCTGGATGATCAACAAGGTGATGCTGATTGCTCCTCTGGGGGTCTTCGGTCTGATGGCTGACGCCATCGGCACCTATGGCTTCGATGTGCTGACCCTGGTGCTCAAGCTGTTCGTGGTCTATGTCGCCGCCATCCTGATCTTCGGCTTCGTGGTCTATCCGCTCCTGGTATCACTGCTCTCCAACACCCCGGTGCGCAAATACTTCTCGGCGATGAAGAAGCCGCAGATCGTCGCCTTCTCCACCGCCTCTTCCATGGCGACCCTGCCGGTCAACATGGAGACCTGTGAGAAAGAGCTGAAGGTGACCAACGCCACCGCTTCCTTCGTGCTGCCCCTTGGCGCCACCATCAACATGAGCGGCAACGCCATCTATTACGGTCTGGTGGCCATCTTCTTCGCCCAGGTCTACAACATCGACCTCTCCGCCGGTGCCTGGGCGGCCATCATCCTCACCTCGACCCTGGGTGCCATCGGTCAGGCCGGTGTGCCGGGTCCGAGCTTCCTGGTTGTGGCCGTGCTGCTGGCGGCGGGGATCCCCATCGAGGGCCTGCCGTTGCTGTTCGCCCTGGATCGCCTGTTCGACATGATCCGTACCGCGCTGAACATCAGCGGGGATGCGGCCTGCGCCGTCATCGTCGACCGTTACAGCCCGGATTACGATCCCAACCGCTGGAGCAAGGACGCCTGACCCGTGGCTTGATACCATCGTGAATGAAAAAGAGGGAAGCATGGGCTTCCCTTTTTTTTATGGGCGCCGTTCGCGATGGAAGGCGCGAGCGCTGAAGACTAGAGCTGGGCCAGGGCCTGCTGGCAGCGCTGCTCGGCGGCGTCCAGCTCCAGCAGCACCATCTTGATGTCTTCCAGCTGTTGTTGCAGGGTTTCCCGCTTGTCGGCCACCAACCCCAGCATGGTCTGCAACTGGGTGCGGCTGCTCTTGTCCGCATCGTAGAGATCGAACAGATCGCGAATGTCCGCGAGGCTGAAACCCAGACGCTTGCCGCGCAGGGTCAGTTTGAGGCGCACCCTGTCCTGGCGGCTGTAGATCCGGGTCTGGCCCTGGCGGGCGGGGTTCAGCAGCCCCTGATCCTCGTAGAAGCGGATACTGCGGGTGGTTACATCAAATTCACGGGCCAGCTCGCTGATACTGAAGGTCCGCACGTCATCCCTGGATTGAGTCATGGCATCGTCATCTGGTTGTCAAGGCTGGCTGGCACCTTACCCAAACGTCAACTTCCCCGCAAGTCTTGTTCCGATTCCCCCGGCAGCATATGTTATCTCCATGTAACAAAAGGAGAAGCAGACGCATGGACATAGTGATAGTGGCGGCCAAACGCACCCCCATGGGCGCCTTTCAGGGGGCATTGAGCGGCCAGAGCGCTCCCGAACTTGGCGCCTGCGCCATCGCGGCAGCCATGGCATCGGCCGGCCTGCAAGGGGAGCAGATCGACGAGGTCTACATGGGCAATGTGCTGAGTGCAGGGGTGGGGCAGGCCCCCGCCCGTCAGGCGGCCCTCAAGGCGGGTCTGCCGAACAGCGTGCCCTGCACCACCCTCAACAAGGTGTGCGGTTCGGGCATGAAGGCGGTGATGCTAGCGGCAGACAGCCTGCGCCTCGGCGATACCCGGGTGGTGGTCGCCGGCGGCATGGAGAGCATGAGCCGGGCCCCTTACTTGCTGGACAAGGCGCGCACAGGCTATCGCATGGGCCACCAAAGCGTACTGGATCACATGTTCCTCGATGGCCTGCAGGATGCCTATGAGGGGCAGTTGATGGGGCATTATGCCCAGGCCAGTGCCGACAAGGCGGGGCTGGCCCGCGCCGACATGGATGCCTTTGCCATCAGCTCGCTCCAGCGGGCCCTGGCGGCCCAGCAGAGCGGCGCCTTCGAGGCTGAACTGACCCCAGTGCTGGCAGGGGAGCAGATGCTGCTGGCCGACGACGAGCAGCCAGGCAAGGCCAGGCCCGACAAGATCCCCGCTCTCAAGCCCGCCTTCAGCAAGACGGGGACCATCACGGCGGCCAACTCCAGCTCCATCTCGGATGGGGCCGCGGCGCTCATCTTGATGCGCGCCGACACGGCGGCCGAGTGGGAGCTGCCCGTATTGGCGCGGATTGTCGGCTACCAGAGCCACGCCGCCTTGCCGGCGGAGTTCACCAGCGCCCCCGTCGGCGCCATCCAGATATTGCTGACCCGAGTGGGTTGGTCGGTGGAGGAGGTGGATCTGTTCGAGGTGAACGAGGCCTTCGCCATGGTGAGCATGCTGGCCATGGCGGGCTGCCAGATCCCCCATCAGAAGCTGAACGTGAACGGCGGCGCTTGCGCCTTGGGTCACCCTCTCGGGGCCAGCGGTGCCCGCATCCTGGTGACCCTGATCCACGCCTTGCGGGCCCGTGACCTCAAGCGGGGAGTGGCGAGCCTGTGCATCGGAGGCGGCGAGGCGACCGCCATGGCCATCGAGCTCCCCTGATAGAGACGCCGTGGCGAGATGATTGACTGCTAATGTGCATATTTATGATGTTTTCATCTAGCTGAATGGGGTTTCGTGAGGCAACTGGTTTCAATATGGCATGCTGGCAGCGCGCTATATCGACGCCGCATTGTCCCGCCAGTCCGCTGACCATGGCGCAATAAAAAACCCTCCTGTGGAGGGTTTTTTTACAACGACCCGGTTCAGCCGGCTGGGCTTAGAACAGGGTGGTGGAGAGATCGTACAGCTCCTGATTGAACGGGCGCTTGAGGTTCTCGATGCAGTCGATGATGTCGTGATGCACCATCTCGTTGCCCTGGATCCCGACGCAGCGACCACCCTGGCCGGCCAGCAGCTGCTCGACGGCGAAGGCGCCCATGCGGCTGGACATGATGCGATCGCGGGCAGTGGGGGAGCCACCGCGCTGGATGTGGCCCAGGATGGTGGCGCGGGTTTCGCGGCCCGTCATGGACTCGATGTCTTTGGCCAGGGCGTTCACATCGGTGACGTGTTCACAGATGGTGATGATGGCGTGGCGCTTGCCCTTGGCTTCCCCTTCCTTGATCTGTTGCAGCAGCTTCTCTTTGTCAAAAGCCACTTCCGGCACGATCACGTACTCGGCGCCACCGGCGACCGCGGCAGACATGGCCAGATCACCGCAGTGACGACCCA
This sequence comes from Aeromonas intestinalis, assembly GCF_054052485.1. NCBI lineage: Bacteria > Pseudomonadati > Pseudomonadota > Gammaproteobacteria > Aeromonadales > Aeromonadaceae > Aeromonas > Aeromonas intestinalis. Next base: position 436,665 of record NZ_JBSTYK010000002.1, read on the forward strand.
TGATCTCGACCACGGAGATGCGGTGGTGGGAGCTGCAGGTGTCGCGCAGGCGGTCGATGGCATCCACCACCACGTTCAGGGCGGTGTCGAAACCGATGGTGAAGTCGGTGCCGGCGATGTCGTTGTCGATGGTGCCCGGCAGGCCGATGCAGGGGAAACCCTCTTCGGTCAGCTTCTTGGCGCCCATGTAGGAGCCGTCACCGCCGATCACCACCAGGGCGTCGATACCGTGTTTTTTCAGGTTCTCGATGGCTTCCGCACGGACTTTCGGATCTTTGAACGCGGGGAAACGAGCGGAGCCCAGGAAGGTACCGCCACGGTTGACCACGTCGGAGACGCTGTGGCGCTCGAGTTTGACGATCCTGTCCTGGTGCAGGCCGAGGTAGCCATCATAGATGCCGTAGACTTCCAGGCCATGGTGCAGACTGGCGCGCACCACGGCGCGGATGGCTGCGTTCATACCCGGTGCGTCACCACCACTGGTCAAAACACCAATACGTTTGATTTGTTTGGTCATGAGTGCCTCTGGATCCAAGTTGACGAAAATCAGTATCTGAAAATGCAGTCAGCCATCTGCTTACTATATCGGCTTTCCTATGAAAATGAGGGACTCGGTTTCATAGGAAAGGGGATAAGACGAAGAGGGGACGGGCCCCTCTTCGTGCGAGCCTTACTTGGCGGCGCCAGCGATGATCTGGGAGAAGTCGTCCACTTTCAGGGACGCACCACCCACCAGGCCACCGTCGATGTCCGGCTGACCGAACAGGTCGGCTGCGGTCGCGCCAGTGACGGAACCACCGTACAGGATCTGCACCTTGGCGGCGACGGCTGCGTCGAAACCGGCCAGGTACTGACGGATATGGGCGTGCACGGCCTGGGCGATTTCCGGGGTGGCGGTCTTGCCGGTACCGATGGCCCATACCGGCTCGTAGGCGACGACGGCGTTGGCGAAGGAGGCGATGCCACAACGGTCGATCACGGCTTTGAGCTGGGTTTCAACCACGGTGTTGGTGGTGCCGGCTTCAAACTGAGCCAGGGTCTCGCCGATGCACAGTACGGGGATCAGGCCACCTTTCTGGATGGCTTCGTACTTGGCGGCAACCACGTCGTCGGTCTCTGCGTGCAGGGTACGACGCTCGCTGTGACCGACCAGGGAGTAGGTGCAACCGAAGGCCTTGAGCATGGAGGGGGCGTTCTCGCCGGTGAAGGCGCCAGACTCGTGAACGTCGGCGTTCTGGGCACCATAAGCAATCTTGCTGCCAGCGGTCAGTTGCTCAACCAGACCCAAAAAGATAACCGGCGGGCAGACGGCGACTTGTACCGAAGGATGAGCGGCCGCAGCCGGGGTCAGTCCTTTGATCAGGGCTTCGACAGAAGCCTTGGTGCCGTTCAGTTTCCAGTTACCCATTACCAGGTGCTGTCTCATCTTCTATATCTCCTAGGCATTTGATTGCGCGACATTATATGAATTGAACCGAGCCCAAGATAGCTGACCCGGCGGCAAATGACGTAATTTTTTTTCGCTTTCCTGATCCAAATCAGGAATGGAATCGTCAAACGCTCATTCGTTGACCTGGCCCCGCAGACGGGCCCACCATACCCCAATCCACTCGTGAATGGCAGCCTCGGAATACATCAGATAACGCCCCTTCGGCAGGTAGGTGTACAGAGGTTGTGGCTGCTGACTCTGCTTGGCGGTGTAATCCGTAGGGGCTGGCACCGCATCGAGTCCCTGGGCGCGATAGAGCGCCATGGCTCTGGGCAGATGGGTGGCCGAGCTCACCAGCGCCACCCGCTTGCCCTTGAGGTGGCGGGCGATGCTGACCGCTTCATCATGGGTGTCTTTGTTGTTTTCAAACAACGTCATGCGTTCGCGCGGGATGCCGAGGCTCGTCGCCATGCGGGCGTTGACCTCGGCGTTCGACAAAGGATCCCCCGCCACGGCGCCTGAGAAGATGAGCTCCGCCTTCGGATAGGCCTCGGCGAGGCGTACCCCCTCCAGGGTGCGGGCCAGTGCGATGTTGTTCTGCCAGGCGCGCTCTGGGATGGCCGGATCGCTCACATGGCCGTTGCCGAGCACCACGATGGCCTCGATATCCGGATGCTGGCTGGTCTCGAAGGGGGGATATGTCTGCTCCAGATTGCGAGCCAGCTCGTAGCTGACCGGTCGCATTCCCATCAGAGCGATGAGCATGAGAGCGCAACTTGCCAGCAGCTTGCCGCTCTTCTGGAAGCGGGTGAACCAGAGCAGCAGCAAGGCCAGCAGCAGCAAGGAAAGGGAGAAGGGGAGTGGCATCAGCAACTGGCCAAGCCATTTCTTGAGTTCGAACAAACAAGGCTCCAGGGGTTCTCAATCACACATCATCGTGTCGTTTTTGCGGGTGGCCGCGACCTCACACCGCAGCGGCGTACTTCGCCAAAGAGGTGCCATGTCGGCGTTTCGCCAATCGAGCATCACTGTACCTTATCCACTTCTGTTTATCTTGCAACCCAAGGGGGGCGATGAGGGAGCATCCCCTGTTGTTGGACACTGGGTGGTGAGGGGATGATGAAAAAGCCCTGCCAGATCTGGCAGGGCTTTGGGTTTCGCGTCAAGCGATGGCGTGTGATTGTTTTTGTGTGACGATGCGCCAGGCTGGTGGCGTCTAACGTGGGTTATTCATGGCTCGCATGCGATGTGAGGTAGCCGACATCATTGGTTATCGCCCTTATCGCCAGCTTGATTGACCGCCAAGGGCGTAACGGCCTGCCCCCATAAAGGCCACCGCCAGTGCCCCGACAAAGAAATAGACCAGGCTCTCGATACCCCAGGCTCCAACCGCCGTCAGTTGCCAGGTTTCACCGATCCCCACCATCAACCAGGCGACGACCATGGTGAAGGCAAGCCCGAGGGCGGAGAGGCGGGTGAGGATGCCGAGGATGATCAGCAGCGGTGCGACCACTTCCCCCAGCAAGACCCCGTAGGCGATAAAGCCGGGCAATCCCTTGGCGACCAGCATGGCATAAATGCCGTCCACGCCGTCGATCAGCTTGTGCAGACCGTGAAACAACATCAAGCCCCCGACCGCCAGTCGCAGCAGCAATTTGCCAAGATCTTCGTGATGCAGCAGGCGATTGACGTTGTTCAATAATGTCTCAACCATTTGAAAGTATTCCCTTTACGATCATTTTAATGCCAGCTTCCACTGGGTTTTCTGGTGAGCAGCCATATGGAAGATGGTTTCTCACCAGACTTGATACCTTACTCTGCCAATGACGCCGTAAAGTTGAGTGGAATCAATAAATGGAATCGAAATAACAAGCATTTGCATTTTATGCCTGTATGAAGACATGACAGCAGGTATGTTCTGATTGCAGAAAATGTTCTGACCTTTAGTTATTGCTGAATATGTCAGCAAGATATCTACCAATCCTCTGGTTTTCGAGACAAACGTATTTCATGCCTGATGACGAGACCGAGCTCACAGGAAGGGTGACAAAAGGTGTCGCATCCGAGCTTGCATCTGTATGATTTGCTCCATTCAGGTCTTCCACGTTTCTGAAGCAACCACTTCGAGTTGTTGAGCGCGGCAAGGTAATACAAAAACAACCAGAAGAATGACTACAACATGGGTTGCTACATCTCACGCATTTGCACGGGCGCAGTTGCGTTGTTTTTATTATTCGCTCAGGGCGTCGATGCTGCTGGGCCTTTGTCGTCTCCGTTGGACCAGAATGATGTTGAACGGCGCCAACGGGCACAGCTCGAGGATGCGGCTCGGCAGCGTGATGAGGTGGCGCGTCAGTTGCCCTTACCGGCCCCGGCAACGCCGGGTGAGGCCGAGGCGAGTGGCCCTTGCTTCCAGGTGATCGAGATCCGCCTAGAGGGGAACACGGTGCTGGATGCCAAGGCCCGCGCCAGTCTCACCGACTCTTATTTGAATACCTGCATGGGCCTCCCCCATATCAACGGTCTGATCCGTGCCGTCAGTCAGTGGTATCTGGCCAAGGGCTACATCACCAGTCGGGCTTTTTTGCCGGAACAGGATCTTGCCGCTGGCGTTCTGACGCTGGGGGTATTGGAGGGGCGCATCGAGGCCATAGTGGTGGATGGCCAACCCGACCCCATGACCCGAACCCTGTTCCCCGGTTTGGTAGGCGAGATCCTCAATCTGAGGGATCTCGAGCAGGGGGTGGATCAGCTCTCCCGATTACGTTCACTCTCCTATCGCCTCGATATTCAACCCGGTCACCAGGCTGGGCTCTCCATCGTCAACCTCAAAGGAGGGCGATCTTTCCCCGTGCAGGGGAGCCTGGATCTGGATAACAGTGGTCAGCAGAGTACGGGAGAAGAGCAGGGGCGCCTGTCGTTGAGCGCCGATGATCTGCTGTCATTGGCCGATCAATGGACTCTGGGGGCTTCCAGCAGCACGGATGGGCGTGATGCCCATGATGCGGCGACCTGGCAAGCTGGCGTGACTCTTCCCTATGGCTATTGGTTGCTGGATGCGGGTTATCAGTACAGCGAATACCGCAACGACGTGCAATCCCGTGGATTTGTGTTCGAGAGTCGAGGAGACACGCGCACTGTCACCGGCAACCTCACCCGAACCCTCTATCGGGATGGAGAAAGCAAGATATCGGCGGTAGCCGGGATAACCCATCGTCAGAGCCGCAACCTCATCATGGATCAGTTGCTGGAAAGTAGCAGCTATGAACTTTCCTCCCTTCGCCTTGGACTCAACTTGGCGACGCGGATCGACCGCCACTTCTTTACCCTGAGCCCGGCCCTGACCCTGGGTACCGACTGGTTCGGTGCTGACAGCGATCATGGCCGCTCTCCCCTGTTGCCCCAGGCACAGTTTGAAAAATGGGGGCTGTTTGGCAGTTACAGCACGGCGGGAGAGCATCTGGGCTGGTTGTCGACCGGTTCGTTGCAGTGGTCACCGGATGTGCTCTACAGCGTGGATCGCCTTTCCCTGGGGGGAGAAGCTTCGGTGCGCGGTTTCAAGGAACAGAGTATCAGTGGGGATACGGGTGGCTACCTTCGTAACGAAGTGAGCTGGCAGGGACAGTCACCTGCCTGGCTCGGCCAGTGGCGGACCTGGCTTGCTCTGGACATGGGCCGGGTCGATCTGGGAAATCAGCAAGATAGCTGGCGCAACTTGGTGGGTACTGCCGCCGGTTGGGAGCAACGCTATCAACACTTCACCGCCAACATCAGCATAGGGTTCCCCATCAGTGCTCCCGGCTGGCTCAATCCCGATCCCTGGGTGCTCTACTACCGCGCCAGCGTCACGTTTTAAGGAATAACTCGATGACTACCATGACTGCTCGTCAGCCCCAACTCTCCCTGGTGTGCCGCGCCGTAGTGTACCAAATGTGTCTGATGATGGCGCTGCAACCCGCTCACCCCGCCTTTGCCGAAGGGATCGCGGTGGCGACTGGCAATACCACCCTCAACCAGGCGGGGAACGGTGTGCCCATAGTGGACATTGCCACGCCAAATGGCGCCGGGATTTCTCACAACCTCTACACCGATTTCAACGTCGGTCAGGGGGGGGCCATTCTCAACAATGCCACCGGGCAGTTGGCCCAGACACAGCTGGGCGGGCTCATCCAGAATAATCCTCATCTTGGGGGACAGGCCGCCAGCGCCATCATCAATGAAGTCATCGGGGTCAATCCGTCCCAGTTGCAAGGCTATCTCGAAGTCGCAGGCCAGCAGGCGGGTGTGGTGGTGGCCAACCCCAATGGGTTGACCTGTGATGGTTGCGGTTTCATCAATACGCCGACCGTGACCCTGTCGACCGGCAAACCGGTGCTGGATGCCCAAGGGCAGTTGCAGATGCTGGATGTCAAACGAGGCACGCTGACGGTGGGGGGCAAGGGGTTGGATGCCAGTCGTCAGGCTTCCGTTGATCTGGTCGCGCGAGCAGTACAGCTCAATGGCGTCTTGCACGGTAAAGAGGTCAACGTGATAGCCGGGGCCAATCAGGTCAACCGTCAGACCGGGGAGATCCGGGCCCAAGCTGGGGAAGGCCCGGCACCGGAAGTCGCCATCGATACTGCGGCCCTAGGTGGCATGTACGCAGGGAAGATCCGTCTGGTCTCAACCGAGCAGGGGGTAGGGGTCAATCTTGCCAATGCGGTGGCGAATCAAGGGGATCTGACTCTGGAGGCCAGCGGCAAGATCCGACTGAGAGATTCATCTTCCACAGGCGCATTGCGGGTTGAGGGACGTGATGATGTTGCCCTGACCGGCAGGGTGCAGGCCGGCGGCTCGGCCCAGATTGGCGCTTCGGGGACGCTGAGTGCGCAGAATGCCGATATTCAGGCCGCGCAAGACGCTCGTCTTGCGGGCAAGTCGCTGCGGCTCGATCAGAGTAACCTCACCAGTGGTGGAGCCCTGGCACTGCAAGCCAATGAGGGATTGACCCTCACGGGGAGCAAGCTGCAAGCCGATGATATCGGCGCCAACGCCCGGAATATGAATACGCATGCCGAGATGACGGCCAAACGGATTGCCCTGACGGCAGATGAGCTCGTTCAAGCGGGGGATCTGCAGGGGGACACCGTCAGCCTCGTCGGAAAAAATGTGCACAACCATGGGAAGATCCAGGCAGGACAGACCCTGAATGTTCAGGGCCAACACCTTGAGAATAAAGGTCTCCTCAAGAGTGGGCAGATGTTGGAGGTAGCGCTGAGTGACAACGGTCGCAACGATGGCGTGCTGAGTTCGGCAGGTTCGTTGGATATCAAGGCTGGTAACCAGTGGGAGCAAGGCTCACAAGGAAAAAGCGAATCGGGTACCAAGACCACTCTGCAAGCTGGACAAGCGACCTTGGAGGGGGAGGTGGCTGCACAGCAGCTTGCGGTGAATGCCGAAGCCCTGACCGTCGGCGGCAAGGTGCGGGGAGAAGAGGTTAAGTTGACGGCAGGCAAGCTCCATAACCAGGGAGAAGTGCAGGCCGGTGAGACCCTGAGCTGGCAAGGCAGTGAGCTGGACAACAGTGGCAGTCTGCAGGGTGACATGCACCTGGTGCTCAAGGGGGAGTCTCTGAGCAATCAGGGCTCCCTGGCAGGTGGTGACACCTTGGCAATTGAGTCCGGGAAGTTGAGCAATGGAGGGCGTATCGCCAGCCAGGATGTGGCGATTGACGCCCATCAGCTCAGCAGTACAGGTACCCTGCTCGGGGTATCACGGCTTGCCCTCGACGGGGATGAGTTGGTGCTGACGGGTCAACAGCTGACTGATGGTGAGCTGCAACTGGGCAGCCGACTGTTGCAACTGAGTGGCCAGACGCTGGTGGGAGGCAAAGCTCAGGTCACGGCTGAGGAAGGTGAGTTCGACGGGCTGCTCAAGGCCCAGTCGCTGGTACTGGCCGTGAACGAGGCCAAGAGTGACGGCAAACTGCACAGCCGGGAAGGGCTGCAGTGGCTGGGTCAGTATCTGACCACGGGTCAAAACAGTGAACTGATTGCGAACCAGGAGGTCACGCTCGCAGGTGAGCAACTGACGCT